>NZ_JBKEZO010000006.1:0-463512 GCF_053345135.1 Sphingomonas sp. M6A6_1c | reverse complement strand
TGATGATCTCGGACACGGACATAAGCCTATGCTCAGGGGATAGCCCCAAGCCTCCTTCTTAGGCTTAAATCCGTCCGGTCAAAACGGGGGCCAGCTCAGTTCCACTGGTGGCCAAAGGCTCGATTGCGCTGATGGGGATGCCCATGGTGATGCAAAGAGCGGTGACGTCAGCTGGGCTCGCATCCAAGTTCATCGCGCGCGATGCAACCCGATCCCTATCCACGCGAGGGCGCAAATGGTTGCTCATCGTGGTTCACCGTCGCGCTGGCTGTCTGCCCCGTTGTCCTGACCACAACGCGAGGCACCTGTTGGATGAAAGTCACGGCCAGATCGGCTTTGAACAAAATTTATCCAAACAGGGAGTGCGCTCATCCCCGGTTTCACAATTTTGGCCTGACAGGCGATGCTATAAGGATCCACGAAAAGAGCACCCGAATTTGCAAGCGGGAGACATAATCTCTCTGCCGTCTGCGTGCTCACAAAGAAGGCACAGACGATAAATTCTTATGTTCCTTCCTACCGCCCGAAGCCAGCGGCATCGGACAAGACTAACCTATATGCTGACGATTTCGGGCCTCTTTCAATGTAAAGTGAGTGGCATAAAGCGATACCCTATCTCGTGCTATTTTGTCCCAAGAGAGCATTTTGCTGGTCTCGAAACCCGCTGCTCGTAAGCGCCTGACATATTGCGGCTGCGCCACTAATGTCCTGACGGCCTGACGCAAGGCCTCTGCATCGCCACACGCCACGATCAGACCGTTGCAGCCATCTATGACATCTGCCTTCGCACCCGCGTCATCGCTGACCACGACTGCGAGGCCGCAGGCCATGGCTTCGAGCTTCGCGATGCCATATCCTTCGAACAAGGATGGCATGAGGCAGATGCACCGATCGGCCAGCAGTCCGGGCAGCATATCATTGCTATAATGTTCGACGACAATGATCCGATCGTGAAGATGATCCGGATAGTCGTCGAGGACGATTTGGCGCGGTACACCTGTCCCGACGAACATCATGGAAGAACCTGGCGTTTCTTCCAAGATCGGCACCATCGCGGCCGCAACAACCGTCACCCCCTTCCTTTGCGTATAGGCCCCGATCTGGACGATCGCTGCGGGATGGCGGGGGCCATCGTCGACGAGGATGCCGGCATGATCGGTGCCAAGCCGTATGCGGTGAATTGTCGATGGCTCTATGCTCAAGGCCTTGCTCAGGTGGTCCGCTTCGGCGTCGTTAAGCACCAAAGAAAGATCGGCGAGGGCAAAGGATCGGGCTACCAGTCGCAGCCTCAGCCCGTGCCGCCAAATCCGCTTATGGAATGGCAGGAATCGGCCTCCAGCACACTCGCGCTCGGACGAAAGGTGCTCGAGCCCATGACTGTGTGTGACATGCAGACGGGCTCGACCAGCATCCCGTGAATAGGCGAACCAGCCGTCGCCGCTGCTCGCGTCGACGACATCCGGTTGCCGCCGGCGGATCATCGCTGCGAGAACGAAGGGGAACAGCAAGCCGCGTAATAACTTTGGTACGATCGTCGGCACGTCCTCATGCGACGCAACCGTGGCGTCGTGGCCAAGATGGCGATATTCCTCGGCGATCCGCATCACGACACCCGCAGCGCCGCTGCTCCGCTCAAGCCTGTGATGTATTGACAACAGGATCCGCAACGGTCGGGCGGGTGCTGCGATCACGTGCGTAAGCCGAACCGAGCCGACATGACGATCGCATATAATGGGGGGCGGAAGAAGTTGCGCCAAGCCAGGTAGAAGAGCGCGCGCAATTTGGCGAGCCAGAGCGGCTGGCGTAAGCCGACCTTTCTGGCATATCGACCATAATGCTTTTCAAGAAAATAAGCGTTGTAGCGTACCGACCAAAAAAATTTGCGTGCTGCATGGACGCGCTGTCCACCTGTCCTTACCTCCCCCATCGGCAGGTGGACACTATGCGCATCGTTGCTGGCCAGGATCGGGTGCCCTGACAGAAACAGCGACATCTGGAAGTCACTTTCCTCGCGGTATCCATTCCCGCCCGCATAGTGGGGGTCGAAACCGAAGCGCTCAACATAACTGCGACGCGTCAAGATGTTGGAGTTGGTGATCGGCAAGCTCACCACCCCTTCGAAGACGGCGCCATTCACGTTCTCGCACAGGGCGTAGTCGAACGGCTTTCCGCGCCGCATGCCGTTGCCGAACCTGTGCAGGGCATGCGCCCGCGTCTCGCCGGCCAGCATGTACACGCGGCGCCCAGATACGGCTCCCGCGCCGTGTTCCAGTAAAAGTCTGAGGCATTCAGCCGCGTATCCCGGCTCTAGATATTCGTCGTCGTCGCAGAACAGCACGAATTCACCCGCGGCCGCTGCGGCGCCGTCCTGACGCGACGCTGCGGCACCCCTGCGCTGATCGTGGCGGACGATGCGCAGCGCCACGTTCGGGAAATTCTCGGCAATCGCCGCCGCGATGTCGACTGTGTCGTCATCCCCCGCGTCATCGACCAGCAGCACCTCGTCGACGCCATCCTGAACGAAGTAGGACGGCAGCACCTTGCGTAGCGTGTACGCGCGATTGCGGGTCGGAACGACGATCGAGATCATTTCTGTCTCCTGGAATTGGGCGAAAGGCGCATGATGAGGCGATGGCCCGGTTTTTCGACGAAGCGATGGCAGGCGATGGCGGCGATCAGCGCGAGGATTGCGGCCAGGGGAAGTGACCACAGCGGTGTCACACCGCCCGCGCCGCGCGTACCACGCAACACGACCGTCGCTACGGGCAGATGGATCATGTAGAGCGCATACGAGATTTCGCCGGCCTCGATGAAGGGTGGCAGCGAAAGGAAGCGGACGCCGTCGCTTCGCGCCATTTCGGCGCCAGCGAGAATGAGCAGCGCGAGTGGCGCCAGCATGGCGAGCGTCATGCCGTACCATGCGAGAACAGCGATAGCTGCACATAGCAGCAGCAAGGCCATCGAGGATGCCAAGGCGGCAAGCTGCACCCGACGGCCCCACGCATAGAGCGCGATGCCGAACGCGAATTCGGGCAGTATGCGGGCCCAGCCGAAGTTGGCGTGAAGATCAAAGAGCCCCGTCCCGAACGCGAGTGGCGCCACCGCCGATACGAGGAGGACCACGATTCCCAACGGGATCAATCGTCTTCCAGCATGACCGTCCCCCCGCCGCAGGATGGCGGCGGAAAGCAACGGAAAGGCGCAATATGCGATCCACTCTGCACTGATCGACCATGACGGATAATTCCATGCACCCGCGTCATGCGCCTGCAGTGCGTGCAACAGCGTTACGTTGAGCACCAGCTGCCACGCCCCGTAGCGCTCTGGATTGGGTAAAGGCACCGCAAGAAGGGCAGCAATGCCGACCATGATGCAATAGAAGGCAATTGCCGCCGCGTGCATCGGATAGATCCGCGCCAGACGGCGGATCAGGAAATCGCGGGCGTCGAGGCGATGCTCAACGATCGCGTCGAAATGCGCGTGAGCCAGAATGAAGCCGCTCAGGATAAAGAAGAAATCGACGGCCATTCCGCCCTTGGAGAGGATTGGAAGCGTGCTGCCGCCGACCGGCATCCACCAGGAATAGTGCATCGCGACGACCCAGGCGGCGGCAAAGAAGCGCATCGACGTCAGCGCGGGAAGCGCATGTGGATAGCGCGCGGCAGCGGCAGTCCGTCGCCTGCGGGGCAGCACGGCTTCCGTCACGACTCGCTGCCCCAACCATGCGTTCCGGCGAGTGTCCAGCAATAGAGCAGGTGCAGCGGCACGAGCAGCGCGCCATTGAGGACGTCGTATTGCACCAGCACGACGAACGCGACGACGAACGGCATGCGGGTTCGGACAATGCAGATATGGACGAACAGCATCCACACCATACCCGTAACAAGCCCATATTCGACGATCGCCTTGACCAGCGGATTCATGACAAGCTGGCCGGTGCGATCGAGATCGCGCTTGCCGTTGCCCGGTCCAATTCCCGAGATCAGCGTCGGGCGGTCGGCGGACAGCCTGTCGATCATGAACAGATAGGGTTCGACGAACCGACCGCGTCCGCTTGTCGAATCCTCTCCACCGATTTCACCGCTGCGGCGGGCAAAATTGTCCCATACCGGAGTGAAACTGGTGCCGATCGCGACCAGCAGCAGCAGTCCGGCAAGGGCGGCGATGGCCCGCCCGCGCAGGTAGAAGGGAATGACCAGCATCCCGGCCAGCAGCAGGACGAAACCGGTCCCGCCGAACGTAGCGAGTTGTGCCGAGATCAGCACGGCCACGCGCCACCAACGCCTGAACAGGCATACTTCGATCATCACTGCCATCGCCAGCAGTTGCGATGCCTGCGAAGCCTCCAGCATGACGATGCCGTTCGGCTTCAGATAGGCGGCGTGCCAGGTTAGCGGCTGAATATAATTGTAGGATTGGAACAACAGCGACTGCGGCACGATGCCCTCGATCCCCGGCATCGGCAGGCCGACGATCTGGCAGATCCATTGCAAGGCGACCATCATTGCCACGACGAGCGCGAGCACCTGAAAACGGCCGATCAGCTTGACCCGTTGTCTATCATCTAAAGGTACGACGAAGAGCAGGGCGCCATATAGGACGATCGCCATGAGGATCGCCGAAATCGAGGCAGGTCGGTGGGGCGCCATCGCCTGGCTGACGGCGATCGACCCGACGAGTACGGCAAAAAGCAGCAGGCGGGGCAGACTGAGACGGGCTCGCCCGGTGACGAGCAGGAAGGCGATCGTCGCAACCATCACCACAAGGGTGAATTCGATATTGCCGGGCAGCGCGAGTTTCTGTCCGAAAACGCCAAGCCACAAAGCCACCGTCAGGCTGGAAAGCGCGAGATCCGACCCGACGGCTGCCGTGCCTCGCGGAACGGTGGCGGGGGCTCGCGATATGGCGGTATCGATCCTCATCGATGGACGCGGAGCGATCAGCGCGGTCATGCCAGCGCAGCCCTGATCCGCCGTGCATCGCCGGACAGGCGCCGGAATGCCGCTTGGAAGAGGACGGCGTGCACACCGTAGGCTGCGACGTACAGCAGCATGAACGTCGCGAAGGACAGGCCGAACAACAGCGTCGCTACCGTTGCGATCGCCATCAGGCCGGCGGTTACCTTGGCGACGTGAAAGACATCGTCATAGCGGCCGACCGAAAGCAGGAAGCCGCCCGCGGACGTCTGCAACAGCAGTGCCGCCAGCATGGCGGCCATCGCGATGCGGACCTCGACCGGTACCATGTGGACGCCGTCGAGCAACCGATCAAACACCGGCCCGCCGGCAAGCAGCAGCAACGCCCCGCCGATAACCATCGGCACCGAGCCGACCAGCCACATAAGATGCTGGTAGCGCTCGACGCTGTCGACATCGCCAGCATAGTGAGCGCGGGTCTGCTGCGGGGTGAACGCTTCCGCCGGCACCGAATAGGCTGCGCCTCCGAACCGCGCGACCTTGTTGAACAGGTCGAACGCAACGAGGTTTGCCGGCCCATGGAATAGCATTGGAATGAGTAGATACGGAAAGTTGTAGATCGCGAACTCCAGTGCGGTGAAGCGTCCGGAGCTCAACACGCCGTCGCGATGCTCGACGAAGAAGGCGACGATGCGGCATGGGGGGCCAGGACGAAGATGGAACCCATGACGGCGGAGGAGCCACCATGCCGCGGCCATCGCAACGATCCAGCCCGCAAGCGACAGTCCGACGAACCCGATCAGGGGGAGGCCGGCCAGCATCGCTCCGGCGAAGCCGCAAAATACCGCGCGCCGGACGACTTCCAGCGTTTCGATCTCGACATGAAGATCAATCGCTGCAGCGGTCCGCCGGATCAACATCCACGGCAGCGGCACCACGATCGAGGCGAAATAGCCGGTCATCGCCAGCTTCAGGCCGACCGGCACCACTGCGGCCATGATTAGCCCCGCAAGACCGCAGGCCGCGAGCGCGATGGCAAGGTACAATGCGATTGCCTCCGCAACTAGGTCTTCCGCCCCCTCAAGCTCGTTTTGCAGGAACCGGCGGCGGACGACCGAATAGACGTAATTGGAAAAGCCCAGATCGACCGCTAGGACGTAGCCGCCGATCGACGACAGCATGACCATCCAGGGGTAGAACCCGATCGGCACTGAACGCACCAGCACGAAAACCAGGCCGAATGAATAGACGACGAGCAGGCTCAGATTCAGCCCCTTGAGCGCCAGGAACCAGGCTCGACCGCTTGGCCGTTCGGTCAGGTCCGCCATGAGCAGTTCAATTCCGGTGGTAGCCGCTGGACGCGGCTAGGTAATGTTGGGAGTCAGGATGGGACGTCAGCGTCCTGCGGGGATCAACGGCCGTGAGCACGAGGCCGATCGCGTCGATGCCGGCCTCGCGTAGCCGTTCGACTGCCGCGAGACTTGCCTCGATCCGTGTCGATCCCCATCGGACCGCGAGAAGGACGGCATCCGACAGTCCGGCGATCGTGACTGCGTCGTCCACCACCAGCACGGGCGGTGCATCGACGATCACGTAATCATAGCTACCCCGAAGCCGTTCGAGCAATCCGGCCATCCGACCGTCGCCGAAGACATCGTGCGGCGTGAAACGGGTACCGGCAAGGGGGAGGACGTCCAGACCGGGCGTCACGTCCCGCTCCAGAACGTCGGCGAACCGACTTCCGCCTTCCAACACTTCGGCGAGGCCCGCGGCTGGCTTATCGTGGAGCAAGCCCGCAAGACCATTGCGACGCAGATCGCAGTCGATCAGCAGCACCCGGTCGCCAGCAAGCGCCATGGTGCGCGCCAAGCTGGCGGACAGGGTCGACTTGCCCTCGTTCGATATCGCCGAGGTGACGCAGACGACGAGGCCGCCAGCCTCGTTCCGGGAAAGCGCAAGGCGGGCCCTGATCGAACGGATCGACTCCGCATAGGCGGACATCGGCTTGGCAAGCACATAGTCCCACGGCTTCGCACGTCGATCGATCCGGCCAAGCGTCCGCGCGCTCAACTGGGCGACCGAGGAGACGTGATGCGCGCCCGGAATAACGGCGAGTTCGCGCGTCCCCCGCACCCGTGTGTCGAAAGCCTCTACGCCCAGCACCGCGATGATGCCAGCGGCCGGTGCTGCAAGCAGCCCCAGCATGATGAGCAGCGCAGTCTGCGGGTAGGACGCGACCATCGCCGGTACGCCCGGCGCGATGACCATGCCGGGAAGCGAAGTCAGCGCGCCTTCCTGTACCGATCGTGCGGCAGACTGCGCCAGGCTGACGTAAGTCGTTCGCTTGGCCTCGGCGATCCGGGCCAGGCGATCAGCGCCGACTTGCGCGTTGGTGTCTATGGCCTGCCTGCCGCGCACCGCTGACAGTGCCGCGGCGATCGCGCCTTCGCGCTGGCCAGATGCCTGCGCCGCGGCTTGAACGCTGGCCTCGATCCGGGATTCCTCCTGCCGGATTGCAGCATCGACGCCGGCCAGTTGTTCGGTCACGCGGGCGACGCGGGGATGATCGGCGCCGTAGCGGATGCGCGTTTCGGCGAATTGCGCGGCGATCGTCTCACGCTGCTGCCGTAGCTGGGCGATGACCGGGGATTGAAGGACCTCGCCGACCGCGTCGCCGCGTCCGGAGCCGGCCATGCTGCGCGCTACCGCGGCGCGCGCCCGGCCGGCGGCCGCGTCGGCCTGGGCGGCGGCAAGCTGGCCGGCAAGTGCCGATGCCTGCTGGTCCACGGCGCCGCCGTTCAGCGATGCAAGGGCGGTCAGCCCATGGCTGGCGCGGTAGCCCGCCAGATCCGCGTCCGCTTGGGTTACCTCGAGAGCGAGCCGATCGAGTTGGCGGTTGAGCACCTGCGCTTGGTCCGACGCTGACGCGCGGCCTGCTTCGGACGCCTCCTGAAGATATGCCGCGGCGACGGCGTTCACGATGTCGGCGGCGCGTGCCGGATCGACCGATGCTACCATGACGGTGACAACCGGAGCCACTTCGTCCCGCACGATTGACAGGCGGCGCATCAGAGTTTCGATCGCCCGTCTGCGCCGCAACTCCTGCGTCACCGCGACTGGCGACCCCAGCAGCCGCGTCACCACACCAGGCGGGGGCGACCACTCCACATCGTTTGCAAGTCCCAGTTCGTCGACGACGTGGCTCGCTACCGTTCGGGAGGCCATACGCTTCATCTGCGTGCCGACGATCCCCTGATCGCCTTTGTCCGGAACGATCGCGACGGGCCCGACCGGCGATTGGCGATGCACGTCCACTTCGAGCAGCGCAGACGACTCGTAGCGGGGAACCCGCGTCATGACGAAGGCCGCCATCGCAGCCAGCGTCAACGCGGACGCTGCCACAAACAGGAGGATCCTTCTGCGAAAGAGCGCAAACACATCCCGTGGGCCGTGCAGTCTGGTGAACCCGCTCATGCTGCCTCCTGCCGCCGGGCAATGACCCGGCATGCCCCTTGTAAGGAAAGGCAGCGACGCGGTTCAGTCGTGCAAAACACCTATGACGTCGGGGCGGCCAAGCGAGCGGCGACGCGCTCAGCCATTCGGAGGGCAAGCGCGACGATGGTGAGGGTGGGATTGGCGAAACCCGAAGTTGGGAATGAGGCTGCTCCTGCGATGTACAGGCCACCGCAAGCAAAAGCCTCGCCATGATGGTCGACGACGCCGGTCGCTGCTGTCTCCGCCATACGCGCCGTTCCGATGTGATGACCACCAACGGGGGTCAGCGCCGCGGCGGTGAGATGGGGGGTGGGGATGAGGATGCACGCCACGCCGGCACGTTTCAGCGCATCACCGGCAATTGCGACGCCACGCGCCACGCGATGCCGGTCGTCAGCGGATGCGCACCAATCGACGATCACACGGCGTTGACCGAGGTCGTCGCGCGCGTCGCCGAGCCGGATCCTGCTGTCGGGGTTCGGGGATTGTTCGGCGTTTACGTCGAGCGGGTATCGTCCGCGTGGGTCCGAAAGAAAAACGGACGGCAGCTTGCGCCGTGCCAGAACGCGGCGGCGAGTCCAATCGGTGGCGAAGCCCGCGAGCTGCGGCGAGCCGCGCAGCACGTTGATCGCATGGCGTGTATAGACGCCTGCGGAACCGCCAATCCGCCGTGCCTCGGCGTGTTCCGTGGAGTTCATGCCGCGCGCATATTCGGGGACGAGCATCCCCTTTACCAGGAACATCGCCGACAGGACGGGATCGCCATGTGCCGGATCGGCGACCTTGGCATGCGTTGCTCGCAGGATCAGTCCCGCCAGATGGTTGCGGCGCTGCGCGGCGGGAGAAAGCCACATGTAGCGGCGGCAGTAGATCCCCTCCGCGTCCCGGAAATAGTCAAGGCGCGCCGGCGTGCCGGGCGTCAGCACCAATTCGCCAAAATGCCCCTCGAGGTGGCATTGGTAGAAGCGACCGACCAGATCGCGTTCGTTACCAAGGCCGCACGGCTTTTCGGTCGTGGAGGACAGCAGCAGCCGTGCCGTTTCTATCGCACCGACGGCGACGATGACGACGTCGGCTAAGACCGATCGTTCGCCACCGTCCGGCATATGGATGTCTACCCCGGCCACCCGGTCGCCGCCATCGTGCGCCCGGATGCGGATCACGGGAGCGTTCGTCACGACCGTGATGCGATCGCTATGCCGCAACCGGTCCCGATACTGCCGTCCAAAATGCGTCGGTTCGCTGAACCGCTCGATGCGGTCGAGTACCAGATCGTCGTCGGTCATGTCGAACATCGCCCCGCCACCGTCATGCTCCGGCGTTCGGATTGCCGAAAACACCGGCGCGCCGGCGCGGCAAAGCTGGAGCGCTGCCGGATAATGGCGGGCAAGATCGGCATATTCGATCGGCCAGCGGGCATGCGACAGCCATGGCCGCGCCTCAAGGTCGATAGGATCGAGCGGGATGCAGCGGCCGCCCCATACGGCGGACGTGCCGCCAAGGGCGCGATGGCGAAACCGATGGATCGGTCCATGTCCTGCCTCGCCGATCGCTTCGGCGCGATAGATATCCTGTCCATCCGAGTTGATGCGGTTTCCGCCAGCTTCGACAAGTAGCACGTCGACTCCGCGCCGTTCCAATTCAAGTGCAAGGGCAATGCCCGCTGGCCCCCCGCCGATGATCAGCACGGGAAACGCGGCCACGGTAGGGAGATCGTCTTTGCGGAGGTCGAGTATCATTTTCCTGACGCCTCATGAAGAGTATAGGTATTTTCACAATCGGCAAAGATATTGCCCTTTCCAAGCCTGCATGTTCTAAGGGGCTGCGTCTTATCGGCTACGCGACGATGCCGGTGTTGAAGCATGTCGAAGGTGGCCGGCAATCGGTAGGAACCCCTACCGCCGCATCGAAAGGGAACGTCATGCATGATCGCGGAGCCGTAACGGCGCTGTTTCTACGCGTCTCCGAGGATCACCGCCGTGACCATGCCAGAGCGTTGGCACTCTCGCTCAAAAGGCTGGGCGACATTGTCGGGGCAAGCTTGGCACTCGCGTTGTTTCTGCCGATCATGATCGTGATCGCCATCGCGGTGGCAGCAACAAGCCATGGACCAATCGTCTACCGGCATGAGCGCATCGGCCGGTCCGGAAAGCGGTTCGCCTGCCTGAAGTTCAGGACGATGCATCGGGACGGCGCCGATCGACTTACGCTGCTTCTCACCTGCGATCGCGATGCGGCGGCGCAGTGGGCGAGGGCCCGAAAGCTCGACCGGGATCCCCGCATCGCCCCGATCGGGCGGCTGCTCCGCGCCAGCAGCCTCGACGAGCTTCCCCAATTGGTGAACGTCTTGCTGGGCGACATGAGCCTGGTCGGCCCCCGGCCGGTGACCGCGGACGAACTGACCCGCTACGGCACCAGCGTGGATGATTATCTGAGCGTGCGGCCCGGTGTGACCGGGCTTTGGCAAGTAAATGGGCGCAACCAGTTGACCTATGGTCACCGCGTTCGCCTGGACGCCGATTACGCGCGGTGTTGGTCGCTCGGCACAGACCTGCTGATCCTTCTGCGTACACCGATGGCAGTCCTGATGCAGAGCGGAGCGAGATGAGGCGCGGCCGTGAGAGGCGCGTAATCGTCGTTATGATTGCGACCGCGTGGTCGGGCTTGACGCATGCACAGGCGATCCAGGAACTGCCGTTCCGCGACCGCGGCCGCGATCCCGATCTCTCGGTGGCGGATCGCCTTCATCCCGAGCTTGTTCCCTCCAATGTCCGTCTCGGATCGTTCGTCGCAACGCCATCGCTCGACCTTGGCATCCAGCACGACAGCAATATCTATGCGCTCGAGCGTGATCCAGTGGCCGATGTCATCGCCACCGCGAGCGGAGCATTTGCGATCCGAAGCGATTGGCGGCGTCACTCCGCCGATCTCAGTGCGTCGATTAGCCAACGGCAATATTTCAAGGCGGATTCAGAAAGCACGACGGACTGGCGTCTTAACGCAGGCGGACGTCTCGACGTGGACGGCGGAACGCTTGCCGCCATGCTCGACGGCGCAAGACAAACCGAGGCCCGTAGCGTGGTGGACGCTCCGGGGGCCGCCGATCGCCCGGTCCGCTATCATCGTACGGGCGGCTCACTGATCGGCGAACGTCCGTTCGGCGATCTTACGGCGCGGATCGGCGGAGACTGGCATCGCTATCGCTTCGAGGACGCGCGGACGACCGAAGGCATTCCGTTACAGCAGAGCTTCCGCAATCGTGATATCGCTTCAGGGTTCGCACGTCTCGATCTGGCGGTCAGTCCGGCGTTCGCGGTCTATCTCGATGGCACCGTCAACCGGCGTTCCTACGGTAACCATGCTCGGGGGCTGCTGGATCGCGACTCGACCGGGTATACCATCGAAGCGGGGACGGACTTCGATATTACACGGCTGATGCGTGGCCATGTGCAGGGCGGTTACCTTTCCCAGCGCGGCGCGGCACGGCGCTGGGTGGCAAGGGGAATAAGCGGCCGCGGTCGCGTCGAGTGGTTCCCCAAGCCGGTGCTTACCGTCACCGTCGAAGGTGGCAGGCGCATCGAGGATTCGGCCCAGACCGATACGCCGGCGTATCTTACCACCGACGTGGCGGCCCGGCTGGACTTTGAACTCTTACGTAGCCTCATCCTGACATGCGGCGGCAGCTACACGTGGGACACCTTTCAGGGGCTCGATCGGCGTGCCCGAAGATCGCAGATGTCGGTCGGCGCGCGGTATCGGATGGGCCGACGGGCGACCTGGGACCTCGGCTATCAGCGTCTCGATCAGCATGCTCCGCTGACCAGCGGGCTGCGAAATTTTACTGACGGACGGCTCATCCTGTCCGTTCGATTGCAACGGTGACGGCGATGCAGTCGGGTTTTCAGCGCGGGCTCGACGAGCAAGAGATCCTGGACGACCTTGCCTATCATCTCGCCCGTTCGATCCAGGAAGACGGCTCTTCCGAACTGGCCGGATCATTCCCTGCCGCAACCTGTCATGCGACGCTCGGGGCGATGCATCGCGCCGAAGCGTCCGACCTGATGCGGTCGCTGGACGGGCTGCGATGAGCGGCCGAAACGCTACCGACGCGGAGCGAACGATCGTTCGACTATCGTGTCGCAACGCGCCGGGGATCGTCGCCTGCGTCGCAAAAGCACTATCCGATGCAGGATATGACATTCGAGATTCGCAACAGTTCGAGGATATCGTCGCCGACCGTTTCTTCATGCGCGTCGTCTTCCACGGCGATCACGCCATTGCGGATGACGAGGTGACGAGCGTGCTCGCAGGATGCGTCGATCGCTATCGCATGGAAGTCGCCACCGTTACGGAGGGCCGACCCGCCCGTGTCCTCCTGCTCACCAGCCGTACGGACCATTGCCTGCTCGACCTGCTGCATCGCTGGCGTGACGGCGAGCTCCAAATGGATCCCGTCGCGATCGTATCAGATCACCCGCATCGCTTGTGTCGCGATGGCAGGCTGCACGGTCTCGCTTTTCACCATCTCCCCGCAACGCCTTCCGATGGTAGCGACGGGCGGGACGAACGCATCCTTCAGATCGTCGAAGAAACCGGGGCGGAACTGATCGTGCTGGCGCGCTACATGCGCATTCTATCAAGTGGGACGGCGACGCAGCTCGCCGGCCGCTGCATCAATATTCACCACAGTTTTCTTCCCGGATTCAAGGGCGCGCGACCGTATCATCAGGCCCATGACCGCGGCGTGAAGATGATCGGAGCAAGCGCGCATTACGTGACGCCCGAGCTCGACGAGGGGCCGATCATCGCGCAGGATGTCGTGGCGGTCACGCATGCCGACGGACCGGACGAATTGGTCCGCAAGGGCAGGGACGTCGAACGGCGCGTGCTGGCGCAGGCGGTACGGCTCCATATCGAAGGCCGGGTGCTGATCAACGGTAGAAGGACCATCGTCTTCCGGTCGTGACCGCGTGCGCGGTCCGGCGATCCGCCCGACAGGAGAACGGGTCGGGAGACATAACCGCAACCGTCATCGGAGGTTCTATGTCCGACGTCCTTCAACCCTATAGTTCCTCCCCCCAATCGGCCTGGTTCAAGCAGGATCCAGCGCCCGGTAGTGCCGGGCGAACCATTGGGATGGATCGGACCCGCCGCCGGTCAGATCAGGCCGTCGGCGATCGCGCGCGCGACGAGGTTCGCACGATTGCGCGCCTGATAGGTTTCCATCGCATGCGCGACATATTTCTCGACCGTCCCCGGTGCGATATGCAGCGCCGCGCCGATTTCGCGTGCCGACCAGCCTTCGCAGACGAGCACCAATACCTCTGCTTCACGTGGCGTCAGGTGCCGGCGCCCATCTACGTTGCGGCCCATCAGTAGATCACCAGCCCGTTACATTGATCGCGATCATGGTGGCGTACCGCCGATCACGCGCGCGCCGATGTCCGTTTCGATCGACATTTCATGTCTCCAAAGACAGATAGCTAAAATCTGAGTTAGTAGAAAATGCATACATTATCATGTGGCATAAACACGGATGCGGTCACTTGCTTCGGCGGTATAGGTATATTGCACGACGTTACCTGACGAGGGCAGCCTGATATTTGGTTGAATACACGCCGTATGAGCTGGTCGACGGCAGGTCGGCGGCATGGGGTCGTCTCGGGGCACGCAGATATGACGCATGATCAATATCAAAGCGCCGGCGATCACGAGCCGGAAAACGTGCACGGTCGCGTGCTGGCCGCGGCCCGTGCGACGCCGTATGACATCGCGATCTTCGAGGGCGCTGCCGCGATGAGTTACGGCCGCTTGCGTCGTCGCGCCGCTGCTATCGCACGACGGCTGATCGATGACGGCATTACCCCTGGCGCCATCGTGACCGTGCGGATGCGCCGGTCGGCGGATCAGGTCGTCGCGCTGCTCGGCGTGTTGATGGCCGGCTGCGCCTTCGTCGTGATCGACCCGGACGATGCGGTGGAGCGGCAGGCCTTCATGATCGCAGACAGCGGTGCGGTCTGCACGCTCGCCCGCCCCGATGCTCTGGCCGACGGGGACCTATGCATCGACGACGACGAGCAAATCGAGGACTTGCCCTTGCCGGTCGTCAGATCGGACGATCTCGCTTATATCGTTTATACGTCCGGTACGACCGGCGTGCCCAACGGCGTGGAGATCACGCATGGCAATCTGCTGGGATTCATCAATTGGACGATCACCGCGTTCGGCGTGCGCCGGCAGGACCACGCTGGCTATGCGATGGGGCTGACGTTCGACGCGGCGCAATCGGAGATCTGGCCGTATCTGGCACGCGGCGCTTCAATCGACGTGATCGACGACAACGCGCGGTCCTCGGCGGATCTGCTGCGTGCCTGGCTCATCGATCGGCGGATCACGATCGGAACCGTGCCGATGGCGCTCGCCGAGCAATTGCTGTCAGCGGCGTGGCCTCGTGAAATCGCCCTGCGTCTCATGCTGACCGGAGGAGACGTCCTGAAGGCGTTTCCACGGGCGGTTCACCCTTTCGACTTCGTCAACAATTATGGCCCGTCGGAATGCACGATCGTCGCAACCTCGGGCTTGGTGCCGGTGCGTGACCCGCTGGATCAGGCTCCGGATCTTCCAACGATCGGTCGTCCGATCGCCGGGGCGGAGATCCACTTGCTCGACGATTCAATGCAACCCGTTGCCGACGGTGCGGAAGGCGACCTGTGGATCGGCGGCAGTTGCGTCGGCCGCGGCTACCGCAGCCGACCTGAGCTGACGGCAGCGCGGTTCGTCCCCGACCCTTTCTCGTCGCAACGCGGCGCGCGGCTCTACCGGACGGGCGACCGGGCGCGGCGCCTTGCCACCGGCGAATATGCCTTCTGCGGTCGACACGACACGCAAGTCAAAATTCGAGGGGTCCGTATCGAGCTGGACGAGGTCGCGGTAGGGCTCCAGCGTCACGAACGGGTCGGCTCCGCCGTGGTGACCGTGCACGAGGACCCGCTCGCCGGGCGGCAGCTTATCGCCTATCTGGCGCCGGTCCCAGGTATCGATGTGCCGGCTGGCCGATCTCCCCTGGACAGCCTGCCCGACGCGAGTGCGATGCGTGCCTTCATGGAACGGTTTCTGCCGCGCAGCCATGTTCCGGCCTATTTCGTGGCGATGCTGCAACTGCCGATGACCCGCAACGGCAAGATCGATCATGACCGCCTGCCGCCGCCCGGCCGTGAAGCCAGTACCGGTCGCGTACCGCAGACCGAGACCGAATGCATCGTCGCCGAAATCGTCGCAGAGGTTCTCGGCATTGCCGGGGTATCGGCAAGCGATGACTTCTTTCTCATCGGGGGGCATTCGCTGCTGGCGACTCAGGTGGTGATCCAGTGCCGCGAGACGTTCGACGTGGACTTGTCGCTGCGTGATATATTCGATGCTCCGACCATCGAGGGACTGGCCGCCCTGATCGACGCCCGCGATACCGCGATGCCGTTCCATGCAGAAGCCGTCGCCGAACCCGAAATATCGGACCACGCCCGGTGACGGCGGCGGCGCAGATCGCCGCGGCACGCGCCCGCAGCCTTGCGCGTCTGCTCGACCCGGAAATCCATGCCGATCCGCATGTCCTGTATCGCAAGATGCGCGACCACGGTCCGGTGATCTGGGATCCGTATCTGCACACCTGGATCGTCACCGGCTATGCCGAGGCAGTGATCGTGTTTCAGGAATTCCTGTCCACACGCACGCCGAGCGCCGACACGTTCGTGCGCATGGGCCTGCCGATGCTGACCCCGGCGGCGGCGGTGATGCGCCGACAGATGATGTTCATGGACGAACCGCGACACTTGCGGGTGCGGACCGCCTGTTCCGCGCTGTTCACCGCATCGCGGGTCAAACGGCTCGAGGAACGGATGCGCGACATCTGCCGCGAGTTGCTGGCGGGGATGGAGGACGGCGAACGCTGGGATCTGCACGGCGGTTTCGCCGAGCCGCTGCCCGCGATGATCACGACGGAGATCGTGGGATTGCCGAGCGGCGACTGGCGGCAGCTACAGCGCTGGGCGGACGACTTCGCCGCATTGATCGGTAATTTCCACCAGTCGGTGGCCGCGGGCGATCGGTCCGCGGCATCGCTGGCGGCGATGACGACGTACATCGCCGCCGCGATCACCAGCCAACGCCGCGGCGAGCGCCATGGCCTGATCGGCGCACTGGTCAGCCAGAACGACGGCGACGCGCTCGACGACGACGAAATCGTCGCCAATGTCATCATTACGCTGGTCGGCGGCCTTGGTACGGCGACGAACCTGATTTCGAGCGGTGTGGCGACGCTGTGCGTGCATCGCGAGGCGGAACGGCACCTGCGGCAGAATTCGGCGGCGCTGCGTGGAGCGGTGGAGGAGTTGCTGCGCTTCGAGACGCCGAGCCAGTTTACCGGACGCATCGCGCCCGGCGACCGGTTGCTGGGCGGCGAGCAAATCAGGGAAGGGGATGCCGTGATGGTCATGACGGCGGCGGCCAACAGGGACCGCAGCGTCTTCGACGATCCGGACGCGTTCGATATCCATCGCATGCCGAACCGGCACCTTGCCTTCGCCTGGGGGCCGCATTTCTGTTTCGGCGCAACGCTGGCACGGATCGAAGCCGCCGCCGCCCTCGACGAACTCCTGAAGCATACGTCGGCTCTGCGTCTGTCCGGCGAACCGTTATCGTGGCGTCAGAACCTCGGACTGCGGGGGCTGACCCGCCTCGATGTGGTGGCGACACTCGCCGGCCGCTGACCCGCTACCCCGTCGCCGCCGACCGGGCCGGTAGGGCCGCAACGTGCCCGCCGGCAACGGAGAGGCGATCCCGCGCCGACGACTTGTGAAACCGCCAGAAGCGTCGCCGTCCGAAATCATCATTGGGTGCGTCATCGTCGCGGTGGCTCCAGTCGTAGCTGAATATCCCTCCCGAATTGAGGTCGGCGGAAAAGTGACGTTCGACCCCAAATCCAGCCTCTTCGGCAAGCCGCTCGATGTAGCCAGGCGAGGGTCTGCTGCCGATGCCGTTAAGCGCCTCCTCGTCGACATCGCTGCGTTCCGGGCGAAGCATCAATCGATGCGGATCGAGCGAGTCGCACACCACCGTCTCGAGCACGATGTCGTTCGCGGTGGCGAAACAGGCGGCGAGATGAGCGTCGACCTCCTGCAAATGGTATATCAAACCGAAATTGATCATCAGATCGAACCGGCCGAGTAGAGAGAAATCACGATCGAGGTCGCAGACGTCGAAGGTAAGGCCGTTGACGCCCCGGTGCCTGAGCTTGGCGTGGTTGACGTTGCGGATGCGACCATCGATGCACAGGACTTCGGCGCCCAAATCGGCGAAGAACGCGCCGATGTCGCCATGGCCGCAGCCGAGCTCGACGATCTTTCGGCCATCGAACCAGTCGACGCCGTAAATCTCCAGGATCTTCTCGATCCGTCGTGCCCGCCAGTCGGAGTACGTCCGGTCGTAAAGTCCGGTATCCCGCATCTGACTGGCATGGATCAGATGTCGCGCGATCGGGCTTAAATGCGCTTCCATCATCATCAGATCTGTCTGTTCGCGCGTCCGATCGAGAAGCGCAGGGATGCCTTGGCGAAGCGATCGGGCAAGCATGCGCCACGATGGGGGGACCAGCCTGCGCCAGTTGAGACTGGTCGAGGCCGCGGCTGTATTCGACGTCGCCATTGTGTTCCTCTCCCGGGAGCGAGGTCGGATGATATCGGAAGACGGACGCGAAGATGGCCTCCGGAAAATACCTATAAGTCGAAGATCCGATCCGACCACGCCGGGCGTCCTCCCGACGGTCGCCGCGCGCATCCTGTCAAGGTCGGCAAAGCCACTGGTGTCCGTTTGCCACGATCGCTCGATTGCAATGCCGTCAACGGGCGGGGCGGCTCAACGCAGTTTCGAGACCCCAAGACCGCACAGGTGTGACCCGCCCATTCGGGCCATTCCTCCGGACCTCAACGCGAGATCGCGGCAGCTTTTCGCCGTGTAGATGAATTGGTCGATCGCCGACGTCATGGTTCTTCCTGCGGGCGATCAAGTCGCATGCCCTGACTGCGGCAAGCGGGAAAACGACGCGCTAGACCAAAGTTCGCATCATCGGTACCACGCCGGAGCGGACCGCCTCGGCCGACATCTGGGCGCGGTTGCGGCTGTTCGTCTTGGACCGAAGGTGTTCGATATGGCACTCGACGGTGCGCGGAGCGATTCGCAGCTCGATCGCAATCTCTTTGGCGGAGAAGCCTTCGACTACCAAGCCCAGAACCTCAAGCTCGCGCCTTGTCAGCGATCCTGCCTCCCAAGATACCGTGACATTGTCCATCGTGCCTGCCCCTCATCCGATGTGTTGAATGGCATCATTACTGCCGATCGGCTCGGCAGCGACGAAGTACGCTCATACTTTGGATGCCGGCGGGCTCGATGCATCTCGTCGACATAAAACCATTACGCCTCGATCTCCGTTTTATCACCCCCCTCTCATGGGGGGGGCGTGCCCTCGAGCCCACCATCCGTGTCGTGCGTCATCGCGTTATGGATCTGCCATGCGCCCGGGCCAACTGCCCAAAGCGCGACTTGCGTCCGGTTTTCGAGCCCCGTTTTCCGCAGGATCGACTTGACGTGGTCTCGCACGGTGTCTTCCGCGATCGCCATTATTATGGCGATCCGCTTGTTCGAAGACCCGATCGCCAGATGCTCCAGTACTTGGCGTTCGCGGGGTGAAAACGACGGGCTAGGTATGTCATCCATTGGACACGACCTGCATCGGAGCGGCAAGACTTGGGCCGCGGCGTCGTCGGTCGGTTGCCTTCCGGCATTCTTCATCAGCTCGCCTAGATACGACCCGAAGGCACCAATTGAATGCCATTGTTCGATCGCTTAGATTCATGCCTCCGACAAACATATGTTAGCTCCCGATCTTCCGGTTATAGCGCGCATGCCTCTTTCACCGGTTTCGGGCACCGGCCATTACCTGGTCTTTCGACAATACTAAAATTCAGATATCCATAGTTTTGCACTATTATCAATTATATACGTAGTTTTGACGTGATTGATTGGATCCCGTGGCTGGGGATACACCCTCGTGTCGAAGGCGACTCGGGTTGAAGGCAATCTTGTCTTGGTCGCGACGTCTGGCCTGTGGACGGAGGGCGCCTCCTTGTTTGCGAATCAGAATTGTGAAACGCTCGGCTTGCCCGTCGGGGGTGGCGTCGACGCTATCCTGACCGCCTTTGCCAGGCTCCGGCCCGATGACGCGGTCATCTTAGGCACGGATGAAACGTTGAGCCGGGAAGAACTCGATCGACGCGCGGACGGGTTCGCGGCGATCCTTGTGGATTCCGGATTGGCCGCGAGCGAAACCGTGGCGGTGTGCCTGCCGCGGTCCGTCGGCCAAGTCGTCGCGTCCCTAGGGGTGCTGAAAGCGGGCGGGGCGTGTCTCGGCTTGTCGCCGGACGCGCCGCTTGAGCTGCTCCGCTTCCGACTCGCGGATTGCGGCATCACCCGGATCGTCGTCGAGGATCGGAATGGGCCGATCGCCGGCCTGGCAGCGGGCGCGCACGCCATGACCTATGATTGGCGCAGTGACGGCGCGGTCGCGCCGCACTGGCCTGGGCCTCCCGGCTGCGGTCGTGATGCGGTGGCGTGCGTCGTCCCCGTCGACCGCCCGGGAGGGCCGACCTGCGGTGCGGAGATCACGCATGCCAACCTGCTCTTCATCGCGGATTGGCTTCGGGCCGACTTCGATTTGGGCATGGCCGATCGCGTCTGCCATATGGCGGACGCGGGAAGTTCGGCAGCGATGCTGGAACTCTGGCCGGCGCTGGCCTGTGGCGCGACGATCGTCGTCATGGACGATGCGGTTGCCGCGGATGCGATGGTGATGCGCGATTGGCTGAGACGGAACCGGATATCCGTCATGCTCGCCGCCGAGGACGCGGCCGAGGCGCTGGCGCTACCCGGCTGGAACGAGGACGATGCGCTCCGGCTCGTGATGGCGGAGTGCGACGGCGCCACCGCGATCACGGGCAGACATGCTTTCCGGGTGGTCGCTACATATGGTCATGACGAATGCGCGCTGATTACGACGGCACGTCAGGTTCCGGCGAACGACCGGTTCGGCGGACCAAATTTGGGGCGTCCGATCGCCGGCGCCTCCGTCCATATTCTCGATGGTGCAGGCGAACCCGTCGCGACGGGTGCGGAGGGCAACGTCTGGATCGGGGGACGTGGAGTCGGCAGGGGCTATCGCAACCGGCCTGACCTGACCGCCGACCGGTTCGTACCGGACCCGTTCGGCGACGATCCCGGAGGCATGATCTTCCGCACCGGGGGTCGAGGACGCAGGCTGATCGGCGGCGGCGTCGGCCGCTGCGAGGCCGTGTCGCTTGGAGCATATTGAGATGGTTGCCAGTCCTCGTAGAGAACGGTCGCGGCGCGTACCTGTGGCCCCCGTCGGCCCTCGATCGGCTGGCGTGGTCACGCCGATGACCCAAGAGCAGCGGCACATCTGGATACATGCCGCCCGCAATCCGATGGCGCCGTTGTACAACGAGCCGTTTACGATCATCCGGCGCGGCGCGTTCGATCTCGCGGCATTCCGGAACGCCTTTGCACACGTGATCCAGCGCCACGAAGCCTGGCGGACGACGTTCGGCGAGGTCGATGGCGAGCTCGTCCAGATCATCCGTCCCTCGATGAACGCACATCTTGCCTATGTCGATCTGACCGGCTTTCCGGAAGACCAACGCGAGCGCGAGGCGCTCGCGTTGGCGGAGGCCGACGCATGGCTGCCCTTCGATCTGGCGGAAGGGCCGCTGTTTCGCGGGCGTGTGGCGAAGATCACAGACGATGATCATCGGTTGTATCTCGTCATCCATCATCTCATCTTTGACGGAGTCTCGATCAACCGCGTCATGATGCCCGAGTTAGCGGTGCTCCACGCAGCAAATCTTGCTGGCGAGCTGCATGGTCTGCCTGGCCCAACCGCTCAATATGGGGACTATGCCGTCTGGCAGCGTGACGTCGACCGGGGGCGGACCGATGAAATTCAGCTCGGATATTGGCGTCGCACGCTGGCGGGTGTGTTGCCGATCGTAGAACTGCCGACCGACCGCCCCCGCCGCGCCGATCCGTCCCCCGACGGCGCAATGGAAACGTTCGAGGTACCACCTGACCTTCTCGTTGCATTGAAGGCAATCAGCCGTACCAACGGCGTCACGCTCTACATGACGATGCTGGCGACCTTCGCCACGCTGCTCCACCGCTATAGTTGTCAGGAGGATATCGTCGTCGGAGGCGTTGCCGATACCCGCCGCCGACCCGAAACGCAGACGATGATGGGCTATTGCATCAACTGTATGGCGCTGCGCACGCGGCCGGCGGCTGACATGCCGTTCCGCGAATATCTCCATCAGGTCCGCGACGTGGTGATCGGCGCGATCGAGAACAGCGACGTGCCGTTCGGTCATGTAGTGCGATCGCTCGCGATCCGCAGCGAATCCGCGGTGACGCCGGTGTTCCAGGTGATGTTCACCCTCGATCCCCCGCGAACCCAAGGGATCGAGGGTTGGACGCTCGAAGCGCTGCAGGTGGCGCCGCGAACCGCGAAATACGATCTGTACGTCGAGATCGTCGAACTGGACGAACGCATGCTGGTCCGCATGATGTACGCGACTGAATTGTTCGACCAGCGTACCGTCATCGATATGACGCGGCATTGGCAGCGGTTGCTTCGCGGCGTGGCGGCGGCCCCCGGCTCGCGGCTTATCGATCTGCCGATGATGGACGGTCACGAATCATCGGCGATGCTTGCGCTCGCCAGCGGCGAGACGGTCGCCGTCGCTGCGGACACGGTGCATGCGGCGGGTCGTCGAACCGCCATGCTGTGGCCCCACCATCCCGCGGTGGTCAGTAACGGGGTTGCGGTCAGCCATGCTGAATTGTGGCGTCGGGTGGATGATATCGCGCTCCACCTTCGGCTGGCCGGCGTCGGTCGTGGCGATCTGGTCGCCGTTTGCATGAACCGCAGCGAGCAGACCGTGATCGCACCGCTCGCCGTTATGCAGGCGGGCGCGGCCTATCTGCCGCTCGACCCGGCGTTTCCCGCCTCCCGGCTCGACGCGATCGTAAGCGATGCGCTGCCGGCGCTCGTCATTACCAACCGGGCCAGCCTCGGCCGACTGCCCGGCTGGGGAATACCCGTTTTGCTTTGCGACGATCTTCCGATCGTTCATCCGGCCGCGCGCGGTCTTGCCGTCGACGACGACGTCCAGCCCGACGATCTGGCGTACGTTATCTACACCTCGGGTTCCACCGGCGTGCCGAAAGGTGTCGAGATCGAGCATCGCTCGGTGGTCAACATGCTCGCGTCGATGAGCCGAGCGCCCGGTTTCGGTCAACGCGACGTCATGCTGGCGATCACCACGCCGACCTTCGACATCTCCGTTCTGGAACTGTTTCTCCCGCTGGTCACGGGAGGAACGGTGGTGGTCGCGACGGATCGCGAGTCGACGGACTCGTTCGCGCAGGCAGACGCGATCGCTCGAAGTGGCTGCACGGTCATGCAGGGCACACCCGCCACCTGGCGCGCATTGTTCGTCTCTGGTTGGCAGGGCACGCCGGGGCTCAAGGCGCTCTGCGGCGGAGAGGTGCTGCCGCGCGATCTCGCCGACCAAATGCTCGATGCCGGCATGACGCTGTGGAATATGTATGGTCCCACCGAGACCACGGTCTGGTCGAGCATCGAGGAGGTCGGTCGCGATCACATCACGATTGGATATCCGATCGAAAACACCCGCATGCTCGTGCTGGACGACGCCGGTCGCCCGCAACCCCCTAATACCGCGGGACATCTCTTTATCGGCGGGCTCGGTCTCGCTCGCGGATACCGTGACGAGACGCTGACGCGCACCGGCTTCGTCGCACTGACGGCGGCTGACGGCGAACGGTTTTACCGCACGGGCGATATCGCGATGATGCGCCGCGATGGGCGCTGCGAATGGCTGGGCCGCCGCGACGGCCAGGTGAAGGTCCGCGGCTATCGCATCGATCTGGGCGACGTCGAATCCGCCCTGGCATCGCATCCAGATATCGCGCTCGCAGCGGTTCGGACCTTCGATGACGCGGAGAGCGGGTTGGCCGCCTACTACGTCCTACGATCGACGACCGCGCCGTCCGCGACGGATATGCGCACGTATCTCGGCCGCCTGCTGCCCTCCTATATGATCCCGACGCGGTTCGCCGTGATCGAGGCGATGCCCCTGTCGACCAGTGGAAAGGTGAACCGAAAAGCGCTGCCGGCGATCGATGCTTCGTGCGAGGAGGCCCCGGAGCGTGAGCCGCCACATGGCGATGTCGAGACCCGACTAGCAGCAATCTGGTCGGAGGCTCTGGCGATGACGGACGTAGGGGTCACGACCGACTTCCAAGACATGGGTGGTCATTCGTTGATGGCCGCACGCATGATGGGCCGCATCAGCCGCGAATTCGGGACGACGCTGCCGATATCGACCTTGTTGCATGCACCCACGGTTCGCACGATGGCCGCGTTGCTTGAGGCAGGGGACACGACGCCGCCGCTACCCGGGACCGTGACGATCCAGGATGCTACGGGCGTACCTTTATTCTGGATCGACGCGGTGCCAAATCTACGTCCGGGATATTACCGGGCCATGGCGACGGCGATCGGGCCGGGGCAGGCGATCATCGGGCTGCCGCTCGATCTCGAGCGTCACCGCAGTCTGGATACCGCGACGACGATCGGCGATCTCGCTGTCGATCTGGCCGATCGTATCGTAGCCTATGGCGCGGGGCGCTCGCTCATGATCGGGGGGTGGTGCAACGGCGGAATTCTTGCTTACGCAGTCGCCGCCGAGTTGGAGCGTCGCACCGCGCCGCTATGTCTTCTCATTATGCTCGATACGTCGAACCCTGCGATGTACAGGACCACGTCGGCGCGGATGCGTCATCAGATCGTGCAACTCGCAACGTTACCAATGGGGGCGAAGCTTCCCTTCGCGATCGAGACGATCGGCGGCTACATCTCACGTCTTCGACGCCGACATGATCCCATACCGACCGAGACGAGCGCGCTTCTCGACCTAAATGATCGCTTCATGAGAATCGTGAAAGCCTATGATCCCGTCGCGCTGGATACGACCGTACTTCTTCTGCAACCGCGCGATGGCAAGATCGACTATGCGCCGGGGTGGCATCACCTGGTCGCCGACTTACGCGTTGCGGATGTGTCGGGCGGCCATGTGTCGGTGCTCGATCCTCCGCACGTCGCGGACTTGGGCGCGAAGATCGCGACGTATATATCGCAAGTGCGTTTATCGGAGCCGAACGTGTTGTCGGCATGACGATCACGATCGAGGCCGTCCTTGTCGATCTCGATGTGCTGGCCGCCTGCAACATCAATGGACTGACGACGTGGGAGGAGGCCTACCGGGCGGCACGATACCGCGGACCTGCCACTTCACGGTTTCTCGCTCGGCGTGCTGCGATGCGTCTCATCGTAGCGCGGCGGTTGGCGTGCCGGCCACAGGACGTTATCCTCGTCAATGGACGGCTTGGGCGCCCGTTGATCGCGGGCGGCGGTATCCACGTCAGCCAGTCCTCGCGGGGCAGATACATGCTGGCGGTCACGTGCCTTGCACAAGAAGTGGGGTGCGATATCGAAGACATTCGCAACGACATCGATATGGCTGCGATCGCAGAAACATGCTTCAGCCCAGCCGAGCGCCGTATGCTGGTAGCGGTCATGTCCGAACAGCGCGCGCGCGCCTTCTACGACTGCTGGGCGCGGAAGGAAGCCTATATGAAGGCGACCGGCACCGGTTTTGCGCTCGGGATGGAGTCATTCGAGACGTCTCACCGGTTCGGATCCACGACGCAGGACGGGCGGGTCGACTGGACCGCGGAGACATGGACGCCCGCGCCCGGATTGATAGCGGCCATCGTAACCCGCGGAACGGATTGGCGCCTCCTACACCGCGACTTCGAGGCGCCCCTAAACGTCGCGATTGCCGCATGACGCGAATGCCGTCCGATAGGCTGCGCCGACGAGCGGCAGGGCGCCATCGCTCAACTTGCTGTGGAACGCGGAATTCGAATTCCAGTAGCTCTGGTAGACGGGGCGGTGCTGATCGAACCAGCGTGATGCAGCGACCAGATAGGGCGCGGCATCCGGCGTCATTACTCCCCACTCGGCGTAGGCGGTCGGCTTTCCGTGTGCCATTGCGAACGTCTCGAGCCATCGGAAGCCATAAGGGCGTTCGACGTTGTGGACCCAAGCCGCCTGCGCTTCGGCTGGATCCCAGCGGCTGTTATAATAGGCGTCCATGCCGATGACGTCGACGTAGCCATCGCCCGGATAGGCACGGGCAGGATCGTCGTTACCGCCGATGTTCGGTGTCCATTCGAAGCGGAAACGTGGCGACACCGATCGGAACGAGCCGACAAACTGGCGGTAGGCGAGAATGTAGTCCTTCTCGTTCGCATGCGCTTTCCAGGGCATATGAGCGGTATTGAATTCCCAGCCGGTCCGGATTCGGATCAGTCCGGTGCCCGTAACACCGCTGACGATATCCCGCGCCGCCTGCGCATATCGATCCGAATAGCGTCCAGCCGCGGCAGCAGACAGGTTCGCCCCTTCCGGAATGAGCGGAACCGACCAGTAAAGCGTCCTGTGCGTGTCGCTCCAGCGGTTCAGCTGGAAACCGATGGACCCCGACCAATCCTGCCAGTTTGCCTGTCCCGTGTGGATCGCCACACCAGCTACCGGACATCCCAGCCATGCCTCGAAGCGCCGCAGATCGGCGGGATCGTTGCCGACGTGCACGACCAGCGCAGTTCCCCCAGGCGACATGTCCCGCCTGGCATTTCCTGCGGCCAACGCAGCGATCGTCGCGAGCGCGGCGACGCCGCAGAGCATCTTGATGGCTGACACGCAACTCTCCTCGCCAGACGAGATCGGGAGGATGCGCGCATCACGCGCCGGGCGCATCGGTATTCACCCCGACTAGGCCGGCGGGGAGGGCGGCCTCATGATGCGGGCATGCCCAGACAGATGATATGCTCATGAGAAGCGGGTTTCAGCTCGCGCCGTTGCGGATATTGTACCTGACCCGGGTCTATCCGCATCGCCCGGTATTCGGCGGCGAGATCGCCTATTCGCGCGGCGTGATCGGATCGCTAGCGACGGCGTGCCGGCTGACCGTCCTTGCCGCGACCAACGGTGCGCTGGCGACCGGCGCTTTCGAGCAAGACGGCGTCGCGTGGCATCTCGTCGCCCGAACGCGTCGCCCACAAGCGCTGTCGCTGCTTACGCCCATGCCGAACATCATGTGGCGCAACGCGACCGCCCCCTATCGCCGCAAGCTGCGTGAATTGCTTGCGCAACACTGGGACGCGGTGGTTCTCGACCATATCGCGTCCGTTCACGTCCTCCCCAGCGTCCGTGACTGGCGCGAACGCAATCCTGGCGCGTGCCTCATCTATCTTTCACACGAACACGAACGGACTACACGGTCGGAGAAATACGCCAGCTATGTCGGCGGCCCGCTCCAGACGGCAGTGATGAAGATGGACGGCTGGAAGATCGGCGGATGGGAAGACCGCGTCATCCGTGCCGCGGACATCGTCAGTCTCATCAACCCCAACGAACAGGCGCTCTTCGATCGTCACGTGCCGGCCAAGCAATATATCACGACGCTTCCAGGCTATGACGGCATCCGGCGCGCATCGCGACGTATCGATCACAGCACCCCGATGCGCATCGTGGTGCTCGGCGGCAGGGGGCCGATCCACAAGCGCAACATCCTGCGCGATTGGCTGGCCGCTTGCGCACGCCCGTTTGCGGACGCCGGTATAGAGATGGACGTCGTCGGCGACGTCGACCCGCTGTTCCGCGCGCAATTGCAGCAGCGGTATCCGTCGGTCGTCTTCTCGGGATTTGTAGAGGATCTTGACGCGCATCTGCAGGGTGCTCGGCTCGGCGTCGTACCAGACACGGTTGGGCGCGGCGTCAAGGTGCGGCTGGCTAGCTACATCTTCTCGCGGCTCCCCATGGCGGGCATCACCGGTGCTATCGACGGCCTGCCCTTACAGGCCGGGCAAGATTATCTCGAAGCTCCCAATATGGCGGCGCTGACGCAATTGTGCATCGAGATCGTTGCCGATCCCGATCGTCTCAACGGACTTCAGAACAATGCGTTTCTCGCGTGCGATGGGCGGTTCGATTGGCGGACGCGGGGCGCAGACATGGTCGAGGCGGTACGCGCGCACACGCGCATGCAGGACATTATCGCATCCACGCTCATGCGGGCTCGGGCGCATCCTTCTTCCCAGGTGCTGCGGAGCGCGACGTGATCGCCTTGGCACTTCTCACGATGGCGATAACGGCTGGCTTGCTGGCGATGTTTCCGTACACCATCTATCCTCTTGCGCTGCTCCTCCTGCGAAACCGGCCGTTGCGCTTGCGCGCGCAGCGCGCGCCGTCGGCCACGCTGGTGTTTTGCGCCTATAACGAGGCGGCTTCCTTGCCTGGCAAGATCGCCAATCTGCGGGCGATCCGATCCGTATGGCCAACGATGCAATTCCGCTGTTTCGTTGATCTGAGCACCGACGGAACCCTTGAGCTGCTTCGTGCGGCGGGCGACATCGTCGATGTCGATACCACGGGCGAGCGCACCGGCAAGGCAGCGGGCATGACGCGACTCGTCAACGCCTGCACGACCGATATCGTGATCTTCACCGATGCGAACGTCATGCTGGATGCCCGTTGCGTGCCGAGGCTGCTGGCCTATTTTTCGGATCCCGACATCGGCGGCGTGTGCGGGACACTGCATTACACCAATCCTGAAGCGAGTGACGCGACGATAGCCTCATCGGCCTATTGGCGGCTGGAGGAGACGATCAAGCGTCGCGAATCGGCAAGCGGCTCGACGATGGGGGCCGATGGCTCGATCTTCGCTACGCGTCGCGCGCTTTATCCTCTGGTGCCACCCGATCTGCTCGACGACTTCATCGTATCAATGAGTGTGGTGTTCGCAGGCAAGCGACTGGTCAGCGCGCCCGACGTACGGGCCTATGAAGCCGCTGTCGTAGAAGGAAGCGAGGAATTCCGACGTCGTCGGCGTATCGCGTGCCGCGCCTACATGACCCATAGCCACATCCGCCGCCGCGTACTGGCGATGAGCCCGTTGAACATCGGCAAATATCTCTTTCACAAGCTGATCCGCTGGTACAGCGTGTGGCTTGCACTTGTCGCGATCGTCCTTGCCGCTTGCGCGATGGTGGCGTTCCTCGGGGGGCGGCTAGGACTGCCGCTCCTCGTCGCGACCGCAGCGATTGTGTTCCTCACGATCCGGTTCCCCATCGCACTTATCGCTAAGTTGCTAGCAGCTGGGATGCAGTTCTGGGCGACCGGATTGGGCATGGCGGATGCATGGCGCGGCCGGACCTACCGGACGTGGAATACACCCGGCACACGCGCCCTGATGGAACCCGTCGATATGCCGATGGCTCGCATTCAGCCCGTTGTTCGTCCCGTCCTTGCCGCACGATCGGCCTGATGAACCGTCCGACCGGGTCATGCCGGTGGGGCATTGAAAGACGCACGATCGAGCGACTGTTCAATCAGGGGCGGAGGCAAGGCCACAACGTGGATCGGCAAAACCAGGTGGAGGATAAACGATGATGGCCAACCATTTGAAGGGCATCGCAATCATGCTGTGCGTGACGTTGCAAACGCCGTCGCTTGCGCAGGAGAAGTCGGGCATCGCAGCGCGCGGGACGACCCTGGTCGATTATCATCTCGGTCCTGGCGACCGCCTTCGCATAACGGTTTATGACGAGGAGGGGATGACGGGCGAGTATTCCGTATCCGAGCGCGGCACGATTTCCTTCCCCTTGATCGGTGACGTCGAAGCCGGTGGCAGCACTGTGCCCGAACTCCGCGCCGGTATCGCACAGCGTCTGGCGAAGGGGCTGGTCAACGCCCCGAAAGTGACCGCCGAGGTCATCGGATTCCGGCCCTTCTATATCCTAGGCGAGGTCAACAAGCCGGGCATGTATCCCTATAGCCCCGGTTTGACCGTGTTCAGCGCAGTGGCAACGGCACAAGGATTCACCTACCGCGCCAATGCGCGCAAAGTCCTGATCACCCATGCCGGTGAAACCATCGAGGCCAAGGTCGAGGTGACCGCCGCTACCCTCATCGAGCCCGGCGATACGATCCGGGTCCGTGAGAAGTTTTTTTGATGATAACGGCGGGCCGGTCGGCTGCATCGAGCCAGATCGTCGGACTAGATCTGCTGCGACTGATGGCGGCGCTGATGGTGACCGTCTATCATCTCACCTATCTGGAATGGGCCAACCCGCATTCGCGCGGGGCGGAGGCGGCGGCGCTGTTCCGCGTCTATTCGGGCTGGACGCGTTACGTCGATACGGGCTGGGTCGGTGTACAGATATTCTTCGTGATCAGCGGCTTTGTGATCGCCTTCACCGCGAATGGGAGAACCGCCGCGTCATTTTTGAGAGGGCGAATCTTGCGGCTCGTCCCGGGCATATGGATATGCGCGACGGTATCGGTATTCGCGCTGCTCGCCGATGGTACGCCGGTCATGACGACACTGAAGCTGTATGCGCTTTCCCTGGCGCTTTTCCCGACCGGACCATGGGTCGCGAGCAGCTATTGGACGCTGCCGCTTGAGATCGTCTTCTACGCGATGGTGTTCGTTGTTCTGTGGCGTCGGCGCTTCGACCAATTTGAGTCGGTCGTCCTTGCGCTGGGAACGATCTCGTTGCTGGCTTGGATCGTGACAATCGCAGCGAAAGCGATACCGGGGCCGCTGGAGTCCGCGGTAGTGGCGATCACAAGCCATCGACTCGCGAAATTACTGCTCGTGCAGCACGGCTGTTTCTTTGCGATCGGCGCTATGATCTGGATCATCCATAACTGGGGCGCTACTCGGTCTCGGATCGCGATCGTAGCGGCGTTCTTGGTCGCGGGCATGATGCAGATCGGCATGGAGGCGGTTAACGCATCGGCCTGGGCGGGTCTGCCGATGAGTCCCGTGCCGCCCATTGTCGCGCTTATGGGCGCGCTCGCCTTTGTTGTCGCCTCGCTTCGCTGGAACGCGGCTGCACACCGGATGCTGGGGCGGGGGACGTTCGTTGTAAGGCAACTCGGCCTGATGACCTTTCCGGTCTATCTGCTGCATCAGCCCCTCGGCTTATCGCTCAGCCGACTACAATTGCGAGCTGGGATGTCTCCTGGTGCGACGTTACTGGTTTCTGTAAGCGTCATCCTCATAGTTGCTTGGCTGGTCGTGACATATCTGGAGCCTTCGTTTCGTAGAGGACTGAGCGACCGTCTCGATCGCCTCGAGGCTTATCGGATTCGCTGGATCATCCAGATCGTTTCGGGTTCGTTTTCATAAGTCGGCGGGATGTACCTGTAACTGGCTTCGTCAGACCAAAAGCACCTGATGATCTTAGGGGGCGGAGCAGAGTAGGGCCTCGGCATGTCCCGCGTCCGCAAACCTGGCTCATCGTTCCGCTACCTCAGCTCATCATCTGAGGTGATCCGGATGGCCGACCACCCGCCGTTCCCATGCCCGGCCTGTCATCGACATCTTCTACCGATCGGTCGCTAAGCAGGTCCCCGCGATGATCGCCAGCCTAGGCGACATTGACCTACTTGAAGCGCCCCGGGTTTCGCGGAGGCTGCAACTTGTGAGTAGGAGCAACCGGAATGAGCAAGACGACGAACAAATTTTCGCCCGAGGTCCGCGAGCGGGCGGTTCGGATGGTTGGCGAGCACCGGGCGGATCATGCTTCGGAATGGGAAGCGATCACCTCGATTGCCGGCAAGATCGGCTGTACGGCGGAGACGATGCGTCGCGGCGTGCCGGGCCGGTCGCGCAGGCGGCCGATGACCGCGAACGGCTGCGGTTGCTGGAGCGTGAGGTGAAGGAACTGCGCCGGGCGAACGAGATCCTCAGGAAGGCGTCGGCATATTTCGCGCAGGCGGAGCTCGACCGCCACGGGAAATGACGATGTCGTTCATCGACGACCATCGTGCGGAGTTGGGGATCGAGCCGATCTGCCGGGAACTGGCGATCGCCCCCTCCGCCTACCGCCGCCATGTGGCACGCCGCATCGATCCGGACAAACGTCCGGCCCGGGCGCGGCGCGACGATGACCTCAAGGGTCATATCCGGCGCGTCCATGAGGCGAGCTTTGGGCTGTATGGTGCACGCAAGGTGTGGCGTCAGTTGCTGCGCGAGCAGATCAGGGTCGCCAGATGCACGGTGAAGCGGTTGATGAAGGCCATGGGGCTGGCGGGCGTACGACGGGGTAGGACCTGCATCACCACGGTGCCCGACCGGAAGGCGGCTTTTTCGCTCGACAAGGTCAACCGCACCTTCCGCGTCGAGCGCCCGAATGCGCTGTGGGTCGTGGATTTCACCTACGTCCACACTCGGGCGGGGTTCGTCTACGTTGCTTTCGTCATCGACGCTTTCGCCCGCCGAATCGTCGGATGGAAGGTCAGCGCGTCCGCGACGGCGGGCTTCGTGCTCGACGCGCTCGAGCAGGCCATCCATGCCAGGCGACCGACCGGCAGGGACGAACTCGTGCACCATTCGGACAGGGGCTCGCAATATTTCGCGATGAGCTACACCCAGCGCCTCGCCGAGGCGCAGCTCGTACCGTCCGTCGGCAGTGTGGGGGATTCCTACGACAATGCCCTCGCCGAGACGATCAACGGCCTGTTCAAGGTCGAGGTCATCTGGCGCCAGCGGTCCTGGCCCAGCCTCGCCGCGGTCGAGATGGCGACGCTGCGCTGGGTCGACTGGTTCAACAACCATCGCCTCTTCGGTCCCATCGGATACGTCACTCCCGCTGAAGCCGAAGCCGCATACTATGCCGGACAAAAGCCCTCTGCTATCGCGGCATGACTCAAATGAAACTGCCTCCCCGAAACCCGGGGCGCTTCAGTTTGGGGAACTCCTCGCTGGCCGCAAACTCAGGTTTGGGGAGATGCGCGATGAGCGGCACCTCCGGATCGGGATCCCGTCAGCGGCACCGCGACGTGCGTATTCGGCTGCGGAATGAAGATGAACTGGGTCAGTTTGATCAATTGGTCGGCGATGCGGGTTTCCACGGTCCCCAAGCGCGCGGCGACTGGCTTCGCCATCATCTGCCAGGCGTGTTTACACGGCCTACGCCACCCTCCCCCGCGCCAACGGTCCACAAGTGGGTGGATACGCTCGCCGCCCTGGACGGATTAGCGAGCCAAATCGCGGCACTACCGGCGCTACTCGAGCGCATTCAGACCGGCACGCTCCGCTTCGATGACGCGGATTGCCTCCGCGCGACCCTTCCGGCGATCGTCGCCCGGCTTCTCGAGAAAGCCGACAAGGCTATCGGCGACATTCACCCCCGGATCAACGAGCGATGATCATCAAGGTCACCCGCGGAGACTCCGCTGACGGCTGCTTGTCTATCAGCGGCCGCTCGACCGTACGCCGGCGGAACAGGCAGGCGTCCGCCTCTTCGACATGCACGGTATTTACAACATGGCGAACGCGGCCGCTGTCCTCGACCGTGCGGCCGCGCGCAGCGGTCGCAAGAACCCGATCGTCCATATCATCATCCGCGCGGAGCGCGGGCTCAGCGATCCTGAGTGGCGGATAGCGATGATGGCTGCGCTGGAAGAAGCCGGACTACTTCCTGACCGTGAACAGTATCGTCGCGGAGAGTCGGCGCCGCGGCATCCTGTGCCAGAGCCGCGGCTCCGCGGCGAACAGCTGCGTCTGCTTCATGCTCGGCATCACCTCGATCGACCCGATCAAGCACGAGCTGTTGTTCGAACGCTTCATCTCGGGCGAGCGCCGCGAGCCGCCCGACATCGACGTCGACTTCGACTTCGAGCATGAGCGCCGCGAGGAGATCATCCAGTGGATCTATGAAACCTACGGCCGCACCCATGCCGCATTGACCGCGGTCGTCACCCGCTATCGCGCACGCGGCGCGGTGCGCGAGGTCGGCAAGGCGCTGGGCCTCCCCGAGGATCTCACCAAGGCATTGGCCGGACTGGTGTGGGGCTGGAGCCAGGAAGGCGTCGGCGAGAAACAGGTCCAGTAGCTCAACCTCAACATGGATGACCGGCGCCTGCGGCTGGCGCTCGATCTCGCGAGGCGGCTGATCGGCACGCCGCGCCACCTGTCGCAGCATCCCGGCGGCTTCGTGCTGACGCACAACCGGCTCGACGATCTCGTGCCGATCGAACCTGCCGCGATGGTCGACCGGCATCCTCGTCCGCCAGAAGCCGGGTTCGGCCAAGGGCGTGCTGTTCATCACCATCGAGGATGAGACGGGAATCGCCAACGGCATCCTGTGGCCCGACCGCTTCGAGGCACAGCGCCGCACCGTGATGTCGGCGGCGATGATCGGGATGAAGGGGCGCGTGCAGAAGGAGGGACAGGTGATCCACGTCATCTGCGACCGAATTATCGACCATGGACCGCTGCTCGCGCAGGTCGGGCAGATGGATTTCCCGCATGCGACGGGGCGCGGCGATGGTGCGCGGCATGCGGGCTCGCCCGACCGCGGCGACGCCGGTTGGAAGCCCGGCCCACGCGACAGCTCTTGGTCGCCGCATAGCACGGGCATGGATCCGGAGGATGGGAAGCGCCGAATGCGTGGCGAACGTCCGCGACCAGCGCCGCTCTAAAAGGCTCCACGCCATCCAGGTGCAGCGGGATAAGGGACCTCGCGAGCACCGATTACAACAGATAGGATCGGCTGGCTTTTCGGGCATAAGCGGACGCTGGGGCAGTCGTGCCACCCTCCAGCAGTTGATCGAGGATCTCACCTTCGATTGCGGCAAGGTCGCTATCGCCATGGCGGCGCGGGTGCGGTGCGGGAACGGCGATGTCGTGGGTGATGCGGCCATGTTCCATGATGACGACCCGGTCGCCGAGTGCAACCGCCTCGGCCACGTCGTGGGTGACGAGCAAGGCGGTGAATCCCTGGCGGCGCCAAACGTTCTCCAGCAAACGCTGCATCTCGATCCGGGTCAGCGCATCGAGCGCACCGAGCGGTTCGTCGAGCAGCAACAGGCGTGGGCGGCTAACTAGCGCGCGCGCGAGTGCGACACGTTGGCGCTGCCCACCGGATAGCCGCGCCGGCCATTGCTCCGCTTTGTCCGACAGCCCGACCAGATCGAGCGCCTCGAGAGCTTGGTCGCGTTTTTCCTGTACCGATCCTGCGGCACCCACTGCCACGTTGGCGAGCACATGCTCCCAAGGCAGGAGCCGAGGTTCCTGGAACACGACGCGGGTTCGGCCGCGATCCAGATCGATCGTGCCGCGATCAGCCGGCTCCAGGCCGGTGATGGCGCGCAACAAGGTGCTTTTGCCACAGCCCGAGCGGCCGACGATCGAAACGAACTGGCCGCTTTCGATCTCTAGATCGAGATCGTCGACGACGCGGTTGGCGCCGAAGGCGACGCCCAGTCCCCGGATGGCGAGGCGGGCGCCGTCCTGGGTGACCGCTTCCGCACGGGGATAGGCGGCCGTAGGATGTACGCTAGCCATCTCAGGATTTTCCGTAAGTGGGGTGCCAGCGCAGGAAGCGTCGTTCGATCAGGCGAGTGGACGTGTCGGCGAGCTTGCCGAGTGCGGCATAGAGGAGGATCGCCAGCACGATGACGTCGGTCTGGCTGAATTCGCGCGCCTGATTAGCCATATAGCCGATGCCCGAATTGGCCGCGATCGTCTCGGCGACGATCAGCATCAGCCACATCGTGCCGAGGGCGAAGCGCAAACCAATCAGGATCGAGGGCAAAGCGCCCGGCAAAATGATCCGGCGGAACAGCGTCCACCGCTCCATGCCATAGACCTGCCCCATCTCGATCAGCCCCCGATCGACCGAGCTGACCCCATGATAGGTGTTGAGATAGATCGGGAAGAATACGCCCCAGCCGACCAGCAGGATCTTGGCGACCTCGTCGATCCCGAACCAAAGGATGACGAGCGGAATCAGCGCGGGCGGCGGGATCGTCCGCAATGCTTGCAAGGTCGGATCGAGCAGACGTCGTAGTTCCGGCGCAAGCGCAGTTACGAATCCTAAAAGCAGCGCGAGTCCACCGCTTACGATCAGCCCTGTCAATGCGCGCAAGGTGCTGACCCACAGATTGGTGACGAGCGTACCGTTGCGCAGCAGCATCACGGCGGCGTCGATCACCGCGAGCGGTGCAGGCAGGATGGTCACCGGCAATGCCCCGGTGATCGAGGCGAGCTGCCAACCTGAAAGCAATGCTACCGGCAGTAGATATGGCGTCCAGCGCGATCGTGCGATGAGGCTGCGCCGATCACGCGCGGCGGCCGCGCGCGCCGCGACCGCCCGTGGATCGGCTGCGCGGCGAGGTGGGGTGGGGGCGAGGGTGGCCATGATCATCTCCTCAGGGGTTCGGGGTCCAACCGGTCCAGGCGGCGGCTTTCGCGTCGATTTTGCGGGTCAATATGCCCGCTTCGGTCAAATAGTCGGAGACGCGCTGCTGGTTGGCGATATCGGCCGGGGTGATGGGATTGACCGCGAAGGCGTCGTTGCCATAACGGTCCTGCATCTGGTGCACGACGGCGGGCGAGAGGCCGGTCGCGGCGGCGGCCAGCCGGGCGACCTCGTCGCGATGGGCGCTGGCCCAACCAGCCTCGTCGCGCAGGGCGTCGAGCAGCGCGATCAACGCCTTGGGCCGGTCGCGGACGAAGGCGCCGCGCGCGATATAGAATTCGCTCGCACGCAGACCGGCGCGGTCGATCTCTACCTCGCGCGCGCCGAACCGCCGCTCGGCAAGGGTACGATATGGGTCCCAGGTCAGCCAAGCATCGATCGACCGATTGGCGAAAGCGGTGATCGCATCGGCCGGGGTGAGATAGACCGGGGTCAGATCCTTGAGCGTCAAGCCGTGTTTCTTCAGCGCGACGACGGCGCTCAGTTCGGCGGCCGACCCTTTGGTAAAGGCGAGACGCTTGCCCTTGAGATCGGCAGCGCTGCGTATCGACGCACCGTTCGGTACGATCAGCCCGCCGCTGACGACATTGGGATAGGTATGTGCGGCGACATAGCGGAGGTCGTTGCCGGACGCCTGGGCATAGGCGATCGGCGTATCGCCAACCACGCCGAAATCGACGGAGCCGGCGCGCATCGCCTCGATCAACGGCGGACCGGAGGGAAACTGCACCCAGCGAACCGGAGCGATCCCGTGGGCCTCCAGCGTCTTGCCGATCACGCCACGCGTCGCTGCGACGAATAACAGGCCGCCCTTCTGATAGCCGATGGTGATACCGTCGGACTGTGCCGATCGATCACCCCCGCAAGCGCTCAGAACCAGGCACAGTCCGGCGGCGAGAAAGCTGCGCCGCTTCATTCTGCCGCTTCCGCCAGCGCCGCCTGACGCGCGCGGTGCGTGGGGAAGGGCAGGCCGAGATGATCGCGCAGCGTTGTACCGTCATAGTCTTCGCGAAACCGGCCACGCCGGCGAAGCTCGGGCAGGACATGCGCGATGAAATCGTCGAGATGGTCGGGCAAATGCGGCGGCATCACGTTGAACCCGTCGGCGCCATAGCCGTCGAACCAGCTTTCGAGCTGGTCGGCGATCTGGCCTGCATCGCCGAAGATCGTCCAATGGCCGCGTGCGCCGGTCACGCGCAGATGCAATTGGCGCGCGGTCAACCCTTCTGCGCGCGCCATGCCGAGTAGCAGCACGGGCCGGCTCTTGCGCCCGTCGACTTCCAGCCAGTCGGGCAGCGGCTGGTCGGGATCATGGGTGAGCAGGCGGTCGTCCTCGAACAGTCGCGCGAGATAGCGTAGCCCGATATCGGGATGAACCAACTGCTGCAGTACCTCGTATTTCTCGCGAGCATGTGCTTCGCTGTCGCCGACCACCGCCATCACCCCCGGCATGATCTTGAGCGTATCGGGCTGTCGGCCGTAGCGGGTTAGGCGACCCTTCACGTCGGCATAGAAGGCGGCAGCGGACTCGAGCGTCTGATGTGCGGTGAAGACGACTTCCGCCGTCGCGGCGGCAAGGTCTCGGCCGGGCTCGGACGAGCCGGCCTGTACGACGACCGGGTGGCCCTGTGGTGAGCGCGGCACGTTGAGCGGTCCGGCGACGGAGAAATGCTCGCCCTGATGGTTTAGAATGTGCATCTTGGCCGGATCCGCGAACTGCCCGAGTTCGCGGTCGCGCGGGAACGCATCGTCTTCCCAGCTTTCCCACAACCCCTTGACCACGTCGGCGAACTCGGCGGCGCGAGCATAGCGCACCTCGGGCTCGGGATGCTGCGCCAGCCCGAAATTCTGCGCCTCGGCCGCCGACGCGGAGGTGACGAGATTCCAACCGGCGCGGCCGCCGCTCACGGTGTCGAGCGAGGCGAAGAGCCGCGCCAGCAGGAAGGGCGGATAATATGTCGTCGTCGCGGTCGCCACGAGGCCGATCCGCTGCGTGCGTGCGGCGATCGCGGCTAAAAGGGTCAGCGGCTCGAAGCCGGCGACCTGCGCCACCGGCGCGATGCTGTCGGGATCGTTGCGGTCGATCCAGCCCCCCTGGCTGTCGGCAAGAAACATCATGTCGAACTTGGCCGCTTCGGCCTTCTGCGCGATCGCGACATAATGATCGAGATTAATGCCGGCGTCGGCGGCGGCGCGCGGATGGCGCCACGCCGCGACATGGTGGCCGGTCGCCATCAGAAAGGCGCCAAGACGAATGTGGTCGGTGCGTTTGGTCATTGCACGTCTCCGTTGGGGAAGGGGGTCGGATGCCGGTTCAAAGGAACCGCCGGGTCACGGTGAGGCCGATCGTGCGCGGCTCGCCGAAGATCTGGTTGATCGGCGAGGCGCCGCCTGCCGCGCTGAACATGGTGGCGTAGCGCTGGTCGAAGAGATTGCGCGACCAGAGCAGCGCGGACCAGCGGTCGTCGGCGGATTTGACGCCGAGGCCTGCGTTCACCAGCGCATAGCCGGGCTGCCAGAAATAGATCGACCGCGGATTGACCAGGTTGGTGCGGCTGCGGAATGCCGTATTGACGTAAGCGGTCAACGCTACCCGATCGGACACGGGACGGTTGATGTCCACGCCCCCCTGGAGCGTCCACCGCGGCGCGTTTCGGATTTGATATCCGTTCAGCGACAACGTCGTCGCCGCGGCGGCGACACCCTGCTGCGTCGCCAGATAAGCCTGATATTCGAGGGGCGCCGGTGCCGCTTCGTAGGAGAGATAGCGCGCGTCATTGTGGGCCGCGTTGAAGCTGAGCGTGTACCCGCGCACGGGCTCCAGCGCGGTTTCCAACTCGACGCCGCGCAACCGGATCTTCCCGACGTTCGCCAAATAGGTGCCGAGCACCGGCTGGCTGCGATCGACTTGGGTATCCTGATAGTTCTTGATCGTGTCGGAATAGAGATTGACGTTCGCGGTCAACCGTCCGTCCAACCAGCGCCCTTTCAGACCTGCCTCGAAATCCTGCGAGGTTTCGGGCGCGATGATGAGCACGCCGGCTTGCGCCGCGGTGGCGGCGGTGTTCACCGCCCCCGATTTCTCCCCGTAACTCGCGACCGCATAAGCGTTCAGATGGTCGTTGATCTTCCATGCCGGATTGATCAGCCAAGACCAGGACCCGTGCCGTACCGCTGTGTCGAGCGTGTACGTCGACCCGGTGATCGCCGCGCGGCCGGCGGCATAGCCGGCGAGGCCGTTGGTCAGCTCCTGCGCGCCGAAGGATGAGCCGGCCACGGTGGCTGCTTTGCGCTCGTTGGTGTAGCGCAGCCCGCCGGTCACGGAGAGCGCCGGGGTGAGATGCGCCGTCGCCTGCCCGAACCCGGCCAGGCTATCGATCTTCATCCGCCCGTCCCGATCGACCTCCAGATCGGCGAGTACCCCGGACGGAACGGTCGGGCCGAGGAAGAAGGCACTGGCGTCACGATAATAGATCGTCCGTAGCCGGCTGCGGAGGTCCTCGTGCAGATAATAAGCGCCCATCGTCCAGTCGAGCAGGCCGCCCTTGTCGGAGGCGAGTCGAAGCTCCTGGGTATATTGATCGACGTCGACGTCGAAGCCATTGCGCAGGATCGACAAGGGGCTTCCGTCACTGTCGTTGTACGGCCGGAAATACATCCGCCGCCACGCCGAGACGGAGGTCAGCGTCGCGTCGCCGACCTCGATATTCGCCTCGTTGGACAGGCCGTCCACGCGCGAGGCCAGCCGCCCCTGCGTGTCGAGATTGGCGTTGTCGGGCGCGCCGAAGCTGGGTGTATATCCGAAGACGGTCTTGAGCTTGCTCGACCAGCTCGCGCGTGCGCCGGTGGGATTGGCGGCGGTGACGAAGCGGCTGTTGTCGGGCTTGAGGTTATAATCGACATCGACCGTCGGCGGATACCAATTGTTATATTCGTTCGTCTCGTAATGCTCGGCGATAAGCCGGTCGCTGATCCCCTCGGCGGGGGTCCACAGCAACTGGCCGCGGACCGACCACCGGTTGTTGTCGAGATACTTATGACCGTCATAGGCATTGGTGATCCAGCCGCCGCCAAGGCTCCCGGCGTAGGTCAGGCGATAGGCGAGCGTATCGGTGACCGGACCGGTTGCATTCACGCGGAGCTGTTTGAGGTCTCGTTCGCCATAGGTCGCGGCGATCTTGAGCGAACGGTCGAAGCTGGGCAGCTGCGTATTGACCACCACCGCGCCAACTGTGGTGTTCTTGCCGAGCAACGTACCCTGCGGCCCGCGGACGATTTCGATGCTGTCGAGATCGACGAAATCGAGCCAGCTGAACCCGACGTAATTGTAGACGACGTTGTCGACGATCAGCCCAACGCCGCCTTCCGCGCCGTCGTTGCTGGCGTTGCCGCCGAGGCCGCGAATATACAGGCCCGATACGCGGGTATTCTGTTGCAAGGCGCTGAAATTCGGGATCTTGATCGCGAAATCGGCGACCCGTTCCAGATGCTTGGCGCTGAGTTCCGACCCGCCGATGACCGAAATCGCGATCGGTACGTCCTGCAGCCGTTCGTTGCGCCGCCGCGCCGTCACCACCACTTCCCCGTCCGCGGGCGGGTCGTCGGCTGCCGCAACCGTCGGCGCCGTCGATCCTGCGCGCTCTTGCGCAAACGCAGGTGTTGCGATCGCCAGCAGTGACGCGGCCGTCATGATGTCGCGCAGAAAATATGACCGCTTGGTGCTGCGGTTCGTCATCGTCGTTCCCCCAATCGTATTTGATCGGCTGGCCCGTCGCCGGGCCGCCGTGCTGCTCCCATCGGTCAGCGTTCCGTGAAGCGCCGCTCGAAGGTCCGCGCGCGCTCCGTCTGCCGCGCCACTCGTTCTGCTGGAGCGACGAGCGTCGTGCCCTTGGGCAAAAGTGCCGGCAGATCGGCGAACCTGATCAGCTTTGCCTCGACCGCCGGGCCGCCACGCGCGGGATCGACTGCGGCGAGCCGCTGCCAGCGCAGCATGACGATGCCCTCGTGCAAGCCGCCCGCGTTGATCCAATTGGCAACGCCCGGATCGCGGTTGGATAGTATGACGGTGATCGTCCCATCGGCATTGGGCACCGCCTGGGCGGCGTTCAGACTGTTCTGGTACTGGCGCGGATCGGGCGTGATCCCCCAGATGCTGGTGACCGGGAAGGTTGCGTAGCGCGCGTCACCAGGATTGACCGTCGCGATGATCGCCTCGTCATCGGTGATGCGGAAATGCCCCAACGCATTGCGCTGCGTAACCAGGAAGCCGGGCTTGTCGGCGACCGCACCGGGTTGCGGGATGCTGTTCGCGGGACGTTTCAGGATCGGCGGCTGCAACTCGGCGATGCTACGCCGCACCGTGGCGCGGAGCCGTTCGATGATCTGCGCGGCCAGCGCATCATCGATCGGCACCGGTCCCGCCGCCGGTCCCGCCACACGCTCGACCGTCAGCGTGTCGGGTAGTTCGTTGGCCCAGTCGCCCAACGTGTTGCGGATCAGGAGGAAGTGGGCACCGTCACGGGTCTGGATATGGTTGCGGCGGCCAAGCGCTGGCTGGTCGTCGATCGTGATCCGATAGCGGCCATCGTCACCGACTTGCAGATCGTCATAGCCGATGTTCGCCAGCGTCACCCAGCCGTCACTGGTCTGCAGCGAATAATTGGCGTCGATCGGCCCGCGGCTGTGCCGCTGCCCGGTCACTACATAAGTTGAGCCCGGTTCGACTGGCACCAGAAAGTAAAGCGTATCGGGATTGTTGATTCCCCATCGTCCACCCGGCACGTCGAGGCCGTACCAGCGATGTGGAGGCGCCGATATCTCGATCACTTTGGGACGGCGGGGATCCGAAGCGATCGTTTGCAGCGCGGTTAGCAGCGCCAGCTCGCGGATCGACTCCGGGATTTGGCGATACGTCTCGCGCAGTAAGCCCGGGGTACCGGCTTGCCACTCCTGCGCCAACGGGCCGAGCGCCGCCTGCACATCCGGTCGCTGGATCAGGCGAAGGGCAAGCCGTTCGGCGGCGACCTGATCGCGGACTGAAGCAGGCGGTTCGGCGGGTGTTGTGGCGGCAACCGGGCCGCTGGCGAGCGAAGCAGCCGTCGCGACGAAGGCCGCGCGATACAGGGCCTGCGTAATCGGGTGAGCGATGCGTGACATGCATTTTCCTGATGAGCTCTGGGCGGCGAACCGCCGATCCGACGCTTGGGGGCCGGATGCGGCCGGCCGAGCTCGACCGATCCCGCCCCCACGTGGTCCCGCTGTCAGGCGGCAGCGGCCTGTTCGACCGGCGCCGGCTTGATCGCACGGCTCGGCTGGCCATCGATGCCCACCGGCACGTCACCGGCCACCGTGGCGCGGCGGAGATGACGCGCTTGTTTGCCGAAGTCGGCAATTGCACGATGCTGGGTCGCCCGATTGTCCCATATCGCGACGTCACCCGCCTTCCAGCGCCAGCGTACGGTATTCTCCGACGAAGTCGCATGGCCCTGCAGGGCATCGAAGATCCGTTGCGAATCCGCCTGTTTCAGGCCGACGAACTTCTGGATGAAATGGCCGAGCAGCAGCGCCCGCTCGCCGGTTTCTGGGTGGACGCGCACCACCGGATGCTCGGTTTCGTAGACCGTCGAGGTGAAGACCTCGCGATAATGTTTCTCGGCGGCGCTGCCGACCCCGCCCGGCTTGAACGCCGCATAATCGTAGAGATTGGAATGCACCGCGCGCAGCTGGTCCGCCAGCGTGCGCAGCGGCGCCGGCAACGTCTCATATGCGGCAACGGCATTGGCCCAAAGGGTGTCGCCGCCGGCCTGCGGCACGACGATCGCACGCAGGATCGACGCCTGTGGATAAGCGGGAACGAACGTCACGTCGGTATGCCAGCTCGAGGCGGCTTCGCCTTCGCGGCTCTCGAGATCGAGCAGATAGCGTGACCCGCTGGCGACCGGGACCGTGGGATGCGCGACGGGATCGCCGAGCCGCGCGGCGAAGGCTTCGTGTGCGGCATCGTCCAGATCGTCCTGACCGCGGAAGAAGATGACCTTGTGGCGTAGCAGGGCGTCGCGAACGGCAGACAGCGTCCCGCGATCCTCCAGATCCCGGGTGATCCGTATGCCGCGGATCTCGGCGCCGATCCGGCCGGCGACCGGGCGGATATCGAGCGGGCTCTCGACGGCTGCCGGGCTGCCGAAGGTTTGCTGGATGAGGGTCATTATCTATCCTTTCGCTAGTAAGCTGTTGAAACGGAAAGACTAACTATCGTTGGATCGGGGCGGAGCAGGTAACCGCAAGCAACGACACGACTTGCACAGGCTCGTGTCGGTCCGAACTGCCCGGACGGCATGAGAACATCACGGCGAGCGTCACCGGATATCGTCGCCGACGACGACAGACAGCAGCTTGAGATCGCCGAAACGGCGAAACGCTTTGAGTGATCATAGGCAAGACGGGTCCTTCCCGATGAGGACTCATAGTCTACTAAATTGATGGGGTATCAAGTTAATCAAAACTTCTCGCCGGCCAAGGACGGGTTGGAGCGGTAGCGTTCTGGCTGGAACCGTCAGCGGTGACGGGGCGGTGGCGCCGGTCAGGGAATTTGGCCCCTCGACAGGAGGACGAGCGCGATCATTGCAGGGCCGGCGCGCTAGGCGATTGCCGCAATCGGGCGTGTTGCCCGCGGACATCCGGGGCGGTGCGTTCGGCTAAACCTCCTCTTTAGTCATCCCCCACAAGATCAGCATTGCCTGTAATTCATACAGAATTGCTATGTATTGAGCCGTCGAGGTTTCAGGCCGGCGAGCGGCGCGAAACAAGACGTTATGCCGTCGTGGAGATTGCGGGCGTGCGCCGGGAGGATTTGGAAAATGGCGGTAAATTGATGGTCAGACCTGCACGATCCCATTTTGCTCAGCCCGCCGCCCGGCGTGCGGGGACGTCGGCCGATGGTTCGGACATGATCGAAATTGTTGGCGGCACTTTCTTCATGGGATCCGACAGCTTCTACCCTGAAGAAGCGCCCGTCCGGCAGGTGCGGGTGGATGGCTTCCGGATCGACGCGTATCCGGTGACCAACCGGCAGTTCGCCGCTTTCGTGGCGGCGACGGGGTATCGCACCGTTGCCGAGACTGCGCCGAACCCGAAGGATTATCCGGGAATGTCGGCGGCGATGGCCCGACCCGGTTCTTCGGTCTTCCGTCCGCCCGCACAGTTACGAAACCGGCACGATCATGGCCAATGGTGGCATTTCGTGTTCGGGGCAGACTGGCGCCACCCGACCGGACCGGACAGTTCGTTGGACGGGCTGGAGGATCATCCGGTCGTTCAGGTCGCGTATCACGACGCCGCCGCTTTCGCCGGTTGGGCGGGCAAGGCATTGCCGACGGAGGCGGAATGGGAATTTGCCGCCCGCGGTGGTCTGGACCGCGCCGATTACGCCTGGGGCGATACGCTGGCACCGGAGGGGCGGGTGTTCGCCAATTACTGGCAAGGCGAATTCCCGCTGGTGAACGAACGCGCGGATGGCTGGACGGGCACGTCGCCGGTCGGCAGCTTTCCGGCCAACGCCTACGGCCTGTACGATCTGATCGGCAATGTCTGGGAATGGACCGACGATTGGTATGCCGTCGTCGCTGCACCCGTACGCTCCTGCTGCGTGCCGCATAATCCGCGCGGCGGCACCAAGGCGGGCAGTCATGATCCATCCGCACCGGAATGGAAGATCGGGCGCAAGGTGCTGAAGGGCGGGTCGCATCTGTGCGCCGAGAATTACTGCCGTCGCTATCGCCCGGCTGCCCGCCACGCGCAGACGATCGATACCGGTACGACCCACATCGGCTTTCGCTGCGTCTGGCGTCCGGAAGGGCCGCGCGATCGCCCCGGCCGCGCCCGATCGGTCGCCGCGCATACCAAATCCATCATCTAAAGGGGGAAATTCGATGAAACGGAGACCATTTCGCGGCACGACCGCCCTGGCCTGCGCGCTATCAATAGCGAGCCAAGCGCAGGCGCAAACGCTGCCATTTCAGGGCAAAGTTGGCCGGACGCTCGCCGATTCCACAGAGGCTTGGCCTGTTCCGGTCCGGGCACCCGCCGGCGCGCCCAATATCGTCTGGATACTGCTCGACGATGTCGGCTTTGGCGCAGCAAGTGCGTTCGGGGGTGGGATCAGCACGCCGCGGCTGGAGCAATTGGCGCAACAGGGGCTGCGCTATACCAACTTCCACACCACCGCGATCTGCGCGCCGACCCGCGCGGCATTGCTGACCGGCCGTAACAGCTCTTCGGTGCATGAGGCGGGCTTTTCGCATCATTCGCTCGCCGCCGGCTTTCCCGGCTGGGACGGCTATCTGCCTTCCGACGACGGAACGATCGCCGAAATCCTGCGCGACAATGGCTACAGCACCTTCGCCGTTGGCAAATATGGCGTGACCCCGGACGAGGACGCGACGGATGCCGGTCCGTTCGATCGCTGGCCGACCGGCAAGGGCTTCGACCATTTCTTCGGCTTTCTCGGCTCGCAGACCGACCAATACCAGCCTGACCTGGTTGAAGATCAGGCGCATGTCACCCCCGATGGCCGGCACCTGAGCGAGCAGATCACCGACAAGGCGATCGCGTTCATCGATCGCCAGCAACATGCCACCCCCGCCAAGCCGCTGGCGACACCGCTGCCGCCCAAGCCCTTCTTTCTTTATTATGCGCCGGGCGCCACTCACGCGCCGCATCAGGTTCCGGCCGAATGGCGCGACCGCTATCGCGGCAAGTTCGACGCCGGTTGGGACGTCTACCGTCAGCAGGTCTATGCGCAGCAGAAGAAATTGGGCGTCATACCCGCCAATGCCGTGCTGCCGGCACGTGATCCGTCGATCCAGCCTTGGTCCAGCCTGAGCCCTGCAGAAAAAAGGCTCTATGCGCGCTTCATGGAAGTCTATGCCGGCTATCTAAGCTATACCGATGCGCAGATCGGGCGGCTTGTCGATCATCTAAAGCAGATCAACCAGTTCGATAATACGCTGTTCGTCGTCATCATCGGCGACAATGGCGCCAGCAAGGAAGGCACGCTGAACGGCGATGTCGATCGTCCGCTGACGGCGAAGCCGCTCGGCGCCGCAGACAATCTTGCTCATAATCTTACGCTCATCGACAAGATCGGCACCCCGGAAGGCGTCGAAGCCAATTATCCGCTTGGCTGGGCGCAGGCGGCCAACACGCCGTTCCGCTGCTGGAAACAGGACGCCAATTGCGAGGGCGGCACCCGCAACCCGCTGATCGTCTCCTATCCCAGGGGTATCCAAGCGCGCGGCGTCCGCACGCAATATGGCCACGTCATCGACATCCTGCCAACCACGCTGGATCTTGTGCAAGTCGAGGCGCCGAACACCATCCGGGGCATCGCGCAGCAACCAATTCAGGGAACCTCGCTGGCCTATACGATCAACGATGCCACCGCGCCCTCCCGACATCGTACCCAATATTATTACATTTTCGGATCACGCGCGATCTATCAAGACGGATGGAAGGCATCATTGGCCGTGCCCAACCCGCTGTTCGTGGGCAGCGGGGCGGCCACGGCCGCGACCGCGACGTGGCGCCTGTACAATCTGAACGACGACCCAACCGAACGGATCGACCTGTCGAAAAGATATCCCGCCAGGCTGGCCGCGTTGCAGGCGCTGTTCGAACAGGAAGCGCGCGACCATAATCTTTATCCACTGATCACGTGGGATGATGTGCAAAATCGGATCCAGGGCGCCGTCGGTGCAGGACATTCTCCAGCCCGTTGAGAGACTGATCTTGCTTGCCGACTCGGTGATGATTTCTAACTACCCGATAATCCTACCGGCCACCCCTCTCATCATTCGATCCGCAATCCATGCGTCAGTGCGTCGAGCACCGCGTCGACCTTCGGGGTGAGCTGCCGTCGTCGCGGCCAGACGAGGTGGAGGGGGAGGCCGACGGTGGCGCGGTCGGGGAGGATCTCGACGAGCTCGCCGCGTTCGAGTTCGGTCTCGATCAGCCATGTCGCGAGCTGGGCGATGCCGAAGCCGGCCTTGACCGCACCGACCTGCGCTTCCGCGCTGCCGAGCACGATGCGCGGCGTCATCGCCCGCTCCTCGGTGCGGCCGGCGGCATCGGCGAACCGCCAGTTGATCGTGCTGCCGTCGCCGCGGCCGTAGAGGATACAGTCGAAGGCGGCGAGATCGTCCGCCGACGACGGCGTGCCGCAGCGCGCGATATAGGCGGGAGCGGCGCAGAAGATGACGCGTTCGCTGCCGAGATTGCGGTGGCCGAGATGGTCCGCCCACGGCTCTGCCGCGCCGATCCGGATCGCGACGTCGACACCCTCCTCGACGAGATCGACCTTGCGATCGGTGAAGGTGATGATCGGCCGTAGGTTCGGATGGCGTTCGGCGAAGGCGAGCAGCACCGGCATCGCCTGCATCCGCCCGAAGGCGATCGGCACGTCGACCTTCAGCCGTCCGACGATCTCCGACCGATGCGCGGCCAGTACCGCTTCGGCGTCTGCGAGATCGCCCAGGACGCGAACGCAGGTGTCGTAGAAGGCCGCACCGGCATCGGTCAGCGTCAGGCGGCGCGTCGTCCGTTCGAAGAGCCGGCTGCCAAGCCGCGCCTCGAGCCGTGCCACGCTCTTGCTGACCGCCGAGTTGGTGAGGTTCAGCCGGATGCCGGCGGCGGTGAAGCTGCCCGCATCGACCGTGCAGACGAAGGCCTCGATGCCCTTCAGGCGTTCGGAGGGGATCATCGGCGTCTTCCATTCTGGAATTATTATCCCGCCAAGTGCGAATTCATGCCGCAGGACGGTGCTTCGTGTCGCGTCTAGAGCCGGCGGGATACAGGAGTTTGCCGATGTCGTCCCCCGCCCATTCGATTACCGCGACGCCGCCGGCCGCGACCGCCGCGGGCCATGGCCTGGCCGTTCTGCTGCTGGCGATCTCCGCCTTCGTGATCGTCACGACCGAATTCATCATCGTCGGATTGTTGCCGAAGCTCGCGCGGGATCTTGGCCTGTCGATCGCGGTCGCGGGGCAGCTCGTGACGTTGTTCGCATTCACCGTCATGCTCGCCGGGCCGGTACTGACGGCGATGCTGTCGCATGTCGAACGCAAGCGGCTATTCGTCGTGATCCTGGTGATCTTCGCCGGGGCCAATGCGCTCGCCGCGGCGGCGCCGAATATCTGGGTGCTGGGCATCGCGCGGTTCCTGCCGGCGCTGGCGCTGCCGGTGTTCTGGGGGACGGCGAGCGAAACCGCCGGGGAACTCGCCGGACCGGAGAAGGCCGGCAAGGCGGTCGCCAACGTCTATCTCGGCATTTCCGGCGCGATGGTGCTGGGCATTCCACTGGGCACGCTGGCGTCGACCGCATTCGGCTGGCGCGGGACGTTCTGGACCCTGTCGGGGTTGTCGTTGCTGATGGCGGTGCTGCTGCTCGTCGTGATGCCGACGCTGGCCCGTCCTGCCCGCGTGAAGCTCGCGGAACAGGCGCGGATCCTCAAGGACCCGTATTTCCTGGGCAACGTCATCCTGTCGGTCGTCGTGTTCACCGCGATGTTCACCGCCTACACCTATCTTGCCGACACGCTCGAGCAGATCGCGCATATTCCGGCAGGGCAGGTCGGCTGGTGGCTGATGGGCTTCGGCATCGTCGGGCTTGCCGGGAACTGGCTGGGTGGCCAGTTCGTCGGGCGCGGGCCGCTGATGGTGACCGCGATCACCGCTTTGGTGCTCGCGGTCGGCATGGCCGCGACGACGCTGCTCGCCGGCTCGCCGCTCTGGCTCGCGATCGCGCTGGCCGTCTGGGGTATCGCCAACACCGCGCTCTACCCGATCTGCCAGGTCCGGGTGATGCAATCCGCCAGCCATGCGCAGGCGCTGGCGGGGACGCTCAACGTGTCGATGGCCAATGCCGGTATCGGGCTGGGTGCGATCATCGGGGGATCGGTGATCCAGCATCTCGGTCTGGGATGGGTCGGTTATGTCGCGGCGGCGATCGCGATCCTCGCGGTGATCATCACGCCGGTGGTGAACCGGCTGGCGCGGCGTACCGGTTGAGGAGACGCGACCTTCCGTCACCTCGACCGTTGTGCCGGGCAGAGGAGAATATGCCATGTCCCGCCGTATCCTGATCACCGGTGCCAGCATCGCCGGCAATACCGCGGCGTGGTGCCTGGGCCGCGCCGGCTTCGATGTCGAGGTCGTCGAACGGACGCCTGCGTTTCGCGACGGCGGCCAGAATATCGACGTGCGCGGCGTCGGCCGCGAGGTGCTGCGGCGCATGGGACTGGAGCAGGCGGCGCTGGACCGGGGCACCGGCGAGGAGGGTACCGCCTGGGTGAACGGCGACGGCAGCGTCGCCGCGCAGTTCATCACCGCTGACCTGGGTGCCGACGGACCCACCGCCGAGATGGAGATCCTGCGCGGCGATCTCGCCCGCTTGCTCTACGAACCCGCCGCGGCGCGCGCCACCTATCGCTTCGGCGACAGCGTGGCGGCGATCGACGAGGATGACGAGGCGGCGATTGTCACCTTCGCCAGCGGACGCACAGCGCGATACGACGCGGTCATCGTCGCCGAGGGGGTGGGATCGGCGACCCGATCGCGCGTCTTCGCCAACGAGAATGCGCCGCGCTGGATGGACCTGACGATCGCCTATTTCACGATCCCGCGGACCCCGGACGACGGGCAATTGTGGCGATGGTACAATGCGACCGGCGGCCGCAGCGTGTCGCTGCGCCCCGACCGCTACGGCACGACCCGCGCGATGCTGTCGGTGCAGCAGCGGCCGGGCGGCGAGCAGGATTGGAGCATGGATCGCCAGAAGGCGTGGCTGCACGAGCGGTTCGCCGATGCCGGCTGGCAGGCCGCGCGCGTGCTGGACGGCATGGACACCACCGACGATTTCTATTTCGACGTGCTGCGACAGGTGCGGATGAAGCGCTGGTCGAAGGGCAGGGTGGTGCTGACCGGCGATGCCGCCTGGTGCGCGACGCCGATCGCCGGGATCGGCACGACGCTGGCGATCACCGGCGCCTATGTGCTGGCGGCGGAGCTGGCGCGGCACGACGACGTGACCGCGGCGTTTGCGGCTTATGACGAGGCGATGCGCCCGATGGTGGAGGATGCGCAGGGCGTCCCCAAGATCGCGCCGCGCCTGATGAACCCGCAGAGCCGGCTCGCCATCCGGCTGCTGCATGGCGTGCTGGCAGTGGCGAGCCGACCGATCGTCCATAATATGGTGGGCAAGGTGTTCGGCGGCAGCCCGAAGGAACCCGATTTGTCGCGCTACGCCGACGCGATCCCGACCGACGCGACGATCGCCGCGCCACCGCGGACGCCAACCGTCGCCGCGGCGCCGGGGGCGAGCGGGCTGTCGCCGCTGCTCGCGCTCGGCGCGGTGGGCGTCGTGCTCGGGGCGAGCGCGGTGCTCGGCCGGCGCAACGCGCCCGATCCGTCGCATCCCGGCATCCGCCGCTGGTACCGCCGGCTCGACAAGCCCGGCTTCACCCCGCCCGATGCGGCATTCGGCGCGGTATGGCCGGTGCTCGAGACGGGCCTCGCGGTCGGCGGCTATCGCCTGCTGCGACGGCCGACGGGGCCGGCGCGCAATGCCGCGGTCGGGCTTTGGCTGCTCAATACCGCGATGGTCGGCGGCTGGACGCAATTGTTCTTCCGCGAGAAGAAGCTCGGCGCGAGCGCGGTGGCGTCGGGCGCGATGGTGGCATCAAGCGCCGCTTATGTCGCGACCGCCGCGCGCGTGGACCGGCCGGCGGCGGCGGTCGGCGTGCCGTTCGTCGCCTGGCTGGGCTTCGCCACGCTGCTCGCCGAACGGATCTGGCGCGACAATCCGGCGGAGGAAGGATGAGCCGGCGGCCCCGCGGGCTTGCCGCCGGATGATCTGCCGCTAGGAGGCTCGGCGATGGACCTCGACGACCAGATGCGCCGCTATTTCGGCACCGACCAATTGGCGACGGTGCCGCCGGAGGCGATCGCCGCGGGGATCGAGCATATGCGCGTCGACCTTGGCCTGGAGCGCGACCGGGCGCGGCGATTCGCATTGTGGACGTTGCTCTACATGCTGGATGCGGCGCCGGCGCTCGACGCGGTGTTCGAGGATGCCGCCGATCGCGATGCGGCGCGCAACCTGATGGACCTGTCCGCGCGGATGATGCCTGACGCGGATTGACCGGCGACGGCGGTCAACTGCGATAGAGCGCGATGCCGAGCGCCAGCATCCCGGCCATCGATACGGCGAGGAAGGCGATCATCACGATGATCACCCGCCGGATCAACGGGCGGTTGCCGGCGGCGCCGTCGCGCGGGCCGGCATCGCGTCCGAAGGTGTCGCGATCCGTCATTGTTCGAGGGGGTCCTTGACGAAGCCTTTCAGGTCGTCCGCGTCGAGATCCTCCTGCGCCTTGCCGACGTGCTTATCGTCGGTGCCGCTGCTGCCCGATTCCTCGACGGCGCGGGTCGTCTTGTCGGCAGTGTCGTCGGCATCGGGGCGGTCGGTGGCGTCGTCCGGTTGGTCGATCATGGTCATATCCTTGGCGTTGCTGCTGCTCAACGAGCGGCCGGCGGCATCGGGGCCAGCAATTCGGCAAGCGTGACTGGCGCGAAATCGCGGGCGTCGACGCCGACGTCGAACTGGCGGGGCATCGGCTTCAGCCGGCCGTGGCTATGGCCGTGCAGGTTGATCGCGCGGCGATGCTGGCCGTTCCAGCTGCGGAAGGGATAATGGCAGAGGACGAGTGTATGACCGTCCAGCGACACCTCCGCATAATCGCCGACGCTCGCCCAGCCGGCGGCGGTGCGGGTGCCGTCGGGATCGTTGTTGCCGGACAGCAGATGCTTGGTGCCGTGCAGCCGGTCGAGCAGCCCGGCGACATCGTTGGCACGGCGCGCGACGTCGCCGAGGTGCCAGACGATGTCGCCCGGCGCGACGCGGGCGTTCCAGCGCGCGATCAGCGTCGCGTCCATCGTCGCGGTCTCCGCGAACGGCCGGCGCTGGATGTTGATCGTGCGGTGGTCGCCGAAATGCGTATCGGCGGTGAAGAAGACGGCCATCGCCGGTCAACGCTTAGAGCGGGAAGGCGATGCAGCGGGAGCGCGCGCGGCCGATCAGTGGCTCGCCGCGGTGCGCGTATCGTAACGGCCCTGCGCCGCCGCCACCTCTGGCATGCGCGTCTCCGCCCAGTCGATCATCAGCCGCAGCGCGGCGAGCAGGTCGCGGCCGAGCGGCGTGACGCGATAGCTGACGGTGACCGGCACCGTCGCGACGGCGTGGCGCGTCACCAGCCCGTCGCGTTCGAGCGCACGCAACGTTTGGCTGAGCATCTTCTGCGAGATGCCGCCGATCCGCTGCTTGAGCTGGCCGAAGCGCCGCTCCTGATCGCCGAGCAGCAGCAGGATCAGCACGCTCCATTTGTCGCCGATCCGGTCGAGCAACTGGCGGGTCGGGCAGTCGCGCGCATAAGCGTCGCCGCGTCCGATGGTGGTTTCGTGTGGGTGACCAAGGGAGTCGAAGGTGCCGTCTTGCATCATAGGTCACCTTTACCGATGTTGGTCACCAATGGAAACCAAAGGGAGTTGCGACATGCAAATATCGGTATTGGGTGCGAGCGGCCACGCCGGGTCGGAAATCGCCAAGGAACTCGCCGCGCGCGGCCACAAGGTGCGCGGCATCGCCCGCAACCCCGCGGCGATCCCGCAGGCGGACGGGATCGAGGCGGTGGCGGGCGACGCGTCCGACCCGGCGGCGCTCGCCGAACTGATCCGCGGCAGCGATGCGGTGATCAGCGCGCTGCATTTCGACGTCACGGCGGACACTTTGCTGGCGGCGGTCAAGCGCGCGGGCGTGCCGCGGCTGCTGGTGACCGGCGGTGCCGCCAGCCTGGAGGTCGCACCGGGCCAGCGGCTGTTCGACACGCCGGATTTTCCGGAGGAATGGAAGCCGTTCGCGGCCGGCGGGATCGCTTTCCTCGACGCGTTGCGGGACGAGCAAGAGGTCGACTGGACGTTCCTCTCGCCGGCGGCGCTGATCTTCGAAGGACCGCGGACCGGCCGGTATCGCACCGGCGGCGACCAGCTCGTCGTCGATGCGAATGGCGAGAGCCGGATCAGTTTCGCGGATTTCGCGATCGCGATGGTCGACGAACTCGAACAGCCGCAGCACAGCCTCGGCCGCTTCACCGCCGCTTATTGAGCCGGGGCGAGGCGGCGGCGGACCATCCGGTCGAACGTCGCCAGCTCGCATAGACCGCTCACGCCGCAGCCGGGGATCGGCAGCGGCGTGACCGTCACCCTGGGCGACAGGCGGCGCAGATCGTCGGGCGACTGCGTCCGATAGGAGGCGCGGACGTAACGCCGCTTGCGGGCGGGATCGTACAATCGTTCGAGCCAGATCGCGCCGCCGGGGGCGACGTCGCCCTCGGCATAGCCGGGTGCACGCAGGGGGACGTGCAGGACGGCGGCCAGCGCGGTGACGTTGGTGTCGTGGCCGACCAATATGTCGACCGGTGCGGCGCCCGCTTCGGTTAGCGCGGCGAGCATGTGGCGGCCCAGGACGGCGGTCTGATGCGCCGCCATATAGGGCGGGCGGGTGAAGACGTCGAACAGCGCGGCGTGCAGCGTGCCGACCCGGCGGAGCGCTGCCGCGTCGATCCGCGGCCAGCCGGGGACATCGAGCCCCTCGGCATATTGCAGCAGGAGGACCTGCGCAGTGCCCGAGGTGGTGCGGATCGGCCCGCTGAGGTCGATGCCGCGGCCGTCGGCGGACGGGAGGATGCGGGAGGGGGTGATCGGGCTGCACCCCTGCGGCGCGCCGCAGCCGAGCAACGTGTCGAGCTCTGCTATCGCCGCGGCATGGCGGCGGGCGAGCGCGTCGATGCCGCCGGTATAATGCTGGATGTCGGCGATCGCGGTCGCCGGATCGAACCGGGTGGCGCCGGCGCGCAGCGGCTCGAACAGCGGATCGGCGCGATCGGGCGCGAGGTGATCGACCGGGATCGTGCAGCCCGGCGCGACGCCGGCGGCGAAGGCGATGCCGCTGGCGATGGTGCGCTCGGCGGTGTTGGCGTGAATCCGCAGGGTGCGCGGGGCGGGGCAGCCTGTGCGCGGCACCAGCCCGGCGGCGACCAACACGCGGCGATCTTCCGCGCCGAGGAGCGTCATCGCCTGCGCGCCATGCGGGGTGAGATGCTCCGCCGGCACCGGCCAGCGTGGCCAGGGCGCGGCGGTACGCGTGCCCGCTGGCGCCTCGCCGTCGATCGGCGCGCGCACGCCGTGCCGCATCAGCACGACGACGCGCTCGACGGCAAGCGCCGGCCGCGCAGCGAGCGGCGCGGGCGCAGCGAAGAGGAGCAGGGCGGCGGGCAGCAGGCGGAGGAGCGTCATCCGCGGCGGGCTAGCCGCGGATTGGGTCAGGCCGGTGACGGTGGCGCCGACGCGACTCAGAACAGTCCGTCGTCGTCGTCATCGTCGTTCGCCGCATGCGCCGTCGTCGCCATGCCGGGCAGCAGGAAGCGGGCGTGGACGTCGCGCTCCGCCGCCATCGTGTAGAGCTTGGCGATTGTGGGCAGGACGGCGTGCAACGCGCCCTCGTCTTCCGGGGTCAGCTCGGGCAGGTCGCTGGCGCGTTCCGCCAGGATCGCCGATGCCTCTTCCATCGTGCCGGTCAGCGACAGCTCCTGCGCGAGATCGACCGCGGTCGCCTCGACCAGCTCGACCAGCCGTTGCGCGTCGTCGCCGCCCTGCAGCACGACCTGTTCGGTACGGCGGCACGCCTCGCGGATCACGAGCAGCGCGCGGGCGAGCATCGTCGCGACATCCGGCTCGTCGTCGCCCAGCGCCAGCGACACCTCGGCATCGCCGAGCCGCCCGATCGTCCGCCCGACGTCGATCGTCGTCGCGCCGAGATCGCGCGCATAGGCGTCCACTTCCTGCGCGACGACCGCGACGGCGCGGCCGACCGCACCGTGGCGACGGCAGAGCAGCCGCGTGTTGGTGGCGATGTCCTGCACGTCGGTGCGGATCGCGCTCAGTCGGCCGACGCGCTGCGTCAGCTCGGTGACGGTGGCATCGATCAGCCCGGTCATCCCCTCCGCCTGCTGATGCGCGGATTGGAGCTGGACGATGATCCGGTCCATGCCGGTGACGCTCTCCTCCAGCCGGGTGAGGAAGCCGCGATTGTCCTCGCCGGCCTGTTCGGCGATCAGGTCGAGCAAGGCGTGACCATCGGGGATCAGCGCATCGAGCGAGGCGACCAGCGCGCCGGTCTCGCGGCCGAAATCGTGGACGACGGCGTCGAGCTGCGCGGAGAGCAGGCGATCGACGTGCGCCGCCGCCCCCGGGCCGCAGCCGTGCGATTCGACCAGTTGCAGCGCGGCGACGACATGCTCCAGCCGCTGGCGGGTGCTGTCGCCGACCTGCAACGCGCCGAGCAGCACCGCCACCTTGGTCTGGATGCTGCGCGCGATCGCGGCGACGCGGCGGGCGAGCTGCGCGGCACCCTGAAGGTGGACGCCGAGCGCGGCCGCATCCGCGGCGAGCCGCTGCGGCACCGCCGGGACCGCCTTGACGCATTCGGCGGTGAGCAGGCGATCGACCTGCTGGACGCTGGCGAGCCCCGTCTCCAGTTCCTTGAGCTTGCTGATCACCTCGGTCAGCAGCGTCTCGCCGGCGGCGAGCTTGCCGTTCATGCCGTTGACGAAGCCGACGAATTGCGGCTCGCCCGAGGCGGCGATCTTGATGTTCATGCCATAGATGCCGAGCACGCGCAGCGACCGGTGCATGTCGAGCACATGCTGGCGCAGCAGCGCGGCGATGCCGGCGATCGTCTTGATCCGCCCGGTGCGGCCGGCGAGCGCCGCGGGCAGAGCGGTGATGCGTTCGGCGACCTGGGTGAGATCGGCGGCGGCGGCGCCGGCGTTGCTCGCGTCGAGCGCATCGACGATCGTGTCGAGGCCGCCGACGATCCGGTCGATCATCCCGATCGCCTCCGCCAGCGTCGTGCCCGCGCGCAGGAAGCGCGTATCGAGATTGGCGGCGAGCTGCGCCAGCCCCCGCCGGATCGGGCATTCCGCGGTTTCGACCACGACCAACGCGTTGCTATCCTGGAACATCGTCTTGTCCTTGTTATCGTGCGGCGGCGAGCAGCAGTTCACGGGCGATCGCACCGAGCGGCACGACGCGATCCGCCGCGCCGCGGGCGATCGCTTCCTTGGGCATGCCGAAGACGATCGAGGTCGCCTCGTCCTGCGCGAGCGTACGGGCGCCCGCTTCCTTCATTTCGAGCAGGCCGCGCGCGCCGTCGTCGCCCATGCCGGTCATGATGATGCCGACCGCGTTCGAACCGGCGTTGCGCGCGGCGGAGCGGAACAGCACGTCGACCGACGGGCGATGCCGCGACACCAGAGGCCCCTCGCGCACCGCGGCGACATAGCGCGCGCCCTGGCGTTCGAGCATCATGTGGCGCAGGCCGCCCGGCGCGATCAGCACCCGGCCGCGCATCACCGTGTCGCCGTCCTCGGCCTCCTTGACGTCGACCTCGCACATGCCGTCGAGCCGCCGGGCGAAGGCGCGGGTGAAGCTTTCCGGCATATGCTGGACGACGACGATCGCCGGCGAATTGGCGGGTAGCGCGGTCAGCACCTCGCGCAGCGCCTCGGTTCCGCCGGTCGAGGCGCCGATGCACACCACCATCTCGGTCGTGCGGCTCATCGCGCGGCCGCTCGGCGGCGGCAGCACCGCGTCGGCGGTCAGTCGCTGCTGCGGCGCCGTACCGGCGGGCTGGCGGCGGCCGAGCCGCGCCTTGGCGGCGCCCTTCACCGTCTCGCAGATATGCAGATGCGTCTCGACCAGATGATCGGCGATGCCGACGCGCGGCTTGAGGATGACGTCGACCGCGCCCGCCTCGAGCGCCTGGAGCAACGTCTCCGACCCTTCCTCGACCAGCGACGAGCACATCACGACCGGCGTCGGGCATTGCGCCATCATCCGGCGCAGGAAGGTGATGCCGTCCATCCGCGGCATCTCGACGTCGAGGGTGATGACGTCGGGCACCTCGGCCTGGATGTAGCGCGCCGCGGCGAACGGATCGGCGGCGGCGGCGATCACCTCGATCTCCGGGTCGGCGGAGAGGATGCGGGTCATCGCCTGGCGCACGCTGGCGCTGTCGTCGATGATCAGGACGCGGACTGGCTTGGCCGGCATGTCAGTGGCGCCTGAAGATGGTGTTGCCCACCAGCGTGAGCGGAAGGTCGAGATCGGCGATCGATTCCGAATGGCCGAGGAATAGATGGCCGCCCGAGCGCAGATTGGCGAGCAGCCGCCGCACGACCTTCTCCTGCGTCTCGCGATCGAAGTAGATCAGCACGTTGCGGCAGAAGATCATGTCCATCGGCGCGCCGACGGGATAATGATCGTCCATCAGGTTGAGCGGCGCGAAGCCGATCGCCGCGCGCAGCGCCGGCACGATGCGCACCTCGTCGCGGCCCGGCGCCGTGGGGCGCAGCACGTAGCGCTGCTGGAGCAATGGCGGCACCGGTTCGACCGCGACGCGCGGGAAGACGCCGCGCCGGGCGACCGCCAGCACGTCGGTATCGAGATCGGTGGCGAGGATGCCGAAATCCGGCCCGCCGCGATCCTGCGCGAAGGCGTCGAGCAGCATCGCCAGCGTATAGGGCTCCGCGCCGGTCGAGCAGCCGGCGCTCCACACGCGGATGCGGTTGCGGCCCTCCGCGACGAGCGCGGGCAGCAGCGTGGCGTTCAGAAAGTCGAAATGGCCCGGCTCGCGGAAGAAATCGGTCTTGTTGGTGGTGATCGCGTTGATCAGATGCTCCGCTTCCACCGCGAGGCCGCCATCCTCGAACAGCCAGCCGCAATAGTCGGCGAGCGTGTCGTGGCCGGTCGCCCGCACCCGGCGGCGCAGCCGCCCGCTGAGCATCGACGATTTGTTGGAGGGCATCTTGATGCCCGAGACATCGGTCACATAGGCGGAGATGCGGGCGAAATCGCGCGCCGACAGCAGATCCTCGGTGATGCGGTCATAGCTGAAGTCGCTCACGACACCGCCGCGACCGGCGCTGCCGTGCTCGACTGGGCCAGAATCTCCGCCATGCCGGCCAGCACGCCGTCGAGTTCGAGCAGGCCGACGAAGCCGCCTTCCCGACGCAGCACGCTGACGACGTGGCGCGAATGCCAGGCGGTGCCGGTGTCGGGCAGCGGCTCGATCGCCTCGCGCGACCAGGTGCTGACGTCGAGCACCCGGTCGACCACCAGCCCGATGACGAGCGCACGCTCGCCGCCGGTGTCCGCTTCGACCACCAGCACGCGCGTCGCCGGTGTCACCGCGGCGGTGGGCAGCCCCAGGCAGATGCGGAAATCGACCATCGGCACCGACAGGCCGCGCACGTCGCACAGGCCGATCAGCCAGTCGGGCGCATTGGGAACGCGGAACGCCGGGCCGTGATCGAGGATCTCGCGGACGACGCCGATCGGCAACGCGAACAGTTCGTCGCCGATGCCGAAGACGATCGTCTGCAGCGTGCCGTCGCCGCCGTTCATGCCGCGCGTCCGAAATCGGCGTCTTCCGCATCCGGGCCGCCATTGGTCAGGTCGAGCGCGAAGCCGCGCACGCGGGTCTGCTGATCGGCGATCGATCCCGCCTTGGGCTTGGACAATCGGGCCATCTTGGTTCCCTTGATCTCGGCGCGGCGCACCGGAGCGGCCTTCGCGACGCGGCGTGCCTGCGGCGCGCTATTCCGCCGATCGTCGGCGAGCCGGAAGAAGGCGATGCTGTGCTCCAGTTCCTCCGCCTGATCGGACAGCGCTTCCGAGGTCGAGGAAATCTGCTCGGAGGCAGAGGCGTTCTGCTGCGTCACCTGATCGAGCTGCTGGATCGCCTGGTTGATCTGCGAGGCACCGATATCCTGTTCGCGGCAGGCGGCGCTGATCTCGGAGACCAGCTCCGCGGTGCGGCGGATATCGGGGACGAGGCGGATCAGCATGTCGCCCGCCTCGGTGGCGGCACCGACCGTGTCCGCGGACATCGCGCTGATCTCGGTCGCGGCGGCCTGGCTGCGCTCGGCGAGCTTGCGCACTTCGGCGGCGACGACCGCAAAGCCCTTGCCATGATCGCCGGCGCGCGCCGCCTCGACGGCCGCGTTGAGCGCGAGCAGATCGGTCTGGCGGGCGATTTCCTGCACGAAGCCGATCTTCTCGGCGATCGTCCGCATCGCACCCACCGCACGCTGGACGGCGGCGCCGCTACGCTCCGCCTCGCTCGACGAATGACGCGCGATTTTCTCGGTCTGCGCGGCATTGTCGGCGTTCTGTTTGATGTTGGCGGCCATCTGTTCCATCGACGCAGAGGCTTCTTCGGCGGCGGCGGCCTGTTCGGTCGCGCCCTGGCTGACCTGTTCGGAGGCGGATGACAATTGCTGGCTGCCCGCGGCGACGCTGGCGGAGGCCTGCGTCGCATCGCCGACGACGGTGCGCAGCTTCTCGATCATCGTGACCAAGGCATGGCCGAGCATATCCTTGTCGGACAACGGCTTGTGATCGATGGTGAGATCGCCGGTCGACACCGACTGGGCGAGCTGCGCGCTCTGGCGCAGGTTCACCGTCATGCGATTGACGGTGTCGATCAGATCCTTGATCTCGTCGTTGTTCGTCGCGGCGACATCATGGTCGAGATCGCCGATCGCCACCGCGTCGATCGCAGCGCCGATCCGCTTCAGGCCGCGCGACACCAGCATCGAAATCCAGATCGCGCAGGCCGCCGCCAGCAGCGTCGCGGCGCAGCCGACGCCGATCAGCAGGTTGCGCGCATTGGCATAGAGCACGTTCGTCTCTTCGTCCGCCTCGTGCATGTGCGCGCTCTGCCGATCGACGATGCCGCTGACGTCGCGGACGATCGCCTCGACCATCTTCTTCTGTTCGGTTTCGGTGAGCTCGCCGGCCTTGGCGTTCTCGTTGGCGGAGCCGAGCGCGCTGATCCGTTCGTAGACGGGCTTCAGCGCCTCCCAATCCTGCCGCGCCTGGCGCCACAACGGCTTGTCCTCCGCGGCGGCCCGGGTCTCGCCATCGGCGAGCAGCGTCTCGAACTGGCGCACGCGGCGGGCGGTGTCGATATTGTAGCCGGCCATGATCTGCTGATCGGAATTGAGCGCGAGCGCCTTCTGGTTCGACAGCATGTAGCCGAGATGCGCCTCGACCTGCTGCGCCGACTGGAGCTGCTTGGCCGGACCGGCGATGACGTCGGTGATCGCGTCGTTGAGGGTGTTCGACTTGGCGATGCCGAGGCCGATGACCATCAGCAACATCGCCGTCAGGACCGCGAATGCGATCCCCAGCTTCATCTTGATCGTTGCCCGCATGGTGAAATCCTAAAAAAATCGGAAGCGCTGGATCGCGCGTTGAAGGGGTTTGTCGCCCGACGCCCGTTCGCGGTCCGGATGGCGATCATGCCGCCATCCGGATCCGTCGATCAGGCGGCGCGGCCGAAGTCGGCGTCCTCGGCATCCGGGCCGCCGACGCTGAGGTCGAGGGCGTAGCCACGGACGCGCGACTGCTGGTCGGTGATCGTCCCCGGCTTCACCTTGGTCAGGCTGGCGGTCTTGGTGCCCTTGATCGGCGCGCGGCGGCGCGTCGGAGCGGTGGCGATCGCCTTGCGTGCGGCGGGTTGGGCCGGCACGGCGCGGTCGGCGTCGGCAAGGCGGAAGAAGGCGATGCTCTGCTGCAATTCCTCCGCCTGATCGGCGAGCGCATCCGAGGTCGAGGAAATTTGATCGGAGGCAGAGGCGTTCTGCTGCGTCACCTGATCGAGCTGCTGGATCGCCTGATTGATCTGCGACGCGCCGATATCCTGTTCGCGGCAGGCGGCGCTGATCTCGGAGACGAGTTCCGCGGTGCGGCGGATATCGGGCACCAGCCGGATCAGCATGTCGCCCGCCTCGGTGGCGGCACCGACCGTATCGGAGGACATCGCGCTGATCTCGGTTGCGGCGGCCTGGCTGCGCTCGGCGAGCTTGCGCACTTCGGCCGCCACCACCGCGAAGCCCTTGCCATGATCGCCGGCGCGTGCCGCCTCCACCGCTGCGTTAAGCGCGAGCAAATCGGTCTGGCGGGCGATTTCCTGCACGAAGCCGATCTTCTCGGCGATCGTCCGCATCGCGCCCACCGCACGCTGGACGGCGGCACCGCTGCGCTCCGCCTCGCTCGACGACTGACGCGCGATCTTCTCGGTCTGCGCGGCATTGTCCGCGTTCTGTTTGATGTTGGCGGCCATCTGTTCCATCGATGCCGAGGCTTCCTCGGCCGCCGCGGCCTGTTCGGTCGCACCCTGGCTCATCTGCTCCGACGATGCCGACAATTGCTGGCTGCCGGCGCCGACGCTTTCCGCCGCGGCGATCGCGTCGCCGACGACGACGCCGAGCCGATCGATCATCGTCGCCAGCGCGCGGCCGAGCACGTCCTTGTCCGACAGCGGCGAATGATCGACGGTCAGGTCGCCATTGGCGATCCGGTCGGCAAGCGTCGCCATCGCGGTGAGGTTGACGGTCATCGTCGTCAGCAACTGGCCGACCTCGCTGCTCAGGCCGCCGTAATCGCGTTCCAGCCGCTTCGACAGGTCGCCGATCGACACTGCGGCGACGACGTTGGAGACGTCGCGGAACGCTGCCTCGACCGCCTGCGCGCTGCCCATCATCCGCCCGACCTCGTCGCGGCGATCGGTGGCGAGCGGGGTCGCGAGCGTGCCGAGCAGTTCGGCGACGCGGCCGACGGGGCGGGCGATCGTCGCCGTCATGCCGAAGCCGATCGCCACGAGCAGCACCAGCGTCAGTGCGGTGCCGATGAAGATCGCGCGTTCGATGGTGGCGAACGCCGCCGTCTGGGCGGCCTGGCGCTCGGTCATCAGACGGTTCTCCTCGTCGGTCACCGCGGCGATCTCGGCACGCAGGCTGTCGAACACCTGCTTGCCGGCGCCGCTGATCTCGATCTGGCGGGCCTCGCCGACGGTCTGCGGGTTGCCCATCAGGTGGATGGCGCGTTCGGCGACGCGGTCGTGCCAGTCGTCGACCAGCGACTTGATCTTCTGCAACCGCTCCTGCTGGCGCGGATTGTCCGCGGTCAGCTTGCGCGCCTCGTCCAGCGCGGCGGCGAGGTCGGTCGCGCCCTTGCGATAGGGTTCGAGGAACTTGGCGTCGCCCGACAGCAGAAAGCCGCGATAGCCGGTCTCCTGATTGACCGCATTCTCCTTGATCCGATTGGCCGCGCCGATCACCGCGAAGGTGTGCTGGTTCATCTCGGTCGCCGCCTTCAAGTCGTTGGACTTGTTGTAGATGACCGTGTTGGCGCCGATCGCGAACAGCAGCAGGATCGTAAAACAGACGATCAGTTTCTTCGGTATCGAGAGATTGGTGAATGCGGTCATGACAGGTTCTCCCCTATTATTGTCTTGCGGGTGCCGGCGGCTGATCAGTGGACGAGGGTCGCGAAGATGGCGTCGAGGTCGGGCAGGACGACGATCTCGCCCTTGTGCTGGATCAGTCCGCGGATGTGGTCGCGGCGCCAGCGCATGCCGATCGCCGGTGCCGCCTCGCAATCCGCCGCCGACAGCGTCGTCACCTCGTTGACCCGGTCGGCGCGCAGGCCGATCAGTTCGAGCGTCTCGCCGATCGGCCGTTCGATCACGACGATGCGGTTGTCGCGATTGGTGTCCGCCGGCGCCATGTCGAACGCGCGGCGCAGGTCGGCGAGGGGGATGACGCGGCCGCGGAAGTTGATGACGTGACCGACCAGCGGATCGGCGCCCGGCACCGCGGTCTCCGGCATCAGGTCGAGGATTTCCTGGACCAGCACGGCCTCGATCGCGAAGGTTTCGCCGCCGACGCCGAACGACAGCACTTCGAGCGTGCCGTCGGCGGTCCAGGGCAGGGGAGTGGAATCGGTCATGGATTATCCCGCGGCCTGCAGCCGCTCCTCCCGGGGCTGGGCGAGATCGACCAGATGGCCGATGTCGAGGATGAGGGCGACGTTGCCGTCGCCGAGGATGGTGGCGCCCGAGAAGGAGCCGATGTCGCGATGCAGCGCCGACATCGACTTGATGACGGTCTGATGGTTGCCGATGATCTGGTCGACGACCAGCCCGACACGCTCCGCGCCGATCGAGACGACGACGATCTTCTGATAGGGATCGGGTGCGGTGCCGGTGACGAACAGGTCGCGCAGCCGCACGAACGGCACCAGCCGGTCGCGCAGGCTGATCAGGCTGCGCCCGCGCGAACGCACATCCTCCTCGGGACTGAGTTCGAGGCATTCCTCGACCGCGGCGAGCGGCAATACGTAGCGCCCCTCGCCGACGCGGACGAGCAGCCCGTCGATGATCGCCAGCGTCAGCGGGATGCGCAGGGTGATCGTCGAACCCTCGCCATCGACCGAGGCGACGTCGATCGTACCGCGCAGCGTCTCGATCGTGCGCTTGACGACGTCCATGCCGACGCCGCGGCCGGACAGGCTCGTCACCTGCGCCGCGGTCGAGAAGCCGGGCGCGAAGATCAGCCCGAGCAGGTCGCCGTCGGTCAGCACCTGGCCGGGCTGGACGAGGCCGTTCGCCTCCGCCTTGGCGCGGACGCGGGCGCGGTCGATGCCGCGGCCGTCGTCGCGGATGGTGATCACCACCTCGCCGCCGGCCTGATGCGCCGACAGGCGGACGGTGCCGGCGGCGGGCTTGCCGGCGGCGGCCCGCACCTCCGCCGTCTCCAGGCCATGGTCGCAGCTGTTGCGGACGATATGGACGAGCGGATCGAACAGGCGTTCGACGACCGTCTTGTCGATCTCGGTCGCCTCGCCGTCGGTGACCAGTTCGATCGCTTTGCCGGTATCGCGCGCGAGATCGTGGACGAGACGGCGGAAACGGCCGAACAGCGCACCGACGGGGACCATGCGCAGCCCCATCATCGTATCCCGCAATTCACCCGAGAGCCGCTCGATCTCCTCCGACACCGAGCGCATCGCGACGCCGCCGTCCTGATGCGCGAGCTGCGACAGCCGGCTCTGTGCGATGACGAGCTCGCCGACGCGATCCATCAGCAGGTCGAGCCGCTCGGCGGGAACGCGGACGCTCTCCGCCGCCGGCTTGACGGGCAGCTTCGCCCCGTTCTGGCCGTCGTCCTCGACAGGTGCTGCCGCGACGACCGCCTCCGCGACCGTCGGTTCGGGTTCGATCGCTTCTATGTCGAGCGTCATGTCGTCCATCACGAAGATGAAGACGTCCTCGATCGCCTCGCGGCTGATGTCGCCGGTCAGCGTCACGTCCCAGCCGAGATGGCAGTCGGTGGGCACCAGCGCCGGCAGCGGCGGCACCGTATCGGTGCGCACCGCGATCGTGCACGCGCCCAGCTCACGCAATTCGTCGAGCAGGGTCAGCGGGTTGGTGCCGTTGCGCATCGCATCGACGGGCAGGCGGAAGAACAATCTCCAGCCGCGCTGCGCCACCGCCGGCGCCGCGACCGCGGGCCCATCGCTCTGCGCCGCGGCGACCGCGTCGGCGAGACGCGCGAGGATTGCGTCGCCCTCGCCGGCGTCGGGATCGCCGTCGACCAGCGCGCGCATATGGTCGCCCGCCGACAGGATCACCGCGACGAGTTCCTGGGTCGCGGGCACCTCGCCCTTGCGGACCTTGTCGAACGCGCTTTCGCAATGATGGGTGAAGGCGGCGAGCGCGTCGAAGCCGAACATCGCGCCCGAGCCTTTCAACGTGTGCAGCCCGCGGAACACGGCATTGACCAGGGCCATGTCGCCGAGATGACGGCCGAGATCGAGCAGCCCCTGTTCGACCTGGTCGAGCAGTTCGGCGGCTTCGACGCGGAAGGCGGCGGCGGGGTCCTCGGTCATCTGCCGAGCACCTTGCGGGCGGTCTTGACGAGCTGTTCTGGCACGAACGGCTTGACCAGCCAGCCTGTGGCGCCCGCCGCCTTCGCCTGCGCCTTGACGTCGCCGTCCGATTCGGTGGTCAGGAAGAGGATCGGCACGCCGGCCTGTTCGGGCTGCTTGCGCAGCTCGCGGATCATCGTCAGCCCGTCCATGTTGGGCATGTTCAGATCCGTGACGATCAGGTCGAACCGCGTCTCCGCTGCCTTGGCGAGCCCCTCGATGCCGTCGCCCGCCTCGGTCACGGCATAGCCCGCGCCCGTCAGGGCGATGCGGATCGCCATGCGCAGGCTCGCGCTGTCGTCGACGGTCAGGATGGAAGCGGTCATTGCGGCAATTCTCCGTGGAACCAGAAGGTGATGTCGGCAGGCGACGCCGCGGCGAGGAAGCCGGTGCGGTCGAGCAGCGCGGCGAGCGCCGGCGCGGCAGGCTGCGACAGCGTCACCGCGGCGCCCCCGTTCGCGGCGTGTCGCCGTGCCGCCTCAATAAGTTGCAAGATACTCAGGTCGATATTGCCCGCCGCGGTGAGATCGAGGCAAATGCTGTCATGCTCGGACGCAGCATCCTGTAGACGAGCGGCAATATCGCCGATCGTCTTCAGACATGCGTCTTCATTGAGCACCAACGTCATGGTGGTCATGTCTTGATCGCCTCGCTGATTTATAGCACCGCAACGCCGTTTGCCGGCAGGCCGATGCTAAAGCGGGCGAGACGGCTAACGACGGCCTTTTGGTCAGGAATGGATTTAAAAGCCGTTAATGCCGCAACTGTTGCCGCGGCAAAATCATCGCGCACGCAAATTTCTGTCGCACGCGGCTCGCGCGTGCGGCGTCAGGGACGGCTATTTGAGTATAGTAGGCCATCGCCGATCCCGATCCGCAATTGCAGCGGATCGGGTGCGAATGCGATGCAGGATCGGCGCGTGCCGACCGTCAGTGCGCGGCAGGAAGCTTGGTGCCGAGCAGAACCAGCCGGTCGCCGGTGATCCCGAACCAATGCGGCACGCCGGCCGGGACGAGGAACACGTCGCCCGGCTTCAGCGTCCGCGTCGTGCCGCCGACGATGCGGCTGCCTTCGGTCAGATCGGCGCGGGTCGGCGTGGCATCGGCGAGCGTGCCGCCCGAGATCATCGTCCCGGCGCCGTCGACGACCATGACATATTCCGCCTGCGCCGGGTGGACCGCGGGGCGTCCCGGCTTCTTCCAGATTTCCAGCGCGGCGACATCGCCGTCGGCCTGCACCAGCGGCTGCCAGGCGAAGCCCTGGCCCGGTTTCATTGCCTTGGTCATCGCGGTAATCTGTGCCTGAACGTCAGCGGCGGCGGCGAAGCGGGCGGGGGCGGTGGTCTGCGCCGGCAGCGGTGCTGCGACCAGCATTGCCAGCGTGCCGCAAAGACGCACGACGGTCATGCGCGGCCGTCCAGCCGGATCGTCCGGCCCTCGCGGGCCGAGCGATAGATCGCCTCGACGATCCGCATGTCGCGCAGCCCCTCCTCGCCGGAGACGATCGGCTCGCGTCCGCTCATCACGCATTGCGCGAGGTGGTCGAGCTGCCCGGCGAATTGCGTCTTGGCCGGGCCGGCAGGCGGCGTCACCTCGCGCTCGCGACCGTCGCGGCCGAGCCACATGTGATTGCCGTCGTAGCGCGTCGCCGGCTCCAATTCGATGCGGCCCTTGTCGCCCATCAGCAGGATATGGTTCTGGTTGGCGCTATACATCGACTGGCAGCCGGCGATCGCGCCGGACGGGAATTCCAGCGTCCATTCGATCATGTCCTCCACCTCGGTGAAGCGCGGATCGCGCCGGTCGGTGGATTCGCGCGCGGTCACCGCGATCGGCTCCTCGCCGGTCATGTAGCGCGCCGCCTGCAGGCTGTAGACGCCCATGTCCATCAGCGAGCCGCCGCCCGCCAGCGCGCGCTTGAGCCGCCATGCCGACGGGCTGCCCTGCGTGAAGCCGTGCTCGGTGCGGACGTAGCGGATCTTGCCGGCGGCGCCGGTGCGCGCCAGCCGCATCGCCTCCAGGTTGAATGGCTCGAAATGGCAGCGATAGCCGATCATCAGCTTGCGATTGGCCTTCTTGCAGGCGGCGATCATCGCCTCGCATTCGGCGACCGACACCGCCATCGGCTTCTCGCACATGACGTGCTTGCCGGCCTTGGCGGCGCGGATGGTATATTCGGCATGCATCGAATTGGGCAGGCAGACATAGACGATGTCGACGTCGGGATTGTCGCGGATCGTGTCGAAATTGGCGTAGGAATAGACCGATCGCGCCGGCAGGCCGTGTTCCGCCGCGACGCGCTGCGCCTTGGCGGCGTCGCCGCTCACCACCGCGACGAGGCGGCTGTGCGTGCAATTGGCGAATTGCGGGATGATCACGCCCAGGCCGTAGCTGCCGAGCCCGACGATGGCATAACCGAGCGGCCGGTCCGGCGCCGCCCGCCCGATCGCGCTGGAGCCGACGGTCAGCGCCGCCGCCGACAGCAGGAGGTCACGACGTCCGATGTCCATGTCAGGCTCCGATGTGCAGGATAAGCGGCGCGCCGGATGATGCGCCTGCCGCGTGCCGCGACGGATCGAACGCCCGGGTCGTGCCGCACCGGAGGCGGCATCCGATCGCCATCATGCTCCTCCTCCCGACCGGGGATCGCCCGGCTCGTTGTGCCGCTCCGACGAGCGATGTGTCTGCCGCCGCGACTCACGGCTCGCAACCTTGGTAGTCGAGGCGGTCAGACAGATACAAGCTGGATTATCGTCGTATATCCGAGGCTTATGCTCGGGCTAGAAGTTGAGCCCGACGCGGAGGCCGCCGTAGCGGCGATAGTCGCGAGGCAGCATCGCGACGGTGGCGACACGATTGTCGAAGTTGCTCGCGACGTTGACCATCGCGCTATAATGGCGCTGGTCGAACACGTTGTCGAGGAAAGCGACTGCTTCCCAACGGTGCGCCTGATCGCGCACGCCGAGATTGACGTTGACGATGTGATAGGCGTTCTGCAGCACCTGCGGGTCGCGCGGCGCATAATAAAGCGCGCCCTGATATTGCCACGCGACCTGCATCACGCCGCGCCGTTGGTCGTCGAGCGCGGGCGAATATTCCGCGCTCGCATTGATCCGCCACGTCGGCGCCTGCGGCAGGCGTTCGCCGCTGAGGTTCTGGCGACGAGGACTGCCGGTGCAACCCAGCGCCTCGGTCTGCAACGCATAGCAGGGCGCGGAGGGGAAGGAGACGTAGTTCGCACGGAGATAGGTGGCATTGCCGGTCAGCGTGAAATCGTCCGTCGGCCGTACCGAGCTTTCAATCTCGATGCCACGCGTCACCAGCCGGCCGACGTTGGTCAGCCGGTTGATGAACGTGCCATCGGGAAAGGTCTCGATCGTCTGTGCCTGCAGATCGCGATAATGGGTGTTGAAGAAGGTGAGGTTGAACGTCAGGTGACGATCGAACCACTGGCTACGCACGCCGATTTCCTTGTCGCGCGAGCGTTCGGGCCGGATCGGGCCGCTGTCGGCGCGCTGCTGGTCGAACCCCGTCGACAGGTCATAGGCCTGCCCCTTGTAGCCGGTCGCATAGCTGCCGAAGAGCATCAGGTCGCGGGTCGCCTGATAATCGAGGCCGAGACGGTAGGTGAAGACATTGTCGCTGTCGTGACCGGCGAAATTGCTCTTCGCGGTTGGATCGCGTCGGGCCAGCAGGCGATTGGCATAGGTATAAGTGACGCGCTCGTTCTGGACCCGGCCGCCGGCCGTCGCGGTGAGGTGCGGCACGAACTCCCAGTCGATCTGGCCGAAGCCGGCGACCTGCCGCGAGCCCGCGGTGGCGTACAGGTTGGACAAGGCGAAACCGGGACCGCGGTCGAACGGGCGCTCGAAGCCGGTGTTCGCATAATAGACGCCCAAAGCATAGCGGAACGCCGCATCGTCGGGGGACAGCAGCCGTACCTCCTGGCTGAACAGCCGCGACCGGAAGGTGCCGATTTCGCGCGCATTGCCGATGCGTTTCGTCGCAGCGGTATCGTCATAGTCGAAATAGTCGTCGAGCTTGAACCGGTCGTAGCCCGTCAGGCTGAGCAGGTTCAGCGTACCCAGATTGAGTTCGGTGCGCAGCAGTCCGCCGCCGCCGTGATATTGCGTGCCCGAACGGTCGTTGTAGGCGACGTCCTGATTGCCGGGACCGATCGCGACCCCCGGCAGCACCACCGCGCTGGTCAGGGCGGGATCGTTGCGCAACCGTGCGTCGGGGGACATCGCCACGAACGGCCGCGCGGCGGCGGAATTGCCGGTCAGATAATTGCCCGACAGGGTGAAGGTGAGGCCGGGGCTGGCCTTCCAGCGCAGCTTGGCGCGCGAATTGAGCGTCTCGCGGCCATTGGCGCGCTTGCCGTTGCCAAGGTTGCGCGCGTTGCCGTCCCAATGCGTGTAGCCGCCCGAGAAGACGAAGCCGAGCGTATCGGTCAGCGGCCCGGTGAGGCTCAGCTGCTCGGCGAATTCATGATCGCCGGTGATGCGGGCATTGGCACGGATATGCAGCTGGTCGGTCGGCTGCGTTGTCATGATCTTGATGAGACCCGCCGATGCGGACTTGCCGTACAGCGTGCTTTGCGGCCCGCGCAGCACTTCGATCATCGCGACGTCGGGCAGGTCGGTGATCGCGCGCGCCAGAAACGCGACCGGCGCGCCATCCACGGTTGCCGCAACGCTCGATTCCACTCCGATCGCATAAGCGAAAGTGCCGATGCCGCGCATCGCCACGTTGTAATTCACCGGATGGTTCGCCGGCCGGATGACGAGCGACGGCATCACCTTGTCGAGATCCTGGAAGTGATGCGCGCCCTGCGCATCGAGCTGCGAAGGCAGTACGACCTGCACGGGCATGGGCACGTTCTGAAGATTCTCGAACCGCTTCTGCGCGGTCGTAGTGACGATGATCTCGCCGTCGGCGCCCTCCTTGACGGTATCCGGTCTGGGCGCGGCCCCCTGCGTCTGGGCGTTGGCCGGTGATGCTGCGAGCGCGGCAGCGGAGGCGGCGATCAAGCATCGTGCATGAAGCGAAAGACGATAGCGCATAAAAGTCCCCCTGGATCGTGTTATTTGTCCAGTCCTTGTAGAGACTCCGCATCGCTCTCTGGCGCAGTAACCTCGATTTTTACTGATGATAAAGTCTTTTGATCGCGGTTGTGTCCTTGTTGACACTAAAAATGCTGGCGGCAGGAAAATCGAATTAACGTTAGCGGCGAGACATTTGAGAGCGATATCGCCGCTAGGGACATCGCTTGACTTGCCGTCAGTGCTCCGGATTATAGGCCACTGCGCCTTTGCTTAATACGTCGTCAGCGTCCGCCGGACGGCATCATGCCAGCCGGCGGCGAGCGGCGCGCGTTCTTCGGCGCGCATCGTCGGTTCGAAGCAGCGATCGCGCGACCACAGACGCGAGAGGTGGTCGAGGCCCGACCAGACCCCCGTCGCCAGCCCGGCGTGGAAGGCGGCGCCGCGTGCGGTCGTCTCGAGGTCGGCGGGGCGCTCGACCGGCGTGTCGATCATGTCGGCGAGGAAGCCGCATAGCCAGTCGTTCGCCGCCATGCCGCCGTCGACGCGCAGGATCGCCGGGCGGCCGCCGCCGTCCGCCGCCATCGCCGCGGCGAGGTCCATCGTCTGGAACGCCACCGCCTCCAGCGCGGCGCGGGCAAGATGCGCGGCGCCGGCGCCGAGCGTCAGGCCGTAGATCGCGCCGCGCGCGTCTGGGTCCCAATGCGGCGCACCGAGCCCGGTAAAGGCGGGGACCATATAGACGCCGTGATTGTCGGGAACGCGGGTGGCGAGATCGTCGGTCTGGCTGGCGTGGGTGATGACGCCGATGCCGTCGCGCAGCCACTTCACCGCGGCGCCGGCGACGAAGATCGACCCTTCCAGCGCATAGACGGTGCGGCCATCGAGGCGATAGGCCGGTGTGGTGAGCATGTGATGCTGCGAGGCGACCGCCTCGGTGCCGGTGTTGAGCAGCATGAAACAGCCGGTGCCATAGGTCGATTTGGCCATGCCGGGTGCGAAACACGCCTGTCCGAACAGCGCCGCCTGCTGGTCGCCGGCGATCCCCGCGACCGGCACCGCCGCGCCGAGCAGATCGGGCACGGTGGTGCCGTAGAGATGCGCATTGTCGTGGACCTGCGGCAGCATCGCTTCGGGCACGCGCAGCAGGCGGCATAGCTCGACATCCCAGCATTGGCGGTGGATGTCGTACAGCATCGTCCGCGACGCGTTGGTGATGTCGGTCGCGTGCACCGCGCCGCCGGTCAGCCGCCAGAGCAGGAAGCTGTCGATCGTCCCGAAGGCGAGTTCGCCGCGCTCGGCCCGCGTCCGCGCGCCGGCGACATGGTCGAGCAGCCAGGCGATCTTGGTCGCGGAGAAATAGGGGTCGATCAGCAAACCGGTGCGCGCGCGGACCAGATCCTCGGCGCCATCCGCCTTCAACGCCTGGCAGCGCGCCGCGCCGCGCCGGTCCTGCCAGACGATCGCGCGGTGGATCGGCTCGCCGGTGGCGCGATCCCAGACCACCGCCGTCTCGCGCTGGTTGGTGATGCCGATCGCGGCGAGGTCGGCGGCGGCGAGGCCGCTCCTGCCCAGCGCATCGCGCGCGGTGGCGAGCACGTCTCGCCAGATGTCCTCTGGATCGTGCTCGACCCAGCCAGGCGCGGGATAATGTTGCGCGAATTCGGTCTGGGCGATGGCGACGCGGCGCGCGGCGCCGTCGAAGACGATCGCGCGTGTCGAGGTCGTGCCCTGATCGATGACCAGAATGTGCGTCTTGGCCACCCGTCTCTCCTCGTGCTTCGTTTTGCTCCGGGATGCGGTATTGCTCGCAGCGCCACGAAAGCGAAGGATTTTGACGATGGAGCGGGGGCCGGACGAGAGCGTCGACATGCTGGTCGTCGGCGGCGGCATCAACGGCACCGGCATCGCACGCGACGCGGCGGGGCGGGGGCTGTCGGTGCTGCTGGTCGAGCAGGACGATCTCGCCAGCCACACCTCGTCCGCCTCGACCAAGCTGATCCACGGCGGGCTGCGCTACCTTGAATATGGCGAGTTCCGGCTGGTGCGCGAGGCGCTGATCGAGCGCGAGCGCTTGTGGGGGATGGCGCCGCACATCATCTGGCCGCTGCGCTTCGTGTTGCCGCAGACGCACTCGCCGCGGCCGGCGTGGATGGTGCGGGCGGGGCTGTTCCTCTACGACCATCTCGGCGGCCGCAAGCGCCTGCCGGCGACGGACAGCATCGCGCTGGCGCGGTCGCCGCTGGGGCAGGGGCTGGCACCGCGGGCGGGCAAAGCGTTCGTCTATTCGGATTGCTGGGTCGAGGACAGCCGGCTCGTCGTGCTCAACGCGCGCGACGCCGCGGAGCATGGCGCGACCATCGCGACGCGGACGCGGCTGGTGAGCGCGCAGCGCGGCGCGGACGGCTGGACCGCGGAGATCGCCGACAAGGACGGCCACGTCCGGATGGTCGGCGCGCGCGCGCTGGTCAATGCGGCGGGGCCGTGGGTCGCCGACGTGCTGGGGCGCACCGCCGGCGCGCGCAACGACCGCGGCGTCCGGTTGGTCAAGGGCAGCCATATCGTCGTGCCGCAGCTGTACGAGGGCGATCACGCCTTCATGCTCCAGAACGACGACCGGCGAATCGTCTTCGCCATCCCCTACGAAGGCCGCTTCACCCTGGTCGGGACGACCGACACGGCGTGGGACGCGCCCCCCGGCCGCGCGACGATCGACGCGGACGAGACGCGCTATTTGCTCGATACCATCGCGCGCTATTTCGAGCATAAGGTCGGCGAGGACGACATCGTCTGGAGCTATGCCGGCATCCGGCCGCTCTACGACGATAAGGCAGCCAACGCCTCGGCGGTAACGCGCGATTACGTGCTCGATCTCGACGCGGGCGAGGGGCGGGCGCCGATGCTCAGCGTCTACGGCGGCAAGATCACCACCTATCGCAAGCTCGCCGAACACGCGCTGCGCGATCTTGCGCCGCTGCTCGGATCGCAGGCGGCGGCGTGGACGGCGGGCGCGGCGCTGCCCGGCGGCGACATGCCGGATGCGGATTTCGGCCGCTTCCTGGCCGGCTTGCAGGTGCGCTATCCCGACGTGTCGCGCGATCTGCTGCGGCGGCTGGCGCGGGCCTATGGCACGCGCGCGACGGCGATCCTCGATCGCGATCCGGGGCAGGACCTCGGCGGCGGGCTGTTCACCGCCGAGGTCGACTATCTCGTCGCGCAGGAATGGGCGCGCACCACCGAAGACGTGCTGTGGCGGCGCAGCAAGCTCGGCCTGCACGTGCCCGCCGGCACCGCCGAGCGCCTCGCCGCCTATCTCGGGTGACGCCGGCAGCCATCGACTTTGGTCGGGGTCGTCGGGCCGGATCAATCCAGTCGTTGCCGAAGGGGGCGTCGGCGTGTCATCGAGGGGCGGACGAGAAACGACCGGAGAGCGGTGCATGATATCGGGATATTTACGGCTGGCGCTGCTGCTCGCGGCGGTGCCGGGCGCGGCGGCGGCGCAGGACCGGCCGGTGGTGCGCACCGTCGACGGGCCGGTTCGCGGCGCGACCGAGGGCGGGATCGTCGCCTTCAAGGGCATCCCCTTCGCCGCGCCGCCGGTCGGCGCATTGCGCTGGCGGGCGCCGCAGCCGGTGGCGCGCTGGACCGCGGTGCGCGACGCCACCGCTTATGCCGCCGATTGCATGCAATTGCCCTTCCCGAGCGACGCCGCGCCGCTCGGCACCGCGCCGGCGGAGGATTGCCTCTACGCCAACGTCTGGCGGCCGGCGGGCGATGCCAGGAAGCTGCCGGTGATGGTGTGGATCTACGGCGGCGGCTTCGTCAACGGCGGCTCGTCGCCGCCGACCTATAGCGGCGCGGCGCTGGCGCGGTCGGGCATATTGGTGATGAGCTTCAACTATCGGCTCGGCCGGTTCGGCAGCTTCGCGCATCCCGGCCTCAAGCCCGCCGACGCCGATTACGGGCTGCTCGACCAGCTCGCGGCGCTGCGCTGGGTGAAGGCCAATATCGCGCGCTTCGGCGGCGATCCCGGCAACGTCACGATCATCGGCGAGAGCGCCGGCGGCATGTCGGTCCATGCGATGCTCAGCTCGCCGGCGGCGGCGGGGCTGTTCCAGCGCGCGGTGGTCCAGTCGGGCGGCGACGGGTCGAGCCACGGCGTGTCGCTGGCCACCGCAGAGGCGGCGGGCGTCGCCTTCGCCAGCGGCAAGGGCATCGCCGCCGACGATCCGCAGGCCGCCGCCAAGCTGCGCGCGCTGCCCGCCGAACAGGTGATCGATGGCCTGAACCTCGCATCGATGGGGCAGGGCGGCTACAGCGGGCCGGTACCGGACGGGCGCACCTTCGTCGATGCGCGCGCCGCATACGATGCCGGCCGCTTCGCCAAGGTGCCGGTGATGATCGGCGCGACCAGCGCCGACATCGGCGGCCCGACGGGACCAATGATCGCCGGCGCGCGCGACGTCGCCGCATTGCTCGCGAGCAAGGGCGTGCCCGTCTATCATTATCGCTTCGACTATGTCGCGACCTCCGCGCAGACGCCGCAGACCAAGGGCGCCGGCCACGCCACCGACATCCCCTTCTTCTTCGACACCGCCGCGATCAAATATGGCGCCGCGACCAGCGACACCGATCGCGCCGCGGCGCGGACGATCAGCCGCTATCTGGTCAATTTCGTGAAGACGGGCGATCCCAACGGACCCGATCTGCCCGCCTGGGGCCGCTATACCGCGACCGCCCGGCCGATGCTGACGCTGACCCGCGCCGGCACCGCGCAGGTCGCGCCGGAATGATGGCGCTCGACCGCCGCACGATGCTGGCCGGCGGGCTGGCGCTCCTCGCGACGCGGGCCGGTGCGCAGACGCCGGAAGCGCCGCGCGTGCGCCGGCTCGCGCCCGGCCTCGACCGGATGATCGCACCCGGTACGCAGCCCGAGGTGATCGCCACCGGCATCCGCTGGGCGGAGGGGCCGGTGTGGGTGCCGGCGGGGGGCTATCTGTTGTTCTCCGACCCGCCCGCCAACCTCATCCGGCGCTGGCAGCGCGGCCGCGGCGCGACGCCGTTCCTCAGCCCGTCGGGCGCCGCCGGCACCGACCCCAAATTGGTGCGCGAGGCGGGCTCGAACGGGCTCGCGCTCGATCGCGGCGGCGGGTTGCTGATCGCCAACAGCGGCGGGCGCAGCATCGATCGCGTCGATCTCGCCAGCCGGAAACGGACGGTGCTGGCCGACCGCTACGACGGCAAGCGTTTCAATAGCTGCAACGATCTCCACGTCGCGCGCGACGGCAGCATCTGGTTCACCGATCCGCCCTATGGCTTCGCCGACGGCGATGCCTCGCCGCTCAAGGAACAAGCGGTCAACGGCGTCTACCGCCGCCATCCCGACGGTAAGGTGACGCTGATCGAGGGCGGGCTGACCCGCCCCAATGGCATCGCATTGTCGCCCGACGAGCGGCGGCTCTACGTCTCGGTCTCCGACGAGGCGGCGCCGCGGATCATGGTCTACGACCTCGACGCCGCCGGCAAGCCTGGGGCAGGGCGCGTGCTGCTCGACGCGAAGGCGATGAAGGCGGCCGGCGGGCCGGGCCTGCCCGACGGGATGAAGGTCGCGCGCGACGGTACTCTGGTCTGTTCGGTGCCGGGCGGCATGATGCTCATGACGCCCGAGGCCGAGCCGCTCGGTCTGATCGAAAGCGGCGCGCCGATCGCCAATTGCGCGTTCGGCGAGAACGGCCGGGCGCTCTACATGACCGCGAACGACCGCGTCCTGCGGCTGGCACTGCGACCGGGCTGGCAGGGATAGCCGGGCCCGCAAGTCATTCCGCCGTCCTGTCGGTGTCGTCGCCCTGCCATGTCAGCGGCGGGTTCTCATAGGGTTCGCGGGCGGCCGGCTCGGCGGGGCTCGTCGTGCCCGGTGCCCCGGCGCCGCCCTTGGCGAACGTGCCCTCGACGCGGGCGCCCTGTTCGATCGTCAGCGTCTCGTAATGCACGTCGCCGACGACATGCGCGCTGCGCTGGATGACGAGGTCGTCGACGACGATGCTGCCGCGCACCGTGCCGGCGAGATGCGCCGATTGGGCGGTGATCGTGCCGATCAGCTCGCTGCCGGCGCCCTGCACCAGCGCCAGGCAGTTGATGTCGCCGTGGATCCGGCCGTCGATATGGACGTCGGCCGAGGCGGAGACGTCGCCGGTGATGACGACATCGGCGCCGATCATCGAAAAGGTGGAATTCTTGCTCATGGCGTCAGTCGCTACCCTTGTCTGGACCGGTATCTTCGGCGGCGCCGGGGGGCGTGGCGGGGCCGGCAGATTGGCGGACGATCTTCGGTGAAACATGGCTGCGCGCCTCCAGGAATGGGCGGGGGTTGGTGGGACGGCCGTTGATCCGCACCTCGAAATGCAGATGGGGGCCGGTCGATCGCCCGGTGGAGCCGATCGCGCCGATCGTCTGCCCCGGCGAAACCTGCTGGCCGACATGGCTGTGGAACGCGGACATATGCGCGTAGCGCGTGACCAGCCCGGGGCCGTGCGTCACCTCGACGCAATTGCCGTACCCGGAGCGCTGGCCGACGAAGCTCACCACGCCGCGCGCGGCGGCGTAGATCGGCGCGCCGAGCGGTCCGCGGAAGTCGAGGCCGGGGTGGAACGATCCGTGCCGGGTGAATGGATCGGAACGATAGCCGAAGCCGCTGGAGATCGAATCCATGCTGGCGGGCAGCACCTGCGGCATGCGGGAGCGCGCCTGATCCAGCGCGCTCATCCGCGCCAGGCTGGCACCGAGGCGGGCGAAGCGCGGATCGATCGAGCCGTCGGCGTTGGTCGACAGCGCGAACAGCGGCCCGCCCATCGCCGCGCCATCGTCGCGCGCCGCCAGCATCGTCCGCGGGTTGATGCCGAGCCGGCGCATCGTCGCGGCGTCGGTCGCGGCGCGGCGGTCGGCATAGCGCGTCAGGCTTTCGACGAAGGCGAGCTGGCGCGCCTCCGCCCGCGCGAGCGCGCCGGCCTCGGGCACCGCGGCGCTGACCTTGTCGATCGTCCTGCGCGCTTCGCCGCTGCTGTTGGTGACGGTTTCGTCGCTTTTGGCGTCCTTGGGCAATCTGCCGAGATGCGCCTGCGTCACCTTCTCGATGAAGTCCTGCCGTCGTTGCAGGTCGGATGCGACGCCGTCGATATTCTTGCGATAGGCGGAGACGCGGTTCTCGGCCTTCTCGACGCGCGCCTGCCGGCTCAGCAGCGCGTCGATGTCGTAGGATTCGCGCCAGCGGACCACCGCCAGCGTGACGATCGAGCCGACATAGGCCAGCGCGAGCACCGCCACGCCCGTCGTCGCCCGCTTCTGCGTGCGTGCGGAGACGCGGAGGAAGCGCACCTGCCCCTGCGAGCGCATGATGAATTCGCGATCGGGGAACCAGCGTTCGATCCGCACGCGCGCGTCGGCAAGCCGGTGACGCAAGCGAGCGAAGCGCTGCCCCGCCTGCCGCGGTTTCGGCTTGTTCAAAGCGATCCCGCTTCCCTTACCCCAGACCCTTCCTCCTTATAGGCGGGGCGCCCACGTCGAAGCCGGGCGCGCGGGCGTCACGAGCGGTTCCCTCCGCCGAAGCGCTCCGCACGCGCGACGAGTGGAGGCGAGCGCACCTGTCGGGCTTTCGCCTGCTCGCGGGCATCGGTGGAATGCTGCGGCGGCCGCGGTCCACGCGAGCGCCGGCTCAACCCCACCAATGATCCTGCGAACGCAGGAACACTGTGCCGCTCCCCTAGCCCTCCGGGTCGAGCGGCGAGAGGCGCCAGGTGCCGCGGCCGGCGCGCTTGGCGTCGTAGAGCGCTAGATCGGCGAGCTTGTAGACCGCTTCGGTCGACATCCCCTCCGCCCGCGCGACCACCGCGCCGATGCTCAGCGCCACCTGCAGGCGGTGGATGCCCGCGGTGACCGGCGCGGCGAAGGCGGCGTAGAGGCGGCGGCACATCTCGTCGATCGCGGGTTCGCCGTCGAGCCCGGCGAGGATGATCGCGAATTCGTCGCCGCCCAGGCGGAAGATGCTGTCGTTCTGGCGGATCGTCGCGCTCAGCCGGTCGGCGACCTCGATCAGCAGCGCATCGCCGACGTCGTGGCCGAGCGCGTCGTTGACCCGTTTGAACCGGTCGAGATCGATCAGCAGCAGCCCGAACGGCGCATGCCGCGCCCCGCCGAGGTGGCGGCCGAGCATCTCGCCGTACAGGCGGCGGTTGCCGAGCCCGGTCAGCGTGTCGGTATAAGCGAGCTTCTCCAGCTCGGACTGGCTGACGAGCAGCTCCGCGGTCCGCCGCTCGACCAGCGATTCGAGCTGCCGCTCGCGTTTGCGCGCCGCGCGCAGCCGCAGGTTGAGCAGCGCGAGCAGCGTCGCGACGATCACCGCGGCGGCGACGATGCGGAAGAGCGTGGTCTCGTACCACAGCGTCTCGACGTCGATCTCCAGCGTCAGCGGCGCGCCGACGACGTGCAGGCTGCCGCGATCCGCCGTGCCCAAGGCGCGGACCACCAAGGTCGAGCGGCCCGGCGGCAAATTGGTGTAGCGGGCGCTCCGGTGCAGCGCATCGACCCGCGTCCAATTGGTCTCCTGCGGGAACAGGCGGTAGACATAGGCCTGGTCGCGCGCCGCGGCATAATCGAGCCGCGCGAAGTCGGCAGTGAGGCTGCGCTCGCCCGCGCCGATGGTCAGCATCCGTCCCGGCGTCGGCACGAACGCCTTGCCGTTGCCGCGCACCGCGGTGAAGCGCAGCGGCGCGTCCGCCGTCTCGCGCGACGGCGCCGCCGGATCGATCATCGTTAACCCGCCGAACCCCGCGAACACCAGCCGACCATCGGGCAGGGTGGCGCCGGCGCCGGTCCAATAAGCGGTGAAGGGGACGCCGTCGGCGGCGTGGAGCGGCGTGATCGTGAGGCTGGCCGGATCGATCCGCGCGATGCCGCCGTCGGTGCTCGCCCAGACGTCGCCGTCGCTGCCGAGCAGCAACTTGTCGACGGTATCGTGCGGCAGCCCCTGGCGGCGGCCGAGATGCGCCACCGCATGCCACGCGCCGGCGGAGCGGCCGAAGATGGTGATGCCGCCGCCGATCGTCCCCGCCCACAATCGCCCGTCGGCATCGCACAGCAACGTGCCGACGAAATTGGCGCGCAGCGCGTTGGCGCCTGCGTCGCCGGGGCGGATGCCGACGACGCGGCCGCTGGCGGGATCGACGCGGTTGAGCCCGCGCGCGGTTCCCACCCACAGCAGGCCGTCGGGCGTGAAGGCGAGCGAACGGACGCGCAGGTCGGTGAGCGCATCCGACCAGGGCAGCCGGCGCGGCGGCCCCGGATGGCGCGCATCGGCGAGCGCGACGCCGAGGCCGTTGCCGACGTAGAGCTGGTCGCTGCGCAGCAGCACGCGCGACCAGGATTGCGCCGACAGCCGCTGCGCGCGGCGCCCGTCGAGCGACAGGCGGAACAGGCCGCTTTCGCCGGCGGTGAAGGCGGCGTCCGCGGCGAAGGCGATCGATTGGACGTTGCGCACCGCGGCCGGCAGGCGCTGCGGCGGCGCGAGGCCGCCGGCGGGGGCGGGGGAGAGGCGCGATCCCGGAATGTCCGCGGAGCCGTACCAGAGCGCCCCGTCCGGCGCGACGCCGAGCGACCAGACGCTGTCGGGCTGTTGCCGCGGATCGGCGCGCAACGCGTTGACCAGACCGAGCACGCGGCGCGGCGCGGGATCGACATAACTCAGCGTCGCGTCGCCGACGATCCACACCAGCCCCGATCGGTCGCGCATGACATGGTTGAGGCCGTTTTCGGCAAGACTGGCGGGCAGGTACGGATCATGCGCCAGGCGCCGCATCCGCATCGTCGCGGGATCGATCCCGACGATGCCCGCCCGCGACGCCGTCCATATCTCGCCGTTGCCGGCATCGATCATCGCGCCGAGCGGCACGTTGTGCCCGTCGACGGTGACCGGCAGGTGGCGGATGCTGCCGTCCGCCGCGATGACGTGGAAGCCCGATCCCGCGGTGGCGATCCACAGCCGGCCCTGGTCATCGGCATGCAGCGCGGTGATCACCCCGACCACGCCGGGCACCGGCACCGCGACGAAGCCGCCGGTGGCGTCGCGGCGGAACAGGCCCGATTCGTCGCCGACCCACAATCGCCCGTTGCGGTCGCGATGCACCGCGCCGATCCGGCCCGGCGGCAGGCCGGTGACGAGCGTCGCATGATGATCGGAGCCGCGGATGTGGCTCAACCCGGCCTCGCTGCCGACCCACAGGCCGCCGGCGTCGTCGTCGACGATCGCGATGACGTGCGCGCGGTCCAGCGGCGTGCGATTGGGCGGGCGGTGGAAGCTGTCGGTGAGCGGGTCGCGCCACAGCAGCCCCTCCGCGCTCATGCCGAGCCACAGCCGGCCGCTGCGGTCGGTGAAAAGCGTGTTGACCATCAGCTCCGGCAGCGCGCCGGCGCCGTCGGCGGGCTCGGTCGAATAGGTCTTGAAGCCGGTCCCGTCCCAGCGGGCGAGGCCGCCGTCGGTGCCCAGCCAGATGAAGCCGTCGCCGTCCTGCGCGACCGCGCGCGGCAGGCCGGCGTCGGGAATGGCGTCGTCGCGCGCGGCGACCTTGAAGAACAGATCGGCGGCCCCGGCCCAGGGGTCGGCGTGTGGCGTGGTGGCCGCGGCAAGGCCGGGGATGGGGCCGGGGATGGCGGCGGGAGTCGGACGCGCCGCCGAGCCGGTCAACCCGAATGCGGCACCCGCCAGAACCACAGCAAAGGAGCACCACCGCCACCGCATGATGCTCCTTTGCAGCGTCGACATTGAGGACTGCTTAAAATATGTTATTTTGAATGGTTTCGATCGGGCTTCGGTTCAGGGCCGATCGACATCCAACTCGTGGAAGATGACAAGTCCTCCTCCTGGCGGTGCAGGGCTATCGCATATGACCGATCGGGGTGTTGCAACGGCTTTCCCATATCCGTTATGCCGGACTTGATCCGGCATCGCGCTTGTTCGCGCCGTTCAAAGAAGCGGGACCCGGCGCAGGGCCGGGGTGACGGAGTGGATTTGGAGGGCGAACGACTTACGGGGAGGGCCGTATGCGATCACCCTGCCCTGGCGGGAGAGGGGAATTCCGCTACGACGATGAACGTCGATCCCTCCCGGCGGTCAGAACCAGCCGCGTACGCCGAGCACCAGCGCCGCGTCGCCGGCATCGTCGCGCGCCGTCACCCGCCGCCGGTGCTGCCACGACATGCCGACGTAAGGCGCGACCTGGCGCTTGATCTCGTAGCGCAGGCGCAGGCCGAGTTCGGCCTCCGACAATCCCGCGGCGATGCCGCTCGCCGGCACGTCCTGCGCGGCGAGGTTGAGTTCGGCGCGGGGTTGCAGGATCAGCCGCTGGGTGACGCGCTGGTCGTAATAGGCCTGGACGCGGCCGAGCAGATCGCCCTTGTCCGACAGGAACAGCGCGCCCTCGACCTGGAACCAATAGGGCGCCAGCCCCTCGACGCCGATCGTCGCATAGGTCCGCTTGGCACCGGCGCCGAGGTCCTGCCGCAAGCCGCCCTGCAGATCGACATAGGGGCCGATCGCCCGCGAATAGAGCGCCTGCACCTCGGCGCGGTCGATCCGGTCGGTGCTGCCGTCGCCCTCGCTCTTGACGACCAGCCGGTCGATGTCGCCGCCATACCAGCCCTCGCCGTCCCAGCGCAGCCCGTCGCGCCCGTCGCGCACCTGCACCTCGGCGAGGTCGAACAGGATCTGGCCGAAGGTCATGCCGCCATGTTCGGCGCGCATCCGGCGATCCGCCGCCGCCATCGCCACCGGATCGTAGAAGCGCGCCGCGGCGAGGTCGCGCGGCGGCGCGGGCGGCGGCGCGTCGCCGGCGGGCTGATCCGTGCCGACGGACGCAGCCGCGGCAGACGTGGAGGCGGGCGGGGAGGTTGGGGCGGGCGGGGAGGCCGGGGCCATGCCCGGCATGTCGTGCATCCCCGGCATCGCTTCCCCGGTCGCGGCGGGCGGGGTGCAATGGCCCATCGCCGCATGCTCCGGCGGGCAGGCGGCGGGCGCGGCGGTTCGCGGTTTCGCCGGCCGCGGCTTCGCCTTGGGCTTCGGCGCGACCTTGGCGCGCGCGGGCATCGGCATGCCGGGCATCTGCATCCCGCCCATGTCGTGCATCTGCGCCGCGGCGAGCGCCAGCGTCGCCAGCAGCGCGCTCACGCCCCCGCTCCGGGGGCGGGATCGGAGCGGACGCTGACCACCTGCATCATGCCCGCATGCATGTGGTAGAGCATGTGGCAATGGAACGCCCAATCGCCCGGCGCATCGGCGGTGAGGTCGAAGGTCGCGGTGCCGCCGGGCGCGACGTTGATCGTATGCTTGCGGGGGCTGTGGTCGCCATGGCCGGTGACCAGTTCGAAGAAATGGCCGTGCAGGTGGATCGGGTGCGCCATCATCGTGTCGTTGACCAGGGTGACGCGGACGCGCTCGCCCTCGCGGAACGCGATCGGCGCGGTCACCGCGTTGAGCTTCACCCCGTCGAACGCCCACATATAACGTTCCATGTTGCCGGTCAGGTGGATGCGCAACTGCCGCGACGGCGCGCGCGGATCGGGATTGGCGTCGAGCGCGACGAGATCGCGATAGACGAGCACCCGGTGGCCGGCATCGGCGAGGCCCTGCGGCGGCTCGCCGGTCCGGTCGATCGGCATCGGTGCGATCGTCTGGACGGCCGGCGTGCGCGGCAGTCCGGGCGCGGCGGCGAAGTCGCGCATGCCGTGGTGCATGCCGGCCATCCCCGCCATCGCGCCCATCCCCATGTCGCGCATCGTCGCGAGCGGGCGCCGGCGCAGCGGCGGCACCTCGGCGCGCAGGCCGGGCCGCGGGGTCAGCGTCGCCCGCGCCATCCCCGACCGGTCCCACGCCTCGGCGACCAGCGCATACGCACGATCCGCCGGCGTGACGATCAGATCATAGGTTTCGGCGACCGCGATCTGGAGTTCGTCGACCGTCACCGGCCGCACGTTCTGCCCGTCCGCCTGCACGATCGTCAGCGGCAGGCCGGGAATGCGCAGGTTGAAATTGGTCATCGCCGCGGCGTTGACGATGCGCAGCCGCACGCGCTCGCCGGGCGCGAACAGCCCGGTCCAGTCGTCCGTGGGGCCATGGCCGTTGACTAGATAGGTGTAGGTGGCGCCGGTCACGTCGGACACGTCGGTGGGGTCCATCCGCATGCCGCCCCAGGCGCGCCGATCCGCGGCGGGCTGGTCCCGCCCGGCGAGCAGCCCGGCCAGCGTCTGCTTCTGATAGTTGAAATAGCCGCCCTGCTGCTTCAGCTTGGTGAAGATCGCGTGCGGGTGCAGCGGGCTGTGGTCGGACAGCACGATAACGTGCTCGCGGTCCGCCACGACCGGATCGGCGCCGGCGGGGTCGATGACGATCGGGCCGTAATGCCCCATCTGCTCCTGCAGGCCGGAGTGGCTGTGATACCAATAGGTCCCCGCCTGCACGATTGGGAAGTCGTAGGTGAAGCTGGTGCCCGGTGCGATGCCGGGAAAGCTGATCCCCGGCACGCCGTCCATCTGGAACGGCACCAGCAGCCCGTGCCAGTGGATCGACGTCTCCTCGGCGAGCCGGTTGGTCACCGTCAGCCGTACCCGCTGTCCCTCGCGCAGGCGGAGCAGCGGCGCCGGCAACGTGCCGTTGACGCCGATCGCATGCATGGGCCGGCCGTCGATCGTCGCCATCAGGTGATCGACGGTGAGCGCGATATCGGTGCCGCTCAGCGTCGGCAGCGCCGGCGCGAGCCCCGCCGACACCGGCTGCGCCCAGGCCGGCAGCCACGGCACCGCGAGCGCGCTGAGGCCGAGGCCGGCATCGCGCAGAAAGCCGCGGCGGGAAGAAGAGGTCATGCGGGGCATCTGCGCATTCGCCGCCGGGAAGGCAAGGCCGCTCAGGCCGCCCGCGCGCCCGCGCACCGCTGCCGCCGATCGCCGGCGAAGCGCGCCAGCGCCGCGTCGAGCGACCCGGGCAGCGCGATCCGGTCGCTCGCCAGCGTCACCGCGCGCGGCCGCGGCGCGCGCCAGCCGAGCGCCGCGCCCGCCACCGGCCGCACCAGCCGCGGATCGAGCCCGCAGGCGTGCGCGATCCGCACGGCGAAAGCGGCCCAGCTCATCCCCTCGCCACCGGGGACGTGGCAGATGCCCGTCATCCCGTCGATCAGCAGGTCGAGCGCGGTATCGACCAGATCGGGAGCGAAGCCGGGGCTGACGTCATGATCGTGCGCCGCCGCGAACGGCTGGCCGCGCGCCAGCGTGTCGGCGGCGGCGACCGCGAAACTCCGTGCGTCGAACGCCGAGAACACCGCCGCGGTGCGGATCACCAGCGATCCCGACAGGGCGGCGCAGCCCGCCTCCATCGCCGCCTTGCTGCGGCCATAGGCGCCGAGCGGCCGCGGCGTATCCAATTCGACATAAGGCCGGTCGAGATTGCCGTCGAAGACGAGATCGCTCGACAGGCCGAGGCAGCCGATGCCGCGCGCCGCGCATGCCGCCGCAAGCGCGATTGCGCCGGTGGCGTTGACCGCGTGACAGGCGGCCTCGCCGGTCTCGGCCGCCTCGATCTCGTCACCGTCGACGGCCACCCAGCCGGTCGCATTGACCACCGCCCACGGCCGCAGCCGGTCGAGCACGCCGCCGATCCCTGCGCCGTCTCGCAGATCGAGCGTGCCGCGCCCGGTCAGCGCATATCGGATGCCGCGCAGCGCGCAGGCGCGCGCGAACGCCCGGCCCAGCATCCCGCTCGCGCCGCAGATCAGCAGCACCGGCGCCGGGTCGCCATCGCGATCGGCATCGCCATCGGCAGGCCGCGTGCCTGCCGGGCGGGGCAGGGGCGGGTAGATCAGCCGCTGCGGCCGGCGCCACCAGCCTTCGTCCGCGGTCACCGGATGGCGCGGCGCCCCGCCCGGCAGACCGCGCCACAGCGCCGCCAGCGCGGTCGGCCGCGGCGTGCTGGACGAGACGTCGAACACACCGGGCTCGTAAGCATCGGGCCCGGTCGGCGGCCGGGTCAGCAGGTTGTTCCAGCCGTTGCTGCCGAGCAGCGACCAGGCGGTGACCGCCCGCACGTCGATCCCCTCGCCGCGCAGCGTCACCGCCGTGTCCCAGGCCTCCGCCGCCCAGCGGAGCTGTTCCTCGCGGGTGCAGCCGTTGTGGATCTCGGTCATCGCCAGCGGTACGCGATAGCGCTGCCACGCCTCGCGCATCGCTCCGCCGAGCCCCGCCGGTGCCGGATCGAGCACCCGCACCGCCTCGGTATCCGCATAGGCCAGCCGGTCGGTGCCGCCGTGCGTCTCGACCGCATAGCGTTGCAGCCGGTGGTCGAGGAAGCGGTCGCTGGTCAGATAATGGTTCACGCCGATCACGTCGGGCGGGCAGGGATCGTCGGCGATCGCGCGCAGCCGGTCGCCGAGCCCGTGACGCGCGATCCGCTGCCACAAGGCGTGCTGCGGCACGATCCGGCCGAACAACAGGTCCCAGCTGGCCCAGCGGCGCAGATTGTTGAACGCCGCCTGCTCGCCGAGCCGCGTCGTCGCATAGGTGCGGCCGAGATCGTCGGTCTGGATCAGCCTCGCCGCCGGATTGACCCGGCGGATCGCGCGCATTGCGGCGCGGGTGCCGTCGATCTGGTTGAGCAACGCCCGCCAGAACGCGCCTTCGTCGGTGGCATGCGGATACCAATGGCCATAAAGCGCGGCGAAGCGCGCGGTGGTCAGCGGCTCGTTGACCGGCGTCCACTCCTCCACCCAGGGATAACGTTCGGCGACCTGCCGGGCGTGCTCGCCGAGGCCGGGGGCGAAGCCGTCGTCGAGCAGATCGGTGTGACGCGGTCCGCTGCCGTGATGCACCAGCCCGACGATCGGCCGCATGCCGAGGTCGCGCAGCCGCGCCAGCCGGGCGTCCGACCAGCGCCAGTCCGGCGCCACCGCCGCGTCGGGCGACACCCGCTCCCACAGCACCGGATAACGGATCGCGGTGAGGCCCAGGCCGGCGAACAGGTCGAGATCGTCGTCGCGCCGATCGTGACCGCTCAGCGCGGATTGGTCGAGATAGCCCGCACCGGTTCGGTTGACGGTGCATTCGACACCGCCCCAAAGCTCCAGGTCATGCATGTGCGTCTCCCGCCGCGCCCAACGGATGCGGTCCCACAACGTTCCTGAAATCGTGTTGATTTACATTGTGAATCAAGCGTTTAGAGGAACAATCAAGTGATGTTTCTTGTTTCTCGATGGTAAATGATCGAAATCAAGGGGATCCACGTGGCCGTACTTGCGCCGACCGCCGATATCGTTTCCACTATAGATGCCCGACCGGGCGAGCGGCCGACGCTAATCTGTTTTAGTCACCTGCGCTGGGCCTTCGTATTTCAACGCCCGCAGCATCTCATGACGCGGTTCGCGCGCGCCAACCGGGTTCTGTTCTGGGAAGAGCCGGAATTCTCGCACGGCCTCGGCGCCTCGCAATTGCGCCGTCACGTCTGCCCCGACAGCGGCGTGACCGTGATGACGCCGCTGCTCGACGACGGCCTTCGCGGGAACGACGAGGCGGAACTCGCCAGGCTGCTCGATGGTGCGCTCGCCGGCGCGACCGGGCGGACGATCCGCTGGTATTATACGCCGATGATGCTGCCCTTCTCCGATCATGTCGCGGCGGATTGCATCGTCTATGATTGCATGGACGAATTGTCGGCGTTCAAGAACGCGCCGCCGGAATTGTTGGAGCGCGAACAGCGACTGATCGAGCGCGCCGATATCGTCTTCACCGGCGGCACCAGCCTCTACGAGGCGAAACGTGGTCGTCATTCGAACGTCCACGCCTACCCGTCGAGCATCGATGCAGACCATTTCGCCCGCGCCCGTGGCCCGGTGGCGACGCCGGCGGATCAGGCGGCGATCCCCGCACCGCGGTTCGGCTTCGCCGGCGTGGTCGACGAACGGATGGACATCGATCTGCTCGCCGCCGTCGCCGATGCCCGCCCCGACTGGTCGCTCGTCATCGTCGGGCCGGTGGTCAAGATCGACCCGAACGATCTGCCGCGGCGCGCCAACATCCATTATCTCGGCGGCAAATCCTATGCCGACCTGCCGGAGTATTTGGCGGGCTGGGACGTCGCGCTGATGCCCTTCGCGATCAACGAGGCGACGCGCTTCATCAGCCCGACCAAGACGCCCGAGTATCTCGCCGCCGGCTGTCCCGTGGTGTCGACGCCGATCGTCGATGTCGTCCGCCATTACGGCGACCTCTCAGCCGTGGCGATCGCCGACACGGCGGGGGCGTTCGTCGCCGCCTGCGAGGTCGCGCTGGCGATGCGCCACGGCGACACCGCGTGGCGCGACGCTGCCGATGCGCAGATCGCGCGCGGCTCGTGGAGCAGCACCGCGCGCGACATGGCGGCGCTGATCGAGGCCGGGATCGCCGGGCGCAACCGGCACGAACCGGTGGTGTCGCCGATCGCTTGGCCCGCCGCGCGCGAACGCTATGACGTGATGGTCGTCGGTGCCGGTTTCGCCGGCGCAGTGATGGCCGAACGGCTCGCCGCGGACGGCAACAAGCGCGTGCTGGTGGTCGACAAGCGGCCGCATATCGCCGGCAACGCCTTCGACCGTCTCGATGCCGCAGGGATATTGATCCACCAATATGGACCGCACATCTTCCACACCAATTCGACCGAGATCGTCGACTATCTCTCGCGCTTCACCACGTGGCGGCCGTACGAACATCGCGTGCTCGCCGATGTCGGGGGGCAGTTGCTGCCGATGCCGATCAATCGCACCACGCTCAACATGCTCTACGGTCTCGATTTGTCGAGCGATGCCGAGGTCGACGCCTTCCTTGCCAGTCGCGCCGAGCCGGTCGATCCGATCCGCACCTCCGCCGACGTCGTCGTGTCGAAGGTCGGGCGCGAACTCTACGAGACGTTCTTTCGCGGCTATACCCGCAAGCAATGGGGCATGGACCCGTCCGAGCTCGACAAGTCGGTAACCGCACGCGTGCCGACGCGCACCGATACCGACGACCGCTATTTCACCGACCGGTTCCAGGCGATGCCGCGCGACGGCTATACGCGGATGTTCGCGGCGATGCTGGATCATCCCAACATCGATCTGCTGCTCGGCGTAGACTATAAGGACGTGCGCGACGCCTATCCGCACAACCATCTCGTCTTCACCGGCCCGATCGACGAATATTTCGATCATCGTTTCGGGCATCTCCCCTATCGCTCGCTACGCTTCGAACATCGCATCCTAGAAACCAAGCAGTTCCAACCGGTTGCGGTGGTGAATTATCCCGACGAGGGGGTGCCGCACACCCGCATCACCGAATACAAGCATCTCACCGGCCAGACCGCCGCGCGGACCAGCCTGACCTACGAATTCCCCAGCGAGACCGGCGATCCCTATTATCCGATCCCGCGCGACGAGAATCAGGCGCTCTACAAGCGTTACGAGGCGCTGGCGGTGGCCGAACCCAATGTCAGCTTCGTCGGGCGTTTGGCGACCTATCGCTATTACAATATGGACCAGGTGGTGGGGCAGGCGCTGGCGGCCTATCGTCGTTTGGCGCCGATGCTCGCCGCGCCGCAGCCGGTGCTGCGCACCGCGATGACCGGCAGCACTGCCGCCTGATCGCGGTGTTCACGCCCGCGCGCCATGGTCGATGGCGCGTCGGCATGGAACATCATAGGACGCCCAGCGCTATCCGACCTGACCCGCGGATCGCGGGATGATTTGAAGAAAGAGGTATCACGTGGCCGCAGACAAGCTCGAAATCGACAATGCTTCCATCCTCGACAATCCGAACGAGCGGCAAGTCGAGTTTTCCGGCGAGGTCGACGCCGAGGAGTTGCAGTTCGCTGTCCAATACGACGTGCTCGAAGCGTTGAGCGGCGATGCACCCGAGGAAGACGATGCGGTCGAAATGTTCAACCGCTTCTCGGACGAGATCGCCGAGGCGGGGCTCGCCGCACTGGCGCGCAACCCGGACCAGCCGTTGATCGTGATCAGCGAAAGCGACCTGGAATGATGTGACGTGTCGCCGGCAGCCCTCGACGAGGGCCGCCGGCGGTTAGCACCGCGAGGCGCTTATTCCTCGTCGGTGCCGAGCGTATCCTTGGCCGCCTGCAGCGCGGCCTTGCCGCCCTTGCGCGGGGCCTTGGCGGCACCGGCAGCGGCGCCGGCGCCTTGATCGACCTTCTGGCCGGCCTTGCGACCCAGGCCGATCGTCTTGGCCATCGCGCTGCGGCTCTCGCTGTAGGACGGCGCGACCATCGGATAATCGGGCTTCAGGCCATAACGCTGGCGATATTCGTCCGGCGTCAGGCCGTGCGTGGTCAGGTGCCGGCGCAGCGTGCGGTACGGCTTTCCGTCGATCATCGAGATGATGTGATCGCGCGATGCCAGCGATTTGCGCGCTGAAACGGCGGGAACATAGTCCTGCTGCGCCTGCTCGGGCTCGGCGGCGTCCGGGCTGGCGAGGCGGCCGACCGCGGCATGCATCGACTGGAGGAAGGCCGGCACGTCGTCGGCATTGGTGCGGGTATTGGGATTGCTGAGCCAGGCAATGGTCAGCTCGGTGGCCAGTTCGACCGTATTGGTTTCCGTCGTCATCGGGGGGTACTCGCTTAGTCGGACAATATGCGCCGGACACCTGGGGGAGGCTCGGCTATAACCTACATGCAGTTTGACGGCTGAAAGTCAAAGGAACAATTTTAGGATGGCGTCCCGAAATGGCTTCGACACTTCATATTTCCGGTACAAAGCATGATCGTCGCGCTGTCGATCGTATCCGCGATGCTAAGATCGGCGCATTACTCGGTTGCGCGAAATCTTTAATCTGCACCATTGGTGCTTACAGGGGTTAACCCGGCCGGGAACGCACCGGAGTGTTTATCCGTATCGTTTCCCAAGGTTTGCTGAACAGGAATTCCATGGCTCTCAACCCCCGCCTGTCCGGGCGCGTCGCGGCGCGGGCACATCATTCGCCCGCTGCGGCTATCCTCCAGAAAATCGAGCCGTTTTTCGCGATCGGCCAGGTTTCGGGCGGGCCGTTGCTGATCGCGACGATCTTTGCGCTGGTCGTCGTCAATTCGCCGTTCGGCGCCGATTGGGTGCGCTTGTGGGATCGGCCCGTGCGCCTCAGCTATGGTGCCTGGACCTTCGGTCGACCCGCCGCCGAATGGATCAACGATGCGCTGATGCCGCTGTTCTTCCTGATCATCGGTACCGAGGTGAAGCGCGAGTTCGTCAAGGGCTCGCTCGCCTCGTTGCAGACCGCGATCTTCCCCGTCGCCGGAGCGATCGGCGGGCTGGTGGTGCCGGTCGCGCTCTATCTCGCCTTCAACTACGGCACCCCGACGCAGCACGGCTGGGGCGTCGTCGCGGCGATGGACACCGCGTTCAGCCTTGCGATCGTTGCGATGTTCACCACTCGGCTGCCGCCGGCGGTGCGTGCGGTGTTGCTCGCCTTCGCCGCGATCGACGACGTGTTCGGGCTGCTCGTCATCGCGGTCGCATATACCGCGACGATCGACTGGTGGTTCGTCGCGCTTGCAGTGGGGGGGTATCTCGGCATCGTCGGTCTGCTGCGGCTGCGCTGGGTTTCCTCGATCCCTTATGTCCTGCTCGGCTTCGTCGTGTGGATCGGCGTGTTCGGCTCGGGCATCCACCCGACGATCGCCGGGGTCGCGGTCGGGCTGTTGCTGCCGGCCAGTTCGCGCCTGTCCGAAGGCGTGTTCGCCGAACGCGTGCAGCGCCCCGTCGACCAGTTCAAGGAAGCCGTCGCCGCCGCCGAGGAGACCGACGATCCCGCGATCGAGGAGCAGGCGCGCGATCACGCGCAACAGCGGCTCGGCTACATCCACGAAATGGCCGCCGCGACCGACGAGGCCGCAGAACGGCTCGTCCGGGTCCTCACCCCCTGGGTTTCCTACCTCGTGCTACCGTTGTTCGCCCTCTCCAACGTCCGCATCCATTTCTCGCCCGAACTGGTCGGCGAGGCGTTGCGCTCGCCGTTGAGCGCCGGCGTCATCGTCGGGTTGGTGATCGGCAAGCCGCTCGGCTTCATCGCCGCGACGTGGCTGGCGACGCGGCTGGGGCGGGCGACGCTGCCGGACGGCGTCACCTGGCCGATGGTGCTCGGCATCGGCGGCGTCGCCGGCATCGGCTTCACCATCTCGCTCTTCATCGCCGACCTTGCCTTCACCGATGTCGCCCAAACCGAACAAGCCGCGCTCGGCATCCTCGTCGCATCGATCCTGTCAGGCCTGTTGGGCTATTTTATCTTCTGGCGGGCAGCGGCGCCGAAGGCGTCGGCGGAATAGAATAGCTCAGCGCCAGCCGAGCGCGGGCGCGATGTGGCGGAGGACGGATTCGATCACGTGCGCGTTATAGGCGACGCCGAGCTGGTTCGGCACCGTCAGCAACAGCGTGTCCGCCTCGGCGATCGCTTCGTCGGCGCGGAGCTGTTCGATCAGCGTCTCGGGCTCGGCCGCATAGGAGCGGCCGAACACCGCGCGCATATTGTCGATCACGCCGATCTGGTCGCTGCTGTCGCCGCGGCCGAAATATTGCCGATCTCGATCGTTCATGATCGCGAAGATCGAGCGCGACACCGAGACGCGCGGCGTGCGGGCATGGCCCGCCTCCGCCCAGGCGGCGCGATAGGCGCGGATCTGCTTGGCCTGCTGAACGTGGAACGGCTCGCCGCTCTCGTCGGCCTTGAGCGTCGAACTCTGTAGATTCATGCCCTTCTTTGCCGCCCAGATCGCGGTGGCATCGCTGCTCGATCCCCACCAGATCCGCTCGCGCAGGCCGGGGGCATGGGGTTCGAGACGCAGCAGGCCCGGCGGATTGGGGAACATCGGCCGCGGATTGGGCTTGGCGAAGCCCTTTCCGGCGAGCAATTCGTGGAACAATTCGCCGTGGCGACGGCCCATGTCGGCATCGCTCTCACCGGGCGCGGGGGCATAGCCGAAATGGCGCCAGCCCTCGATCACCTGTTCGGGCGAGCCGCGGCTGATGCCCAATTGCAGCCGCCCGCCGCTGATCAGATCGGCGGCGCCGGCATCCTCGACCATGTAGAAGGGGTTCTCGTAGCGCATGTCGATCACGCCGGTGCCGATCTCGATCCGCTTCGTCCGCGCGCCGACCGCGGCGAGCAGCGGGAAGGGCGAGGCGAGCTGCTGCGCGAAATGGTGGACGCGGTAATAAGCGCCGTCCGCGCCGAGCTCCTCCGCCGCGACCGCGAGGTCGATCGACTGGAGCAGCACGTCCTGGCCCGAGCGCGTCGCCGAGCCGGGGGCGTCCGACCAATGGCCGAAGGAGAGAAAGCCGATGTTCTTCATCGCGACAAGCTGGGCGCGAACGGGGCGCGTCGCAAGGCTGCGCGCGGAATGGCAGCGTTTCCGAAAACCGGCCTCAGCCCGGCGCGGACCCCGTCTCGGGATCGAAGCGGGGATTGTCGAAGTCGATCGGTGACGGCTTGACCTCGGCCGGCGGCACCGCGCTCTCCGCCCAGGCACGGCAGAGCATGTCGCGCAGCATCGTCGCGCCGGCGCTGGTCCGCTCGTAGATCAGCGCGCGCACGTCCTTGTCGGCGAAGTCGCGAAAGCCATTGCGCCGTTCGAGGATGTAGACGCGCTCCATCTGGTCGCCGGCGGTATCGAGGAAGGCGAGGATGGCGTCGAACATGTCGCCGCTGCGCCGTCCGGGCGCGCCGATGCGCGGCGCGAGATCGGCGGCGGTCAGCCCCATGCCGTCGACGAAGCCGCTTTCGAACCGGCCGTGGATCGAGCGATCGGTCGTATAGCCCTTGGGATTGGCGCCGCGCCAGCCGTCGCTGTTGACCGAATCGTGCAGCGGCTGTGCGCCGTCGCCGATGTAATGGCCCAGGCGGATGACGTCGAAGGCGCAATGCTGCTCGGCGAAGGCGGGATCGCGCTGCGCCGCCTGGGCGGCGCGGACCTGCCGCATGCACACGATGATCCGCTGATAGGCCTCCATCGCCGCATAGGGGAGGGTGCCGGTCCAGCGGACGTTGGTCCGCTCCGCAGTGGCGGGATCGCTGCGCTTGATCGCCTCGTACCGTTTGAACAGCGCGATGACGAAGGCGTAGCGCGAGCGCGGTATCGGCTTGAGGAAGGTGAATTGCTCGCGGAACCAGCCGTGGTTCGGGTCTTCCTCGATCTTGGCGAAATTCTCCGCGGCGTTGCGCCACGCGTCGGGCAGCGCGGCCGAGCTTGCGATATAATCGACGTGCCGGCGCAGGAAGACCGGGCCGTCGTCGGGGATCGCGGCGATCGCGGCCCGGTCGATCACCGCATGCGCGGTGCCGCCCCAGGCGAGCGCGGGAGTCGGCAACAGGGCGAAAGCGGCGAAGAGGAAGCGGCGCATCGGCAGGGGCTTTCGGATCAGGGGTCGAGCGGGTCGCGCGGATCGATGCGCAGCGATTTGGGCGACGGGCGGAATTCCAGCTCGGTCGGCGACAGGCGGCGGCCGACCGTGCCCGGCTCGTAGCCGAGCTCCGTCCGGTTGCGCTGCGCGAAGGCCGGGCTGGCGATCGTCTCGCTCTGCCCGGGATTGCAGACGATCAGCGTGTCGCGGTCGAGCGGCGCGCCGATCGCGGCGAGCACCCGCGTCGCGTTGCGAAGATTGGTCGTCGTGTGCCGCGCATAGGGTTCGATCAGGATCGCCTCAGCGGGGACGCCATAGCGATCGATCAGCGCGCTGCGCATCTGCTCCGCCTCGGTGAAGCGCGTCGCGCGGGGATGGGCGCGGCCACCGGTTAGCAGGATGAAGGCGATATCGCCGCGCGCGAACCGGTCCGCGGCGAGGCGGACGTGGTATTTGCCATAGGGGCTGAGCGCCGCGTCCGGCGTCTCCGGGCCGACGCCGGTGAGGATCAGCGCGCTATACTGCCAGCGCGACCAGTCGAGCGTGCGCGCGCGCTTGGCGGCGGGCGCGTTGAGGCCGCCGGTGATCGGCTCGAAACCGATCGCATCGGTGCGGTCGCTGACGTCGAGCAGCGCCAGCGCGAACTCGACGCTCGGGTCGAGCATCTGCGCCGACCCGGCGCGCGGCGTCCGCGCCAGCCAGTCCGCCGCCTGCACCCGCGCGCGCAATTCGAGCGGATCGAGCATGCCGGCGCCGTCGATCTGCGGGTAGCGCGGCACCTGATTGAGCGCATAGGTGCGCAGGATCGTATTGATCCCCTCGATCTCGCGCGCCGCCTGCGCCCCCGCGCCGTCATCGGCGCGGCTGGCGTCCGCCGGTATCGCCGCGGCGAGCGCATCGCTTTCCTGGGGCGTCCACACCATCGCCTGCGCGAGGCAGGCGAGGTCCTGCGCGCACGCCGTCCGGCGCGCCGCCCGCCCGGCAAGCATCGCCGCGACGCCGGGCCGCGCCTTCACCCGCGCGGTCGCCGCCGGATCGGCACCGAGCGCGTCGAGCAGCGGGAACAGCCGGTGCGACAGCGCCGCGGCGACGCGGTCCCCGACCGGCGCGGCGGCGGCAGGCACGCTCGCCAGCATCAGCGCCGCCGCCGCCAGCCGCATCCTCACCATGATTTGCCGACGACGAGGCGGACGTTGCGGCCGAAGATCGGCCGGCCGTAGATCGCCTCCGGACTGCCCTGGCCGCTGACCTGGTCGGTGCGCGTATTGCCCTCGGTCAGGCCGTGCGCGTTGAACAGATTGTCGCCGACCACCTGCAACTGCCACGTCCCGTGCCGCACCGTCACGCCTGCGCCCGTCGTGCCATAAGCGGGCAGCGCGGTGCGATTGTAGAAGTCGACATAGCGCTTCCCCATATAGGTGTAGCGACCATAGAGCGAGATCGCGTTGCCGCCCAGATCGAAGTCGAAGCTGGGGCGGATGTTGCCGTAGATCTTGGGCTGGCGGACGATCTGCTTGCCTTCGGCCTGCGCCGGGTCGGCGCCATTGGCGTTCTGGAAGTTCTTATATTGCGGATCGCTGACCGTCAGCGCGCCGTTGAGCGTGAACCACGGCGTCACCGCGAGCGCGCCGTCGAATTCGACGCCCTTCACCTTGGCCTTGCCGATGAAGGGCACGTTGACGTCGTTGCGGCCCGTCGTCGGGTCGAAGGCGAGGAACGAGGCGTTGAGCGGATCGAAGTTGGTGTAGAAGCCGGTGACGTACAGGTACGAGCGGCCGGCGGCGAGCTTCAGGCCAGCCTCATACTGGTTGGCGATCGTGGTGATGATCGTCGGATTGATGCTCATCACGGTCTGCACGCTGGGCGGGGTCTCGAGATGCGCGGCACGGCCGTAGACGCCGATATGCGTGTTGAAGTCGTAATTGGCGCCGACCGTCCAGTTGGTCGCATGCGTCTTCAGCCGCTGGTTGATGATCCCGCCGGTGAAGGCGCGGGTCGCGTCGTCGGCCAAAGTGGTGGGATCGCCGAGGTTCGCCGCACCGGTGAGCAAGGCATAGCCGTTGTAGTTATAGCGTTCGTGGCGGATGCCCGCATCGATGCGCAACCCCGGTACGATCTCCCACGTATCGTTGGCGAAGACCGCGAACATCTGCGCGTCGGAATCGCCCTTGGTCAGCGTCGCGGCATAGCTGAGCGCGCCATTGTCGGTGACCCGGCCGATCCGCGTACCGGCGGCGTTATAGGCGACGAGATCGAGCGTGCGCGGCCGGCTCGCCACCTCGATCAGATAGTTCTGGTAGATCGTCCGGCTGTCCTCGCCATACAGGCTGCCGTACAGGCCGAGCTTGAGGTCGTGGCTGCCGAAGCCGGTCTCGAACTTCTTGGCGACCGACAGGTTGATCTGGTTCGAATAGAATTTCGAATGGATGTCGCGATACTGGCCCTGCATGACCAGGCCGGACGCGCCGTAGGGATCGTAGGGCGTGTTCGTGCCCGCCAGCACATAGCCGAGCGACGTGACGGGGCCGAACGCGGTCGTCGCCCGCGCCTGATAGCCGCTGGCGAAGGCTTTGGCATCGGAGGGATTGGTCGTCGAATAGAAAGCGGTGAAGTCGAGCTTGCCCATCGTGAAACCGGCCTTGGCGGAGACCAGCCAGCCGTCGAATTCGGCGTCATATTGCGCGCCGACGTTGAACATCCGCATGTGACGCCCGTCGCCGAGATCGCTCGCCTCGTTCTGCACGACGCCGGCGCCGTTGCGGTAGCGCAGGTCGACGTTGCGCAGCGCCGGCGAGTTCAGCGTGCCGCTGAAATAATCGATGTAGCGGTCGAGCGACACCGACGGGTTGCGCGGGTCGGCGGTCGGGATCGGCAGATAGAAGACGTTGTGATCGTTGACGTAGTTGAAGCTCACCCGCAGCGAGCCGTTGTCGAGGTCGTGCTTGATGTTGGCGCGGAACTGGCCGCCCTTGTCGTTGGGGAAGCCGTTGTCGCGATAGCCGTCGTGATAGCGGACGAAGCCGCCGACCGCATAATAGGTCCGGTCGCCGAGCGGCCCCGACTGGACGAAATCGCCACGATACAGGCCGGTGTCGCCGAGCGTCAGCTGCGCCTTTCCGCGCACCGTGTCGCGGCCGGTGACCTCGATCGCGTTGACGATCGCGCCCGAATAGCTGGCGTAGATCGGCGCCGGACCGCCGCGGACCACCTCGACGCGCTCGGTCATCAGGTCGGGCTTGAGGATCGCGTCGCCGCGGAAGAAGACGCCGTCATTCTCGTGGAACAGCGGCAGGCCGTCCTGCTGGAAGCTGACGAAGCCGCCGTCGTTGGGCAGGCCGCGGATGCGATAGATGTTCTGCACCTCGCCGCCGGTGATCTCGGTCTGGAAGCCGGGAAGCTGGCCGATGAGATCGGCGAAATTGACCGGCGCGATCTTCTCGATGTCCGCCTGCGTCACCGTGTTGATCGCATAGGACGCGTCGAAGCGGCGCTGCGCGCGCGTCGATCCGGTGACGATGATGTCGCGATCCGCCGGCTCGGGCGTGGTGGCGCCGGTCTGATCGGGTGCCGTTGCGCCGGTCTGTCCGGGTGCCGTTGCCGCAGGGGCAGTCTGCGGCGCATCCGCCTGGGGCGCCGCGGTCTGGGCGGAGGCCGGTGCCACGAGGATCGTGCCGAGCGAGACGAGCGCGGTGCTGGTGGCGAGAACGGATTTGAACATGAGGCCCCACTGTTGGTCGTTCGATATGTTGATCGTTGCCGCCGTTGCGGCGTGCGGCGCTCCTTTGGTCAAGGAATGTGACATTCCCGCATAATCGACGAAAAAACTTTCCAGCCGGGAGCGGCGGTTGCGCCGATCAACCGTCCGAACCGCCGCCGGCGCTATTGCGAACTCTTAGCGTTTGATTACGGGGCGCCGTTCGAAGGGGGAACGGCAGTCATGAACATCTGGAGCAGCGGCCTGTTGGCCGCGGGGCTGGCGGCGGCGTCGCCCGCCGTCGCCGCGCCATCCTCGGCGGCGGACGACCGCCCGCCACCGACCGGATTGGGGCAGGACATCGTCGTCACCGGCCGCGCCTCGCCGGCACCGAAGGGCGCCGACGACCGCTACCAGCCGACCCCCGACGCTTCGACGCTACGCTCCGCCGCGCCGCCGCTCGACACGCCGCAGGCGGTCAACATCGTTCCCGCGCAGGTGATCCGCGACCAGCATCCGCGCTATCTCGACGACGTGCTCGCCAACGTCAGCGGCATCACCCAGGGCAATACGCTCGCCGCGACGCAGGATACCGTCCTCAAGCGCGGCTTCGGCGGCAATCGCGACGGATCGGTGATGCACAACGGCATGCCGCTGGTGCAGGGCCGCGGCTTCAACGCCGCCGCGCAGAGCGTCGAGGTGTTGAAGGGGCCGAGTTCGCTGCTCTACGGCATCATGGACCCGGGCGGGGTCATCAACATCGTCAGCCGCAAGCCGCTGCTCGCGACGACGGGCTCGGTGGCATTGACCGGATCGAGCTATGCCGCGGGCCGCGCCGGGCTGCAGGCGACCGTCGACCTGACCGGGCCGATCGCCCGCAACCTTGCCGCGCGGATCGTGCTCGATCATCAGGACGAGGATTATTGGCGCGTCTTCGGCACCCGCCGCGACACGTTGGTCGCGCCATCGCTCGGCTGGTACGGCGCCACGACGCAGGCGGTGCTGTGGTACGAATATCGCCGCTTCTCCTATCCGTTCGATCGTGGCACCGCGCTCGATCCGCGCACGCTGACGCCGCTGGCGATCCCGCGGCGCCGCCGGCTCGACGATCCCGTCAACCGGATGTGGGGCGACAGCCACCTCGTCCAGCTCGCGGTCGATCACCAGTTCGGCGACGGCTGGGCAGCGCATCTCGCCGCCAGCTTCAACGGCGAGCGCTATGACGCCGGCCAGTTGCGCGTCACCGGCCTCGACCCCGCCAAGGGCGCGCTGACCCGCAGCAACGACGCCACCCGCGGTGCGCTCGCCACCGACGCCTATGTCCAGGCCTATGCCGACGGCAGTTTCGCCCTCTTCGGCGCCGAGCATCACGTGATCCTTGGCGTGGAGGGCGAATACCGCCGCTATTTCCGTCGCGATCTGATCCGGCAGAAGGTGCGTTACGGCTTCAACGTCCTGCGGCCGGTCTATGGCCGCGAGCCATTCCCGACCGCGGTTTCGCCGAGCGACAGCGACCAGACCGACCGGCTCCACAACGTGTCGCTGTTCGGACAGGATGCGATCCACCTCGGCGACCGCTGGATCGTCACCGCCGGCGGTCGGCTGATCGGCTTCCGCCAGCAGGCGGGCAAGGGGCGGCCGTTCGTCACCAACACCGACCTCGATGGCTGGTCGTTCGTGCCGCAGGCGGGGCTGGTGTGGAAAGCGGCGGACGTCGTCTCGCTCTACGCGAGCTACACGCGCTCGCTGAAACCCAATTCGACCGTCGCGCCGCTCGACGGCGGCGCCGTCATCACTTCCGCCATGCCGCCCGAGCGCGGCCGCTCGTACGAGGTCGGTGCCAAGCTCGACCTGCCCGACCGTATCACCGCGACGCTCGCGCTCTACGACATCGACAAGCGCAACGTGCTGGTCCGGCAGTTCGACGCGCAGACCGCGCTCACCGTCTATCGTACCGCGGGCCGCGCCGCCTCGCGCGGCATCGAGCTCGACGTTGCGGGGCAGGTGACGCGGGCGTTCAGCCTCATCGGCAGCTACGCCCACACCGACGCCCGCACCAAGGAGGACCCGGTGTTCGCCGGCCGCGCGCTCGCCAATGTCGCGCGCGATATGGGCTCGCTGTCGTTCGCCTATGACGTCGGTGCGCTGGCGGGCGACGACCGGCTGCGCTTCGGCGGCGGCGGGCGCTTCGTCGGGCGACGACCGGGGGACAACGCCAATGCCTTCTGGCTGCCGGCGTATACCGTCGTCGACAGCTTCGTCAGCTACGACACGATCCTCGCCGGGCGGCCGGTCGCGTTCCAGTTCAACCTCAAGAACGTCTTCGACCGCACCTATTACACCTCGGCGCTCAACACCTTCGGGGTGGCGATCGGCGACCCGCGTCGCGCGATCGGCACCGTCCGGTTCGCGCTGTGACGGGGGCGTTTCGGTAGGCGGTCGCGTCAAATCGCCGGCGATCGTCGAGGCGTTTACGAGGCTTGGCCGTTCGCCCCGAGAAAGCCTTCACCCCGGACTCGCTCCGGGGCCCCCCCGAGCCGCAGGCGCATGGCTTGAGCCTGAAGCCTCGCTCCCCGCCGCAGAGTGGACCTCGGAACAAGTCCGAAGTAACGGAAGGGGGGGCTGTAACCAGCCGCCAGCGCCCATACGGGCGCCGGCGGCGGCGGATCAGTTGGTCTTCACCGCGACCTTGCGGTCGCCGTTCGAGCTGACCGAGGTTTCGCGGACGACCTTGTGCGTCACCGTCTTGTGGCCGACCTTGACGCCGAGCACCTTCTTGGGACGGTGAGTCTTGCGCTTGCTGGTCTCGGTGACCTTGGTCGTCGTGGTGGCGACGCCGTCATGCACCTTGGTGTCGTGATCGACCTTCGTCTCGCGAACGGTCTGCGCCATGGCCGGGGCGCCGCAGGTGAGGGCGAGGGCGGCGGCGACGGCGATATGCTTGAGTGTCATCTCATGTCCTTCCGAATGCGCCCGGCACCCGCACGGGGCCGGCCGACCCGCATCAACTCCGCGCCCGACGATCGGTTCATTACCGTTTCGGACTATTCGCTGGCGTTCAAAGGGGCGAGCGACGATCACGCCGCTTTGGCGCGCAACAGCGCCGCGCCGAAGCCGAGGAAGATGATCCCGGTGATACGGTTGAACGCGCGCTTCACCGCCGGCCGGGCGAGATGCGCCGACAGCGAGCGGCCGCCCATCGCATAGACGCCGTACCAGAAGCATTCGACCGCGGCGAAGGTGACCACCAGGATCGCGAATTGCGGCCCCTGCGGCGCGCTGCGCGTGACGAACTGCGACAGGAAGGCCGCGGCGAACAGCAGCAGCTTGGGGTTGCTGATGCCGATCGCGAAGCCGCCGCGGAACAGCGCGGCGAGCGACACCGTGCGCGGCAGTGCGCCCGCGCCGACGTCGATCGGCGCGACATCGGCGCGCCACGCCTTGATGCCGAGGACGATCAGATAGGCGACGCCGGCATAGCGCAGCACCTCGAACGCTCCGGGTAGCGCAAGTAGCAGCGTGGTCAGTCCCGCGGCGGAGGCCGCGAGCACCAGCACCAGCGCGGTCAGGCACCCCGCCATCGCCGCGACGCTGCGCCGCGCGCCCAGCGCGACGCTGCGCGAGAGGATATGGAGCATGTTCGGTCCCGGCGTCCCGCACAGCAGGAACACCGCGCCGACGAACAGCCACCAGCCATGAAGCGTCACGTCATCCTCCTCATCATGCCGATCGCTACAGCGTCCAGTCCATCTGCAACCACAATTTGCGCGTGTCGGTGGCGAAGCGGTCGGCGCGATAGTCGGCGTAGCGCAGGCTGGCGACGGTCCGCCCGATCCTGGCCTGCGCGAGCAGGTCGATCTCGTTACCGTAATGCCGCACCGGCCGGTCGCTTTCGAAGCGATGATAGACCGCCTGCACGCTCACCGCCTTCAGCCTGCCGAGCTGCTGCCAGCCCCAGCCGGCGCTGCCGTAGAGGTCGCGGATGCCGTCGGTGGGTGTCGTGGTCAGTTTGTCGGCCCAGCCCTGGAACTTGAACACCGAGGCGAGCGGCGTCTGGAAGCTCGCCAGCGTCGCGCCGCGGCTGCGCCCGTGTCCCGCGCCGAGCACCTCATAGCCCACCCCCAGTTTCGGCCCGGCGAGATCGAGCCCGACGTCCGCCAGCCAATAGTCCGCGGCATAATCGTTGGGGTTGCGGTGATAGTCGGACTGCCGCGCATGGCTCGCGGTCCATGCCAGCGTCGCCTTGCCGAAGCCGTGCGACCCCGCCAGCCGCGCGCCATAGGTCTGGCTCGACAACCGATATCCCTGGACGATCGCCTCGTCCTGATCGACCAGATAGGCGAAGCCGGCGAGCGTGCCGACCGGCGTCGCCACCCCAAAGGTCGCGAAGACGTTGTCGCCGCCCACCGCCTGCTGCCGCGCGCCCGCGCCGTCGATCCCCCACACCGTCCGCACGCCCCAGGCGTAGGTGACGTCGGCCTTGACGCCCTCGATCGGCGTCAGCTCGGTCCGCACCGCGTCGAAGCTCTGGCCGTTGTTGCGGAATGCGGCGGCGCCGACGAAGCGCTCGTCGTCGAGCTGAATGCGCTGGCGGCCGGCGGTGACGGTCAGCGCGTCGCTCCGATATTGCATCTGCGCCCGATAGAGCGCGACATTCTGGGGATCGCCGATCTGCGGGCGCAGGGTCGCCGGCCCGAGCCCGTCGTAATAAGTCCCGACGATCGCCAGATTACCCTGCGCCTCGGCCAATGCGCTCCAATGCCCCGCGCGCGCCTGCAATCCCGCACGGACGCGAACGGTGACCGCATCCGCATCATCGGGCAGGCCCTCCTGCTCGACATGCTCGTGCCGCAGCCGCGCCTCGATGAGCGGGGTCAGCGTCTGCGCCGCCGCCGGCCCCGCCGACACCACGGCGACGGACAGCAACGACAGATTGAAGATCAGGCGCATCTTAAGTTCGGAACCCCCCTCGGCCACGCCCCCCGGCGCGCCTCCCACGTCCTTCCTAGCTTCCCCCTGCCGCGCGCAACAGGAAATCGCGAAAGCCCAGCAAAGAAAGTGACTTACCCGCCGCGCGCGCGAGACAATCGCCGAACTGTGCCATTGCCCGCCAATACGGCTTCAAACCGTTAGATTTCCAACATTTGTTAACGTCTTACGCCCAAGGTCGATGCTCGTCGGGATGATAGTGGGTCGGGGATGTTCAAGAGCCTGTTGCGTGAGCGTCGGCGTGCGATGGCAGTGCACGGGCTGGATCGCTTGGAGACGTCGGCGGACCCGGCGTTCGACCGGTTCGTCGGTGCCGCCGCCTCGGCCTTCCATGCGCCGATCGCGGCGCTGTCGCTGATCCATCATGACATGCAGGCGATCAAGGCCGCGCGCGGGATCGCGTTGCGCTGCATCCCGCGACAGTCCGGGTTCTGCAGCTTCGCGCTCGATCGGGACGGCGTGCTGGAATGCTGCGCCGCGCTCGACGATCCGCGCTTCGCGACCCTGCCCGGCGTCGTCGGCGAGCCGTATATGCGTTATTATATCGGCGCGCCGCTGCGGCTGCTGAGCGGGGTCGACGTCGGCGCCTTGTGCGTCGTCGACACCGTCGAGCGGCCGCCCGCCTCGGCCGATCAGAAGGCCTATCTGCTCGGGCTGGCGCGGCAGGCGTCGCTGGCGCTGGAGGCGCGGCTCGATATCCTAGGTAACGCCGCATGATGCGGGTCGTCGCGTGTATCGCGCACGATCACGACCTGCGGCTGGTCGCGCTGGCGCTGGCGGTGGCGCTGCTCGGCTCGGTGGCGACGTTGCAGACCTTCCGCCGCATCGCGCTGGCGCCCGGCCATAGCCGTACCGGGTGGATCGGGCTCACCGCGGTCGGCATCGGCACGATGGTGTGGGCGACGCATTTCGTCGCGATGATGGCCTATCGCGCCAGCGCGCCGGTGGTGCTCGATCCGCTGCTGACGCTCGCCTCGCTGCTCGCGGTGATCGTGCTCGCGGCGCCGGGGCTGGCGATCGCGGCGCGGCGGCGGCTCGCGGCGCGCTTCGGCGGCGGCGCGATCGTCGGGATCGCGATGACGATCATGCATTATCTCGGCATGGCCGCCTATCGCGTCGACGGCATCGTCCATTGGGACGCGCGCTATGTCGCCGCCTCGCTGGTCTGCGCGATGCTGCTGTCGGGCGCGGCGTTCGCGATGTTCACGCGGCGGCGCGGCTGGCGCAACGTCGGCGCGGCGGCGACGCTCGCGCTGGCGGTGGCGACGCTGCACTTCACCGGCATGGCGGCGCTGTCGATCACCGCACTGGCGCTGGGCGAAGGCCTGTCCGACGTGACGATGACGACGCTGGCGATCACCACCGCGGTCGCGGCGATGATCGTCATCGGCGGCGCCGCGGTGAGTGCGCTGATCGACGGGCATACGCAGGGTGAATCGTACCGGCGGCTGCGGCGCATGGCGCTGCACGACGCGCTGACCGATCTGCCCAACCGGATGCACTTCACCGAGGAGCTGGAGCGGCGCTTCCGCATCGACGGCGGCTATCACCGGCTCGCCGCGGTGATGCTCGATCTGTCGCGGTTCAAGGTGGTCAACGACACCTATGGCCATCAGGCCGGCGACCAGTTGCTGATGGCGCTGGCGGCGCGGCTGATCGCGCAACTGCGCCCCGGCGAATGTATCGCGCGGCTGGGCGGTGACGAATTCGCCGCGATCATCTCCTACGATGCCGGCGAGGAACTCGACGCTTTCCTGCTGCGGCTGCGCGGCGCATTCGACGCACCGTTCGTCTTCGACCGCTTCACCGCGACGATCGACGCCAATATCGGCGTCGCGCTGGCGCATCACGACGGCTTCGATCCCGATGCGCTGCTCGCCAAGGCCGATCTGGCGATGAGCCGCGCCAAGGCGGTGCGGTCGCCGGAACCGTGCTTCTACGACGCGCAGATGGACGAGGCGGTGCGCGCCCGCCGCGAGCTGGTGACCGACCTGCGCGCCGCGGTCGAGGCGGAGGCGTTCGAGCTCCATTATCAGGTCCAGGCGTCGGTCGAGACCGGCGAGATCACCGGTTACGAGGCGCTGGTCCGCTGGAACCACCCGACTCGCGGGCGGATCGCGCCGTTGGTGTTCATCCCGCTGGCCGAAGAGAGCGGCGAGATCGTGCCGCTGAGCATCTGGATCCTGCGCCAGGCGTGTTTCGAGGCGGCATTATGGGCCAACCGGCACGTCGTCGCGGTCAATTTGTCGCCCAAGCACCTCGCCGACCCGCGGCTGGTCGAGACGGTGGCGGCGGCGCTCGCCGACAGCGGCCTGCCGCCCGAGCGGCTGGTGCTCGAACTCACCGAAAGCGCGATCATCCACGATCGCGCTTTCGCGCTCGATCAATTGCAGGCGCTGAAGGCGATGGGGATCGGCATCGCGCTCGACGATTTCGGCGTCGGCTATTCCTCGCTCGACGTGCTGCGATCCTTCCCGTTCGACCGGATCAAGCTCGATGCTTCCTTCGTGTCGGAGATCGACCATGACGATCAGGCGGTGTCGATCCTGCGGTCGGTGGCGGCGCTCGGCCGGACGCTCGGCATGTCGGTGCTGGCCGAGGGGATCGAGCAGCCCGCGCAATTGTCGATCGTGACGCGCGAAGGCTGTTCGGCGATCCAGGGCTATCTGATCGGCAAGCCCGCCCGCACGCTCGTCGACCCCGGCGAGGTACGGCAGGCGATGCTGCTCAAGCCGCGATCGCTCGCCCCGGGGGTCGCCGCGACGGGGTGAGGGGGCGTTCGCTCCGACCGTCGGGTTGGTGGCATCAACCGCAGGCAGAGTTGCGATGCGGTCCCGTTCGTTTTGACCGACCGAACGAACGGAAGCGTTGGCAATCCCCCAGCCGACCGGACCTGTGTCGCGATCCGATCCCGTTTTCTTCTGTCGGGCGAACGTCGCAAACCAGTAAGCCTACCGCTTCTTGCGACACGCATCCGAGCAATAGACGACCGAGTCCCAATCGCGTACCCATTTCTTGCGCCACGCGAAGGGGCGCTCGCACGCCGGGCAGATCTTGGTCGGCAGATTGCCCTTGGCGACGCCGTTGGGCATCAGCGCGGCTGCGCGTCGAGGAACGTCTCGACCGCGGCGAGATCGACCGTCTTGTCGAGATAGGTCCGGCCGATGCCGCGCGCGAGCAGGAAGGGCAGCGTCCCGGCGGCCATCTTCTTGTCGTGGCGCATATGCTCGACCAGCGTCGCGCCGCTCGCGGCGATGCCGGCGGCGGCGAGGCCTTCGGGCAGACCGACGCTGCGGAAATGCGCGGCGACGCGGCCCGCGTCCTGGCCGGGGCCGATACCCTGCGCCGCCGAGAAGGCGAAGGCGAGCGAACAGCCGGCGGCGACGCCTTCGCCATGGATCAGTTTCTGCGAGAAGCCCGCTTCGGCCTCCAGCGCATGGCCGAAGGTATGGCCGAGGTTGAGCAGCGCGCGGGTGCCGTTGGTCTCGTGCTCGTCGGCGGCGACGATGCGGGCCTTGGCGGCGACGGCATGCGCGATCGCATAGTCGCGCGCCGCCGGGTCGCCGGTGAGCAGCGCGGGGCCGTTCGCCTCGCACCATTCGAAGAAGGCGGGATCGTCGATCAGGCCGTATTTGACCACCTCGGCATAGCCGGCGCGGACCTCGCGCAGCGGCAGCGTGTCGAGCAGCGACGGGTCGATCAGCACCAGCGCGGGCTGGTGGAAGGCACCGATGAGGTTCTTGCCGGCGCGGGTGTTGATCGCGGTCTTGCCGCCGACCGAACTGTCGACCTGCGCGAGCAGCGTGGTGGGGATCTGGACGAAATGGCAGCCGCGCTTGAGGATCGCGCAGGCGAAGCCGACGAGGTCGCCGATCACGCCGCCGCCCAGCGCCACGACATGGTCGCCGCGCTCGACCCCGAGGTCGAGCAACCGGTCGCACAGGCCGGCGAGATGCTCCCAGCTCTTGGTCTTCTCGCCGGGCGGCAGGACGATCGCCTCGCTCGTCACCCCGGCGGCGGCGAGCACCTGCTGCAACGTGTCGGCGTGGGGGCGGACGTTCTCGTCGGTGACGATCGCCATCGTCCGGCCGCGCGCGAGCGGGGCGAGATGATCGGCGGCGCGGGCGAGCAGCCCGGCCTCGATATGGATCGGATAGCGGCGCTCGCCGAGTTCGACGGTGACGGTCGTCATGCCGCGTGCCGCCCGTGGCCGATCGCCTTGAGGATCGCGTTGACCGTGGTCTCGTGCGGCGCGGTGTTGCTGGTGATGTGGATATGCGCCTCGGCGTAGATCGGGTTGCGGATGGCGGCGAGATCGGCGAGCACCCGGCGCGGGTCCTTGCCGCGCAGCAGCGGGCGGGTATCGCGGCGGCCGACGCGTTCGGCGAGCACGTCGGGGTGCGCGCGCAGCCAGATCGCGGTCGCTTCGGCGAGGATCAGCGCCCGCGTCTCGTCGTTGATGAAGGCGCCACCACCGGTGGCGATCACCTTGGGCGTGCCGTCCATCAGCCGCTGGATGACGCGGCGCTCGCCGTCGCGGAAATAGGCCTCGTCGAACCGTTCGAAGATTTCGGCGACGCTCATCCCCGCCGCCTCCTCGATCGCGACGTCGGCGTCGACGAAGGGCAGGCGCATGCGGCTCGCCAGCCGGCGGCCGACGGTCGACTTGCCGACGCCCATCAGCCCGACCAGCACGATCGGCTTGGCGGGATCGTGACGGACGGGGCCGACAGCCGGGGGATGAGCGCTTTGCAACATGGAATGGAGCGCTATACAGCGGGTCAGGACGGGGCAAAAGCTCCGCGTCCGCCTTTTACGTGTCCTAAGGTACGGTATGTCTCGCTTGGTCCTCTCCGTCATCGTGCTCCTCGTCGTGGTCGTCGGCGGGCTGTTCCTGCTCGCCGGTCGCGCCTCGGAGCGGCCGCAGACCCATGTCGAAAAGGCCGTGACGCTTGCGAACCTCAGCTAAGGCGCAGGCCTTGCGTGTTTCGAGGGCGTCGGCGTCGCGATGAGCGAACCGGCTGCTCCAGCCACGCCGTCGCCCCGGACCCGTTCCGGGCCGGACGGTGCCGCGGGAGCGACGAACCCCTCGCTTGCTGAACGGGAGATGCCGGAACGGATCCGGCATGACGGGGGGAAAGTGGCAAAGCGATCGCACCACAGGCATGTACGCATGCGCCGGCTGACGCGGGGCGTCGCCGCCGTCGCGATCGCGGCTGCAGCGGTCGCGGGTTATGCGCAGGAACGGCCCGAATCGATTCTGCCGCCGGGCTTCGGCGAGCCGGCACCGGCGCCCGCACCCTCGCCGCGCGCGACGGCGAGCGCGCCACGCGGCGCGCCGACAGCGGCGAGCCTGCTGCCCGCGCCGGCGCCCGCCCCGACCGGGCTGGTCCAGCCGTTGCCGTCGGATTTCCCTACTGCCGCCGCGAGCGCCACACCGAGCCCGACGCCGACGGTCGATCCGGCGGTGCTCGCACAATATGAGATGCCGCTGTCGGCACGCCGCTCGCTCGACCGGGTCGGGCCGGCGGGAGAGCGCGAAGGCGCGCTCGCCGCCGACGCGTTCGGGCAGGCGAACGGGCGCTATGTCGAGGCGTTGATGCGCCGCGTCGCCGCGCCGCTGCCGTCGCGCTGGCTGTCGATCGCACTGCGGCGCGCGCTGGTCGCGCAGCTCGATACGCCGGCCGAGGTCAACGGCGCGGACTTCGCCGCGGAGCGGGCGTGGCTGCTGCTGCGGATGGGCGAGGCGGTCGGCGCGCGCGCGGTGGTGCAGAGCGTCGACAATGCGGGCTATACGCCCAAACTCTATCAGGTCGCGATGAACACCGCGCTGGCGACCGGCGATCCGGCCGAGCTGTGCCCGATCGCCGATGCCGCGCTCGCCGCGACGCACGAGCGGGGCTGGACGCTGGCGCAGGCGATGTGCGCCGGTCTGTCCGGCGAGGCCGCGCGCGCCAAGGCGCTGGTCACCGCGGCGCGCAAGCGCAACGTCGCGACCGGGATCGACCTGCAACTTGCGCAGAAGGTGGTCGGCGCCGGCCCGGGCGGCGGGCAGGCGGTGACGATCGAATGGGCGGGGGTGGATACGCTGACCGCGTGGCGGTTCGGGCTCGCCGCGGCGACCGGGGTGACGATCCCCGAAACGCTGTTCGCGACGACCGGGCCGCAGGCGCGCTATTGGTATGCGCTGTCGCCGAGCATCGCGATGGCCGAGCGGCTGCCCGCGGCGGAAGCGGCGGCGGGGCAGGGGGTGCTGTCCGCGGCGGCGCTCATCGATCTGTACGGCGCGCTCGATGCGGCCAACGACACGCCGGCGCCGGTGGCGGCGTCGATCAACGACCTGCGCACCGCTTATGTCGGCGGCGACATGGATACGCGGCTGACCGCGCTGCGTGCCTTGTGGGGGACGACGCCGGCCTATCCGCGGCTGGTGCTGACCGCGCGCGCCGCGGCGCGGCTGCCGGTGCGCACGGGTATCGCCGATGCGCCGCAGCTCGTCGCATCGATGCTGACCGCGGGGCTCGATCGCAGCGCGGCGCGCTGGCGGGCGGCGGTCGACGAGGGCGGCGATGCCTGGGCGATGATCGCGCTCGCCGACCCCGATAGCGGCGGGCGGCTGAGCTATCGCCAATTGTCCTCTTATGCCGGGCGCGGCGATGCGGCGCTGAAACAGCGATTGTTCTTCGCCGGGCTCGCCGGGCTTGGCCGTCTGTCGCCCGAGGATATCGAGCGCGCCGCGGCGGCGCTCGACGTGCGGATCGGCGCGGAGAACAGCTGGACGCGGGCGATCGACCGTGCCGCCGCCGATGGCCAGCCGGGCACGGTCGTGCTGCTCGCCGCGATCGGCATGCAGACGCCGCAATGGCGCGGCGTGCCGCCGGCGATGCTCTATCGGATCGTCAGCGCGCTGCGCGCGGTCGGGCTGGAGGGCGAGGCGCGGATGATCGCTGCCGAGGCGCTCGCACGCGTGTGAGCAACGGCGACCGCGCGCTGATCGAGCGGTTCCTCGAAATGCTCGCTGCCGAGGCGGGCGCGGCCGCGAATACGATCGCCGCCTATCGCAGCGACCTGACGCTCGCTTCGGCCTCGGTGCCGGGCGGGCTGGTCGCGGCGGATGCTGCGCAATTGCAGGCGCTGGCGGAGGAGTGGCGCGCGCTGGCGCGCAGCACCGTCGCGCGCAAATCGGCGGCGTTGCGGCGATTCTACGCCTTCCTCGCCGACGAGGGGCATCGCGCCGACGATCCGGGCAAGGCGCTGCCGCGGCCGGGTGCGGCGCGGTCGCTGCCCAAGGTGCTCGGCCATGGCGACGTCGAGCGGCTGTTCGCCGCGATCGCCGAGCGCCTCGGGGTCGAGCGGCCGCTGCCCAACGACCTGCGGCTCGCGGCGCTGGTCGAATTGCTCTACGGATCGGGGCTGCGCGCGACCGAGCTGGTCAGCCTGCCGCGCAACGCGGTCCACCCCGACCGGCCGTATCTCATCCTCAAGGGCAAGGGCGGGCGCGAGCGGCTGGTGCCGCTGTCGGATCGTGCGCGCGCCGCGGTGGCGGCGTGGCGCGGGCATGTCGCGGTCGATCGCTTGTGGCTGTTCCCATCGGGCAAGGGGCATCTGTCCCGCATCCGTTTGTACCAGTTGATCAAGGCGTTGGCGGCGGAAGCGGGCATCCCGCCCGACCGGGTCAGCCCGCACGTCCTGCGCCACGCCTTCGCGACGCATCTGCTCGCCGGCGGTGCCGATCTGCGCGCGTTGCAGTCGATGCTCGGCCATGCCGATATCGCGACCACCGAGATATATACGCACGTCGATGCCAGCCGGCTGGTCGAGCTGGTCAATGCGCGTCATCCGCTCGGTGATCCCGGGCGCGTTGACGGACGCGCGCGTCGCCCGTAACCCGCGCACCATGGCGAGCTTCCTCGAATTTGAAAAACCGATTGCCGAACTGCAGGGGCGGATCGACGAATTGCGTGCGACCGCGGCGGACGGCACGATCGACATCGCGGCCGATCTGGCGCGGCTGCAGGCCAAGTCGGACAAGCTGTTGCGCGATACCTTCGCCAAGCTGACCCCGTGGCAGAAGACGCAGGTCGCGCGGCATCCCGAGCGGCCGCATTTCAAGGACTATGTCGCAGGCCTGTTCGACGAGTTCGTGCCGCTGGCGGGCGACCGCGCCTTTTCGGACGATCAGGCGATCATGGGCGGCTTCGCGACCTTCCGCGGCCGCAAGGTGATGGTGATCGGCCACGAGAAGGGATCGGACACCGCGACGCGGCTGCGCCACAATTTCGGCATGGGCAAGCCCGAGGGCTATCGCAAGGCGATCCGGCTGGTCGAGATGGCGAGCCGATTCGGCCTGCCGGTGGTGACGCTGGTCGACACGATGGGCGCCTTCCCCGGCATCGAGGCGGAGGAGCGCGGCCAGGCCGAGGCGATTGCGCGCTCGACCGAGGCGTGCCTGGCGGCGGGCGTGCCGGTGATCGCGGCGATCGTCGGCGAGGGCGGCTCGGGCGGCGCGGTGGCGCTGGCGGCGGGCAATCGCGTGCTGATGTTCGAACACGCCATCTATTCGGTCATCAGCCCCGAAGGTTGCGCTTCGATCCTGTGGCGCACCGCGGACAAGGCGGCCGATGCCGCCGAGGCGATGCGCGTGACCGCGCAGGACCTCAAGACGTTCGGCGTGATCGACACGATCGTCCCCGAGCCGCTGGGCGGCGCGCATCGCGACCCTGCCGAGGCGATCCGCGCGCTGGGCGATGCGCTCGACGAGGCGCTGGCCGCGCTCGACCACCGCGATGCCGCGACGTTGCGGCAGCAGCGGCGCGAGAAGTTCCTGGCGATGGGCCGGCTGTAGGCCGGACGTGAAAAGGGCGGCGGAACCGCAGTTCCGCCGCCCTTCGCATAAATCCTACCCGAAGGTTGGATCAGGTCGCCGACATGTTCGACGAGACGTTGTTGAACGTGGTCTTCAGCTTGTTGCCGAGGCCCTGCATCGCGGCGATGGCGGCGACGGCGATGAGCGCTGCGATCAGGCCGTATTCGATGGCGGTCGCGCCCTTGCTGTTCTTGATGAACTTGCGAATCGTCTGCATTCCGGTCTCCATAATCAACACTTCAGTCACCCGGCTGAACCGGTGAACCGGAGCAGCAGGGCGGAAATACCCGGAGCAAGGTTGCTAAACGTTTAAACCAGTTTAGCTTTTTTCCAGCGCCGGGTCAGCCGGCGTTGACCACCTTGGTGCTGACCTGCTGCCAGACGTCGGTATTGGCCCTGGCGACCTGTTTGAGCGCGACGATCATGACGATGACGATCAGCGCGACGATCAGGCCATATTCGACCGCGGTGGCACCCCGCGAATCGCGCCGCAGATCGGCCGCCGTGCGGCGCCGGCGTCGGCGGCGAAGGGGCGTGTGGCCTGTCATAGCCCGGCAACTAATTGGAGAGGTTTAAGGAATGGCTGACGACAGGTCCGAAACGACGGCGATCCCGGTGCGGCTGATGCCGGTCGTCGCGGCGGCGCTGATCGACGCCGACGGCCGCGTGCTGCTTCAGCGCCGGCCGCCGGGCAAGCAGATGGCCGATCTGTGGGAGTTTCCTGGCGGCAAGATCGAGCCCGGCGAGACGCCGGAGGCGGCGCTGGTCCGCGAGCTGGCGGAGGAACTGGCGATCGGCGTCGATCCGGCGGCGCTGGTGCCACTGACCTTCGCCAGCGCCGGCCTCGGCGAGCGGCATCTGCTGCTGCTGCTCTACGTCGTACGCCGCTGGCAGGGCGTGCCGCAGGCGCTGGAGGCGAGCGCGCTCGCCTGGGTCGCGCCGGCGGCGATGCGGTCGCTGGCGATGCCGCCCGCCGACGTGCCGCTGGTCGCGATGCTGGAGCAATTCCTGCAAATCGGCGGTTGACGGTCCGGGCAAAACCGATCATCAGCCGCCCTCCCGCGTCGAGGCCCGATGGCGGAGTGGTGACGCAGAGGACTGCAAATCCTTGCACCCGGGTTCGATTCCCGGTCGGGCCTCCAATCGCGGTTATGCGGTTTCCGACATCTTCACCCGCGCCGCGTCGCGCGGCAGCAGCATCGGCCGCATCCGCAGGCCGAGGCAGATCACCGTCGGCCAGAAGAGCGTGTTGAGGACGTCCGAGGTGGTGTCCTCCCACCGCCACGAGCCGAAATTGAGCCGGTCCATCACTTCGTTGAACGCCTCGGCGAGGACGACGAACGACCAGGGCACGAAGCTGCCGAGCGAGCGGCGGGTGAGCAGCCGGGCGATCATCAGCACCGCCATGCCGGCGTGGATGTGGAGGATCGTATCGGGAAGGCCGGTGCCGTCGCCGATCCAGTCGATGAATCTGTGATAGGTCGCAGGAAGCATGCCGCGCCCCATACGGACTGTGCCCGGCGCTGGCCATCCGTTCCGCCGCAGGGCAATACATCCGCGTCCGCTTGGCGCGGCGCATCGCGCGCGATACAAGCCGGTCAGTCACGAAGTGTATTGCGCAGCTAATACGGTTGTGCGAGAGGGATCAGCATGAATATCAGCGTCGACACCATCCAGCACGATTCCACCGATATGGCGGTGATGCGGCAGGCGATGGTCGCCAGCCAGCTGCGCACCAACGCGGTCAGCGACCAGCGCGTGCTGGTGGCGATGAACACCGTGCCGCGCGAGACGTTCGTCCCGGCCGAATCGCGCAGCCTCGCCTATCGCGACACCGCGCTGCCGGTCGCCGGCGGCCGCGCGATCAACCTGCCGATGGTCACCGGGCGGCTGCTCACCGAAGCCTATCTGGAGAAGGGCGACCGCGCGCTGCTGATCGGCGCGGCGGGCGGCTATACCGCGGCGCTGCTCGCGCAGATCGTCGCCGAGGTGGTCGCGGTCGAGCAGGATGCGGCGCTCGTCGCGCTGGCGCGTGCGGGCCTGGCCGGGCTGTCGAACGTCGATTTGGTCGAAGGTCCGCTCACCGCCGGCCATGCCCACAACGCGCCCTACGACGTGCTGATCGTCGACGGCGCGGTCGAGCATCTGCCCGAGGCGCTGATCGCCCAGGTCAAGACCGGCGGCCGCGTCGTCACCGGGCTGATCGAACATGGCGTGATCCGCCTCGCCAGCGGCCGCAAGACCGAGGGCGGCTTCGGCCTGTCGCCGTTTCTCGACTGCGATTGCGTCGTGCTGCCCGGCTTCGCGACGCCACAGGGTTTCAAGTTCTAGACAATGACAAACGGGGGGATGATGCGGGGATTGTTGCTGGGGCGCACCGCGCTGGTCGGGATCGCCGTGCCGGTGATGTTCGGTCTCGCCGCGCCGGCGGGTGCGGAGACGCTGCGCGAGGCGCTCGCCAAGGCCTATGCATCCAATCCGACGCTGACCGGTCAGCGCGCCGCGCAGCGCGCCACCGACGAGAACGTGCCGATCGCGCGCTCGAACGGCATCCCCGGCGTCAACGTGAGCGGCTCGCTCACCGACAATTTCCTGCAGGCGAACAACAATTTCGCCAATCCGGAACGGACCGCGGCGACGTCGCTCAACCTCTCGGTGCCGATCTTCCAGGGCGGTGCGGTGAAGAACGCGGTGCGTGCCGCCGAGACGCGCGTCGACGCCGGCCGCGCGACGCTGCGCGGCACCGAGGCGAGCACCTTCACCAACGTCGTCGCGGCATACATGAACGTCATCCGCGACGAGGCGATCACCTCGCTCAACCAGCAGAACGTGCGGGTGCTCGAGGTCAATCTGCGCGCGAGCCGCGACCGGTTCCAGGTCGGCGACCTGACCCGTACCGATGTCGCCCAGTCCGAGGCCCGGCTGGCGCTGGCGCGCGCGCAATTGCAGCAGGCGGAGGCGCAGCTGATCTCCAGCCGCGAGACCTACATCCAGATCGTCGGCACGCCGCCGGTCGCGCTGGAGGAACCGCCGGCGCTGCCCAATCTGCCCAATGCCCCCAATGCGGCGATGAGCGTCGCGCTCAACAACAATCCGAACCTGATCGCCGCGCGGCGTCAGGCGGACGCGACGCGCTATGACGTCAACGTCGCGCGCGCCAACCGGCTGCCGCGCCTGTCGGTCGTCGCGGGGCCGAATTATTTCAATTATCTCCAGACGCTTCCTGCCGGTTCGGGCCTGCCCAATTCCGGCACCGCCGCGTCGGCAGGGCTCCAGGTCACGCTGCCGCTGTTCCAGGGCGGCCGCCCCGCCGCGCAGATCCGCCAGGCCGAGGCGCTGCGCGGCCAGTCGCTGGAGAATGTCACCGCCACCGAGCGCGCGGTGATCTCGCAGGTGCGGTCGGCCTATGCGGTCTGGCAATCGTCGCAGCAGGTGATCGCCTCGTCGGAGACTGCGGTCAACGCCAACAAGCTGAGCCTGGAAGGCGTCCGCGCCGAGAACAGCGTCGGTACGCGGACGATCCTCGACATCCTCAACGCCGAGCAGGAATTGCTCAACAGCCAGGTGACGCTGGTGAGCGCGCGTCGCGACGCCTATGTCGCCGGCTTCGCGCTCCTCGCCGCGATGGGCAATGCGGAGGCGCGCGACCTCGGCCTCGACGGCGGCGCGCTGTACGATCCGACGGTCAATTACAAACGGGTGCGCAACCGGATCAGCGATTACGGCAGCGACGGCGAGCCGGTGCCGGTGGCGGTGTCGACCGCGCAAACGCCGGCACAAAATGCTGCCGTTGCGAAGCCGAGCGACCCTTTGCTCAATACGCCGGTTGACAGGAGCCCCGGCTTGACGACAGGTGCTGCATCGCCAAGCCGCCAATAACGGCGTCGAAAAGGGTAAGGACGTCAGGATCATGGGGGATATGAGCGCGGAGCCGTCGATGGAAGAGATCCTGTCGTCCATCAAACGCATCATCGCCGAGGAAGGCGAGGGCACGCAGGCGCGCTCGCGCCGGACGCGCACCCAGCCGCAGCCGATCGAATCGGAAGCGGCCGAGGTGCTCGAACTGAGCGATCCGATGCCGTCGCTGCACGCGCCGATCCCGGAGCCGCAGCCGCAGCCCCATTTCGAACCCGAAGCCGAGCCGACGCCCGCGCCTCAATCGCAGGCGCAACCGCAACCCGCCCCTTCGCCGCAACCGACGCGCGCCACAGCCGTTCAGGCGCCGATGTCCGAGGAACCGATCCTGTCCAACCGTGCCGCCGCCGCCAGCCTGGGTTCGCTGGAAACGCTGAGCAAGCTGCTCGTCAAGCCCGAGCCCGAGAGCGAAGGCACGCTGGAGGGTCTGGTGCGCGAGATGCTGCGCCCGATGCTGCGCGAGTGGCTCGACGCCCACCTGCCCGAGATGGTCGAGACGATGGTCGCGCGCGAGATCGCCAAGATCACGTCGCAGATGCGCTGAGGGTTTCCCTTCGCCCGATATCCGTCATCCCCGCTTGGGCGGGGATGACGGTCGATGCCGGATGCATGGCAGGCGACGCCCGTTGCTCAACAACGGACTTATGCCTAACCTCCGCGGCATGAGACATCTGTTCGCCGCGAGCCTGCTCGCCACCGTCGCGGCCGTTGCCGCACCCGCCGCCGCCCGCCAGCTCACCATCGACGATGTCGCCTCGCTCAGCCGGATCGGCGCGCCGACCGTTTCCGCCGATGGCAAATGGATGGTCTGGGCGCAGCGCGAGACCGATCTCGCCGCGAATCGCGGGCGCTACGACCTTTGGCGGCTCGACCTGTCGCGCAAGGGCGCGAAGCCCGAGCCGCTGGTCGCCGAGCCCGACGTCAACGAGAACGATCCGCAGATCGTCGGCAGCATCGTCTACTTCAGCTCGAACAAGGGCGGCGACGACGCAATCTGGTCGGTACCGGTCGCGGGCGGGTCGCCGAGCAAGCTGACCGGCTTCCAGGGCGGCTTCGGCGGGTTCAAGGTCGCGCCGACCGCGGACCGCATCCTCGTCTGGGCGGACCGCAAGCCCAATGCGCCGAGCCTCGCGCCCGCGCTCGAGAAGAAGGATCCCAATGCCGGCGAGGGCCGCGTCTACGACAAATTGTTCGTGCGGCATTGGGATAGCTGGGTCGACGGCAGCCATTCGCAGCTCTTCGTGCTGCCACTGACCGCGGCCGGAGCGCCGGGCGACGGCGTCGGCATCGAACATGGCCTCGACGGCGACACGCCCTCGCGCCCATTCGGCGGCGGCGAGGAGGTGTCGTGGAGCGCCGACGGCAAGACCGTCTATTTCGCGCTGCGCGTCGCCGGCACGACCGAGCCGCTGTCGACCAACCTCGATATCTGGTCGGCGCCCGCGGACGGGTCGGCCGCGCCGGTCAACCTGACCGCCGCCAATCGCGCCACCGACACGCTGCCGACGGTGTCGCCCGACGGGCGCAGCCTCGCCTGGGTGGCGATGAAGCGGCCCGGCTTCGAGGCGGACCGGCAGGTGCTGATGCTGCGCGATCTTGCCAGCGGGCAGGTGCGCGCGCTGACCGAAGGCTGGGACCGGTCGGTGTCTTCGGTCGCCTGGTCGCCCGATTCGAAGCGCATCTACGTCACCGCGCAGGACACGCAGGAAAACCCGCTGTTCGCGGTCGATCCGGCGAGCGGCAAGGTGACGCGGCTGACGCAGCAGGGCCATGTCTCCGCGGTGGCGGCGACGCCGAAGGGCGCGGTGATCGCGCTCAACAGCCTGACCGCGCCCGACGATTTCTACGCCGTCGCCGGCAGAAGCAAGCCGGTGCGGCTGACCCAGGTCAATGCGACCAAACTCGCCGGCATCGACATGCCGGGCGTGACGCGGTTCAGCTTCACCGGTGCCAACAACGACACGGTCTGGGGCTATGCGGTCAGGCCGGCGGGCAGCACGGGCAAGGTGCCGGTCGCCTTCATGGTCCACGGCGGGCCGCAGGGATCGAGCGACAACAGCTGGTCGTATCGCTGGAACCCGGCGGTGTTCGCCGGCGGCGGCTATGGGCTGGTCGCGGTCGATTTCCACGGCAGCACCGGCTACGGCCAGGCGTTCACCGACGCGATCAGCAACAATTGGGGCGGCTGGCCGCTCGATGACCTGAAGGCGGGGCTCAAGGCCGCGACCGACAGATTCGGCTGGCTGGACGGGAGCCGTGCCTGCGCGCTCGGCGCGTCGTACGGCGGCTATATGATGAACTGGATCGAGGGCCAGTGGCCCGACCGCTTCAAGTGCATCGTCCAGCACGACGGCGTCTTCGATGCGCGCGCGATGGCGTATGAGACCGAGGAATTGTGGTTCGACGAATGGGAACATGGCGGCAAGGCCTATTACGAGGACCCCGCCGCGTTCGAGAAATGGAACCCGGTCAATTACGTCCGGAACTGGAAGACGCCGCAACTCGTCATCACCGGCGAGAAGGACTTCCGCATTCCCTATACGCAGGGCATCGCCGCCTTCACCGCGCTCCAGCGCCGCGGCATCCCGTCGCGCCTGCTGGTCAATCCGAACGAGAACCATTGGGTGCTGAAGCCCGACAATTCGCGGCAATGGTATCGCGAGGTGCTCGGTTGGATGGACCGCTGGACGGCGAAGTAGCGCTTTGCGCGAGCGCCCGGGCGGCCTATATCGACGGTGGAGAAAACGATGACCAAGCCGAAGCCTGTTCGTCCGAGCGATTTGCCGACCAAGCGCGTCCGCGCATCCGATGGGACGATCATCCAGATGAAGGTCGTGCAGGCCGACAGCACGACCTTCGCACAGGATATGTTGGCGGCGTTCCGCTCCAACGTGCGCCGGATCAAAACCGAGCAGCGGAAACGCGCGCGTGCCGAGCAAGACGCCGCGCAGGCCTGAACGGCCGATATTTTGGATTGTCGCCGGCCCGAACGGCAGCGGCAAGAGCTCGCTATACAACAGGACCGATATCGAAGGCTGGGGCTGATCCGTCTGGACCATCAACCCGGACCTGCTGACCGCGAAGATCGCCGAGGTCGAGGGCTTGCCGACGGAAGCGGCGAATCTTGCGGCAGTCCAGCGCGTCGAGCAATGGCTCGAGGCATCGATTGCCGCTTATCAAACGATCGGTGTCGAGACCGTCCTGTCATCGCCGAAATATCGGCGGCTGGTCGAAATGGCCAGACAACGCGGCTTCGAGATCAGAATGATCTATGTCGTCCTCGATACGGTCGACTTGCAACTCTCCCGCATCCGCAATCGCGTGTCGGAGGGTGGGCACGACGTTCCCGCCGATAAGGTGGCCGCGCGGCGGCAGCGTTCGTTTCGAGAACTGGCCTGGTTCGCGCACCACGTCGACGAATGCCTCATCTTCAACAATTCCACCGGGGAGCCCGCGCTAATCGCCCAGAAGATGGCGAGGCTGATGATCTGTTGGGATGATTTGCCCGTCGACATGTATGCGCCGCTGGACGAGGGCGGGGTGATCCTGACGACGGATTTGAGCGACTTGGACTGACGCCACCGAGCCGCTACAGCCCCGGCATGACCGAGCTTCCCAAGACCTTCGACCCCGCCGCCATCGAGACCCGCTGGTATCAGCATTGGGAGGCGAACGGCCTGTTCCGTCCCGACCGGCCCAACGCGGAGCCGTGGACGATCGTCAATCCGCCGCCCAACGTCACCGGGTCGCTGCATATCGGTCATGCGCTCGACAATACGCTGCAGGACATCCTGACGCGGCATGCGCGGCTCAAGGGCAAGGACGCCTTGTGGGTGGTCGGCACCGATCATGCCGGCATCGCGACGCAGATGGTGGTCGAGCGGCAGATGGCCGCGAAGGGCGAAAAGCGCACCGACTTCAGCCGCGAGGACTTCGTCGCCAAGATCTGGGACTGGAAAGGGACAAGCGGCGGCGAGATCACCCGCCAGCTGCGCCGGCTCGGCTGTTCGATGGACTGGGCGAACGAGCGGTTCACGATGGACGAGGGCTTTTCGAAGGCCGTGCTCAAGGTGTTCGTCGAGCTGCATCGGCAGAAGTTGCTTTATCGCGACAAGCGACTGGTCAATTGGGACCCCGGCCTCGGCACCGCGATCAGCGACCTCGAGGTCGAGACCAAGGAGATCGCGGGCAAATTCTGGCATCTGCGCTATCCGCTCGCCGACGGTTCGGGCCATATCGAGGTCGCGACGACGCGGCCCGAGACGATGCTCGCCGACATGGCGGTCGCGGTGAATCCCGAGGACGCACGTTATGCGGCGTTGGTCGGCAAGCAGGTGAAGCTGCCGATCACCGGCCGGCTAATCCCGATCGTCGCCGACGACCATGCCGATCCGGCGCTCGGGTCTGGTGCGGTCAAGATCACGCCGGGGCATGATTTCAACGACTTCGAGGTCGGCCGCCGCGCCGGGATCGAGGCGCGCGACATGCTCAACATGCTCGATGCCAAGGCGCAGGTCTGCCAGACCGCAGACGGGCTGATCCCCGCCGAGCTGATCGGGCTCGACCGGTTCGCGGCGCGCGCGGCGATCGTCGATCGGCTCAAGGCCGAGGGCGTGCTGATCGCGCACGTCGACAAGGAGGGGGGCGAGCACGACGCCGAACCGCGCACGATCCAGACGCCTTATGGCGACCGGTCCGGTGTGGTGATCGAGCCGTGGCTGACCGACCAATGGTATGTCGACGCCAGGACGCTGGCGCAGCCGGCGATCGAGGCGGTGAAGTCCGGCGCGATTCGGATGGTGCCGAAGAGCTGGGAGAAGACGTTCTTCAACTGGATGGACAATATCCAGCCATGGTGCGTCTCGCGCCAATTGTGGTGGGGCCATCAGATCCCGGCGTGGTTCGACGCCGACGGCAAGGCCTATGTCGCCGAGACCGAGGAGGACGCGCAGGCGCAGGCCGGGGCGGGCGTCGTCCTGACCCGCGATCCCGACGTGCTCGATACGTGGTTCTCCTCGGCACTGTGGCCGTTCGCCACACTCGGCTGGCCGGAGAACGACGATCCGACGCTCGGCGGGCGTTATCCCAACGACGTGCTGATCTCCGGCTTCGACATCCTGTTCTTCTGGGATGCGCGGATGATGATGCAGGGGCTGCACTTCATGCAGCAGGTGCCGTTCAAGACGCTGTATCTCCACGGCCTCGTTCGCGCCGCCGATGGCGCCAAGATGTCCAAGTCGAAGGGCAATACGGTCGATCCGCTCGGCCTGATCGACAAATACGGCGCCGATGCGCTGCGCTTCTTCATGGCGGCGATGGAGAGCCAGGGCCGCGACATCAAGATGGATGAGAAGCGCGTCGAGGGCTATCGCAACTTCGCGACCAAGCTGTGGAACGCCAGCCGCTTCGCGCAGGCGAACGGCATCGGCGGCTCGGCGCCGGGCAAGGCGCCCGCGGCGACGCTGGCGGTCAACCAGTGGATCATCGGCGAGACGATCGCGACGGTGCAGGCGATGGACCTCGCACTCGCCGACCTGCGCTTCGACGCGGCGGCGGAGGCGATCTACCAGTTCGTCTGGAACCGCTTCTGCGACTGGTATCTCGAGCTCATCAAGCCGACGCTGGGCGAGGATGCGACGAGGCATCCGGAGCATGCCGCCGAAACGCGCGCGGTGGCGGGCTGGGTGCTCGACCAGATCCTCGTGCTGCTCCACCCGTTCATGCCCTTCATCACCGAAGAGCTGTGGCATGCGATGGCGCCGCGCGAGCACGACCTGATCGTCGCGCAATGGCCGCTGGTCGATGGCGAGCATATCGATGCCGGGGCGATGGCGGATATCGCGTGGCGCATCCGCCTGATCGGCGAGGTGCGCACCGCCAAGAACGAGCTGGGCATCGCGCCGGGCACGCAGCTCACCGCTTATGTCCGCGATGCCGACGCGACGACGCAGCGGCGGGTCGGCAGCGCTTATACCGCGCTGCGCAAGCTCGCCCGGTTGCAGGAGGTGTCGTTCGATCCCGCGCCGGCGGGTGCGGCGATCCAGCTGGTGGTGGACGAGGCGACCTATGTCATCCCGCTCGACGGCATCATAGACCTCGACGCCGAGCGCACCCGCCTGACCAAGGCGATCGCGGCGGCGAAGAAGGAGCGCGACGCGCTGGCGGGACGGCTCGGCAACCCGAGCTTCGTCGAGCGCGCGAAACCCGAGGCGGTGGAGAAGGCCAAGGCAGACCATGCCGACAAGGCGGCGGAGGAGGAACGGCTTTCGGCCGCGCTGGCGCGGCTGGGATAGGCGATTGGACCAATCCCGCCGTCATTTTTGGAACAAGGCGAAACCTCTACGAAAGTTTGCATCGCGTCTGGAACAGCATAGTGCTCCTGCGTTCGCAGGAGCAAGGGTAGGGTTTTGCAGCGGTCCCGGACAAGTCCGGGGGTCGGCCGGTGAGAGGGCTCGAACCAAATGAACGACCGCCGCGTCTTCGCGGTGACGCGGTTATCGCGTAAGGCCGCGCCCTCGTCTACGCGATCGCGCGAGGCGAAGAGGGGGCACGAGGAATGGCGAAGCCGCAACGCGACCTGACGTCCGGGCCGATCGGCAAGACGTTGCTGCTGTTCGCGCTCCCCACTCTGGGGTCGAGCGTGCTCCAGTCGATCAACGGTTCGATCAACGCGATCTGGATCGGCCAGTTGCTCGGCGAGCGTGCGCTGGCGGCGACAACCAATGCGGGGCTCGTCATGTTCCTGCTGGTGTCGGCGGTGTTCGGCTTCGGCATGGCGGCGACGATCCTGATCGGGCAAGCGATGGGGCGGCGCGACATCGACGGCGTGCGGCGCGTGGTCGGTACCGCGCACGGTTTGTTCGCGATCCTGTCGCTGCTCGTCGTCGCGGCCGGGTGGGTGACCGCGCCGGCGATCCTCACCGCGCTGCGCACCCCGGTGGACGCCTATCCGCTCGCGCTCTCCTATCTGCGGGTGATCTTCATCGCGATGCCGACCAGCTTCCTGGCGGTGCTGCTCAGCATGGTGCTGCGCGGCGCGGGCGATTCGATCACGCCGCTCAAGTTCATGGCGCTGGGGTCGCTGGTCGACGTGCTGCTCAATCCGGTGCTGATCCGCGGGCTGGGGCCGATCCCGGCTTTGGGCATCGCCGGGTCGGCGACGGCGACGTTCATCGCCAACACCGTGTCGTTCGCGGCGCTGCTCGCCTACGTCTACCGGCGCGATCTGGTCGTGCGGTTGCGCGGCGCGGAGTGGCGCTATCTGATCCCCGACCCGGCGCTGCTGCGGCCGATCGTCGCCAAGGGCGTGCCGATGGGGCTGCAGATGCTGGTCGCGACCGGATCGGCGCTGGCGATGATCGGTCTGGTCAACGGCTATGGCACGACGACCACCGCCGCTTATGGCGCCGCGAGCCAGCTCTGGACCTATATCCAAATGCCGGCGATGTCGGTCGGCGCGGCGGTGAGCGCGATGGTCGCACAGAATATCGGCGCGGGGCGGTGGGACCGGGTGGCGCGGATCGCGCGATCGGGGCTGCTGCTCAACCTCGCGATGACCGCGGCGCTGATCGTGGTGGTCACGGTGCTCGACCGGCCGGCGCTCGGGCTGTTCCTGGGCAGCGATACCGGCTCGATCGATCTTGCCGCGCATATCAACATCATCGGCTCGGCGAGCTTCCTGCTGTTCGGCGTCTCGATGGTGCTGTCGGCGACGGTGCGCGCCAATGGCGCGGTGGTCGGGCCGCTGGTTATCCTGACCGTGGCGCTGTTCCCGATCCGGCTGGGGCTCGCTTATGCGCTGCAGCCGAGCTGGGGCGCGGATGCGATCTGGTGGAGCTTCCCGGCCGGATCGGCGGCGTCGATGGTGATGACGATCGCATATTATCGCTACGGCAACTGGCGCAAAGGCGCGTTGATGTCGGTCGTTGAGGGCGAGGAGCACGTCAAGGCCGCCACCGAACCCACCGCCAAGCAGATGCCGGTGGGGTGATTTGCGCGCGATGGCGCAAAGGCGCGAAGCGGTGTTCGTTGAAGGGATGACGGCGCAAAATCAGCGCGCTGCGGGCGCCGGCACCATCACCTCGATCACCCCCGGCGCGACCTGCGCCATTACCGGGGTATGTGCCAGCACCTCGCCGTCGATCGAGATCGGCAGCGATGGTTTGGTGTCGATGCGCAGCGACTTGCCCGCGAAGCTCACCGTATCCTGATGCCGCGATTCGTGGCCGAAGAAGCTCGCGGCCCAGTTCTTGACGAGCGTCCGCTTGTAGCGCCCGGTCACCGCCTGCACGACGATCTCGCCCGAATTGACCGAGGCTTCGTCGACCAGCCAGGTGCCGCCGTGATACGGACCGTTGGAGATGCGTACCTCGACGACGCGCATCGTCTTGGCCTCCGTGCCGTCGTCCACCGTCAGGATGAATGGCTTGAAGCGCGCGAACTGCCAGCTCGCCCAGCCGAGATAGCCGATCCGCCCGAGCACCTTCTTCAGGCCGTGCGGCACCGTCTCGGCGATCTGCGGGCTGATCCCCATCGCGGCGCAATTGGCGAAATAATCGCCGTCGATCCTGCCCAGATCGATGCGCTTGCGCACGCCGGTGCGGATCGCCTCGATCGCGCCCTCGACGTCCATCGGCAGGCCGAGCGTGCGCGCGAAGCTGTTGGCGGTGCCGAGCGGCAGCACGCCCAATACCACGTCGTGGCCGACGAGTAGGTCGACCAGCCCGCTGATCGTGCCGTCGCCGCCGCCGAGGATGACGAGCTGCGGCTTCTTCGCCAGCGCGTTGCGGACCGTCTCGACGAGGTCGTCGGGATTTTCCACGGCATGGGCGTCGACCGGATACGGCAGCCCGCTCAACGCCTTGCACGCCCGTTCGAACAAGGCCTGGCCTTTTCGCGACTTGGCGTTGACGATCAGCGCGGCGGACGTGAACTGGGTCATGGGGTTCCGATCGGTTACGGGCGCGCAACGCTTGGCAAGTGCGCCGCGATCCCTCAAAGCCACCCTAACCCGTCAAGCAGGATGCGTCATGACCGCTGCCTATCCCGCGCTCCGTCTGCGCCGTACCCGTTCGAGCGGCTGGAGCCGCCGGCTCCATGCCGAAACCGTGCTGACCCCGGCCGATCTGATCTGGCCGATGTTCATCGTCGGGGGCGAGGGCGTCGAGCAGCCGATCGACAGCCTGCCCGGCGTGTCGCGCTGGTCGGTCGACGGCATCGTCGCGCGGGCGAAGGAGGCGCGAGCGCTCGGCATCCCCTGCGTCGCGCTGTTCCCGTTCACGCCCGCCGAACTCAAGACCGACGACGGGCGCGAAGCGCTCAACCCCGACAATCTGATGTGCCGCGCGATCCATGCGATCAAGGATGCGGTGCCAGAGGTCGGCGTGCTGACCGACGTCGCGCTCGATCCCTACACCAGCCACGGTCATGACGGACTGGTCGATGCGGCGGGCTATGTCGTCAACGATACCACCGCCGACCTGCTGATCCAGCAGGCGCTCAACCAGGCGCGGGCCGGCGCCGACATCATCGCGCCGTCGGACATGATGGACGGCCGCATCGGCATGATCCGTAGCGCGCTGGAGGGCGAGGGCGCCCATAATGTCCAGATCATGAGCTATGCCGCCAAATATGCGAGCGGCTTCTACGGCCCGTTCCGCGACGCGGTCGGCAGCCGCGGGCTGCTCAAGGGCGACAAGAAGACCTATCAGATGGATGCAGCCAACGCCGAGGAAGCGCTGCGCGAGGTCGCGCTCGATCTCGCCGAGGGGGCGGACAGCGTGATGGTCAAGCCGGGGCTGCCCTATCTCGACATCATCGTTCGCGTGAAGACGCGGTTCGAGGTGCCGGTGTTCGCCTATCAGGTGTCCGGCGAATATGCGATGCTGGAGGCATCGGTCGCCGCCGGCGCGGGCGAGCGCGACGCGCTGGTGCTCGAAACGCTGATGGCGTTCAAGCGCGCCGGCTGTTCGGGCGTGCTGACCTATCACGCGGCCCATGCGGCGCGCCTGCTGAATGGCTGATCCGACGGAGGGCGCCGCGCGCGCCTGCCGCTTCACCTTCGTCGTCACGATCCTCACCGGATCGTTCCTGCTGTTCCTCGTCCAGCCGATGGTCGCGCGGATGGCGTTGCCGCGGCTCGGTGGCGCGCCGGCGGTGTGGAACTCGGCGATGCTCGTCTACCAGACGTTGCTGCTCGGCGGATATGCGTATGCGCACGCACTGGCGCGGGTGCGGCCGGGGTTACAGGTGCTCATCCATATCGCGGTGCTGCTGGTCGGGGCGGCGTGGCTGCCGATCGGGCTGGCGCTGACCGGGAGCCCGGCGGGCGTTACCCCGGCGCTATGGGTGCCGTGGCTGCTCGGCGCGTCGATCGGGCCGCTGTTCTTCGCCGTCTCCGCGCAGGCGCCGCTGGTGCAACGCTGGTTCAGCATCGCGAGCCGCGACGGCGATCCCTATGCGCTCTATGCGGCGTCCAACCTCGGCAGTTTTGGCGGGCTGATCGCCTATCCGCTCGTCGTCGAACCGCTGCTCGCGCTGCGCCAGCAGAGCTGGTTGTGGAGCGGCGGTTATGTGCTGTTGATCCTGCTGGTGATCGCCTGCGCGTTCCGCCTGCCGCGCGGGGCGAGCGCCGCGGTCGCGCGACCGACCAGCGTGCCGGCGACGCGGCGGCGGGTGCTGCACTGGATCGCACTGGCGCTGGTGCCGTCGGGCCTGATGCTCGCCACCTCGACCTATATCACCACCGATATCGTCGCGATGCCGTTGCTGTGGGTGCTGCCGCTCGGCCTCTATCTCCTCAGCTTCACGATCGCCTTCGCCGCCAATCGCGAGATCGCCGACCTGCTCACCCGGATCGCGCCGATCACCATCCTGATGTTCGGCGGGGTGATGATCGGCGGCTTCAACGAATCGCCGCTGGTCAATCTGACCATCGCGCTGACGTTGCTGTTCATGGCGTCGGTGGCGCTGCACACGCAGATGTACCGGCTGCGGCCCGAGCCAGACCGGCTGACTGGTTTCTATCTGGCGATGGCGTTCGGCGGCGCGCTCGGCGGAGTCTTTGCCGGGCTGGTCGCGCCGGTGGTGTTCGACTGGACCTATGAATATCCGATCCTGATCTTCGCGGCGGGGCTGCTGGTGCCGCAGGTCTTCCTGACGCACCGCATCCGCAGCCTGTGGACGACGCCGGCGAAGCGGCGCCTCGCTTATGCCGGGGTGGTGGCGATGCTCGTGTTGCTCGCGACGCTGACCTTCCGCGGGCCGGCGGATCTGTTCGGCGAGGGGCATCAGGGGCTGACCTTCATCGGCATCGCGCTGATCGGGGTGATCTCGGTGGGCGCGCGCCTGTCCTATGCGATGATCCTGGCGGTGACGCTGGTGATCTTCGGCGGCTGGCGCGCGGTCGAGCTGTCGCTTGAGCAGGGCGCGCGGACGCGCAGCTATTTCGGCGTCTACACCATCCGCGACGGACGCGGCGTGCGCGAGCTCGACCATGGCACGACGGTGCACGGCATCCAGTTCACCGGCAGCCCGGTGCTCGAACGGCTGCCGACCACCTATTATGCGCCGCCCTCCGGCATCGGCCGCGCGATGGAGGCGCTCGACGGGCTGTACGGCCCGACGGCGCGGGTCGGCGTGGTCGGCCTGGGGACCGGGACGCTCGCCTGCTATGCGCAGCCGGCGCAGCGCTGGCGCTTCTACGAGATCGACCCGGCGGTGGTGCGTATCGCCCGCGATACCGGCCAGTTCACCTATCTCAAAAACTGCCTGCCGCATCCCGACATCCGCATCGGCGACGCGCGGATCAGCATCGAGGCGGACCGGCCGGCGAGCCTCGACCTGCTCGCGCTCGATGCCTTCTCCTCCGATGCCATTCCGATGCACCTGATGACGCGCGAGGCGTTCGCCGGCTACGCGCGGGTGCTGCAACCCCGGGGGCTGCTGCTCGTCCATATCTCCAACCGCTTCCTCGATCTCGAGCCGGTCGTCGCGGCCGCGGCGCAGGCGGGCGGCTGGCGGGCGGCCAAGCTCTATTACCAGCCCGAGCAGCGTACCCCCGTCGCCTCGCCGAGCCAGTGGATCGCGCTGACGCGGGACCCGGCGACGATGCGCGCGTTGAGCCAGGCGGATGCGCGCTGGGTGCCGCTCACCCCGCGCGCGGGCTTCGTCGCCTGGACCGACGATTACTCGACGATCCTGCCGCTGCTCAAGTGGCGCCGCTAGGCGGCGGGCAGCATCGCCTGCAACCGGTCGATCGTCGCGCTCTGCCGCTCCGCCTCGGCGACGATACGCTCGCGCAGCGTGGCGAGCGCGGGATAAGCAGGGGCAAGCGCCGCGGCACGGTCGGTCGCCGCCTGGTCGAGGTCGGTGAGCAGCGACGAGGTCTGCGCGCGCCAGTCGTCCAGCCCGGCCAGCGCCGATTGCGCGTCGAGCCAGGCGTCGCTGCCGACGCTCTTGCCGCGCGCCCGGCCGGCGGCGGCCTCCGCCTTGGCGGCATCGGTGCCGAACCCCTTGGCGATCGTGTCGAGCGTCCGCTGCCAGTCGGCGATCTTCGCATCGAGCGCCGGATCGGGCTTGGCCTCGGCGACAGCCACCGCCGGCTCGGCGAAGCCCAGCTTCTCCACCGCGCGCGGCGCCAGCGACGGATAGGGCGTCGCATCGTGCGCACAGCCGGCGAGCGGGAGGAGGAGGAGCACGGGCGCGAGCAGCGGGACGGTTTTCATACCATCGGTCTATGCGCGCGCAGAAAATGGCGCAACGCACTTGCGCCGGGCGAAGCGTCTGCTATCAGCGCGCCTCCGATGTGCGCCCGTAGCTCAGCTGGATAGAGCATCAGACTACGAATCTGAGGGTCGGACGTTCGAATCGTTCCGGGCGCACCAGGATCTCCCCCGCGGACCAACGATGGTTCGGCGGGGGTTTTCATATCCGCGGTCGGCGATCGCGGGGTGGCCGCGCGGCGGCCGACGGCCTAAGCGGTGGCCATGTTGCGCGCGATCCTGTCCTTTTTCGAACCCTTCATCCTGATGCTGCTCGGCACGGTGCTGCTCGCCAGCCTGGTGCCCGCACGTGGGCCATATGCGGACATCGTCGGCGGCGCCGCGGACGTCGGCATCGTGCTGCTCTTCTTCCTGCACGGTGCCAAATTGTCGCGCGCCGCGATCTGGGAGGGCGCACGCAACTGGCGGCTGCACCTCACCGTCGTCGCCACCACCTTCCTCGTCTTCCCGCTATTCGGGCTGGCGCTCGGGCAGGTGCCGGGTCTCACCGGCGCGGTGGCGACGGGGATGCTGTTCCTCACCTTGCTCCCGTCGACGGTGCAATCCTCGATCGCCTTCACCGCGATCGCACGCGGCAACGTCGCGGCGGCGGTGTGCAGCGCCTCCTTCTCCAATCTGATCGGCATCGTCCTGACCCCGGCGCTGGTCGCGTTGCTGATCGGCAGCGGCGTCGGCGGCAGCGGTGGGCAGGGGGGCGGCATCTCGCTTTCTGCGGTCGAGGCGATCGTCGCGCAATTGCTGCTGCCGTTCGTCGCCGGCCATCTGTTGCGGCCGTGGATCGGCGGCTTTGTCGCACGGCAGAAGCGGCTGCTGACGATCGTCGATCGCGGCTCGATCCTGCTCGTCGTCTACAGCGCCTTCGGGGCGGCGGTGGTCGAGGGGCTGTGGAGCCGCGTGTCGCCGGCGGACCTAGTGCTGATCGGCGTCTTCTGTTCGGTGCTGCTCGCCGCGGTGCTGTCGCTCACCTGGCTGGCCGGCCGGCTGCTCGGCTTCAGCCGCGAGGATGCGATCGTCCTGCTGTTCTGCGGCTCCAAGAAGAGCCTCGCGTCCGGCGTGCCGATGGCGGGCGTACTGTTCCCCGCGGCGCAGGTCGGCGCGGTGCTGTTGCCGGTAATGCTGTTCCACCAGTTCCAGCTGATCGCCTGCGCGGTGATCGCGCGGCGGTATGCGGAGGCGGGGGGTGCGGCCTCAGTCAGGGCGGAAGGAGGCGAGGCGGCCTAGTGATACCGAAAGCCGCCCCTGTCGTACCGACGAACCACGATGGTCCGCCGGCACGGATGTGTCAGAGCTTCGCCCGCACCGAGAAGCTGAAGTTCCGCGAGAAATAGCGGACGTCTCTTGGCACGTCGTATGAGCCGAAATAGCTCTTATCGCCATTGCGGGTCAGGTTGGAGCCTTCGAGCGCGACCGTCAGGTGCTTGTTGATGTCGTAGTTGATCGAAGCGTCGAGCCGTTCGATCGGATCGATGAAAATGTTATTATAAGGATTGTACGCATCGCGCCAGACCTGCTGCCGCGAGCGCCAATTGTAGGCGACGCGGACGTTGAGACCGTTTCGTTCGTAAAAGCCAACCAGGTTATAGATGTATTTTGATACCCAAAGATAAGGGCCGGAAACAGAGACCTCTTCGGCCTTGTTGCCGTAGGAGGGAAATTCGGCGTGCGTGATATTTAAGGTTCCGTTGACCGAGCCGCCGAACGATTTCAGGATGCCCGGTAGGAAGGTGAAGAAGGTGGTTGCGGCTCCCTCGATGCCACGATGCCGACCTTTGCCGAAGTTATACGGGCGCGTGACCAGGGTCGGGGCATCGGGCAGCTCCGCCAAATACTCTGGATACGTGCGGTCGGCTACGAGACCATCTTGGTCCCACTGCCAAGCAGCAAGGCTGATCGACCCAGTTGCACCGAAATACCACTCAAGCGACGCATCATACGCCTTCTTCTTCACCGGGCCGAGGTTTGCATTGCCTCCTCGCGCGTAAGCCTGTGCCACATTCCGGGCATCAAGATAAAGTGCCGGGTTGAGCTGTAATGCAGTTGGACGACCAACATCATATGAGTAGGATGTCCTCAATTGTAACTTGGGAGTAATATGAATAATTGCATTTAAACTTGGCAACGTGTCGAGCATATTACTTTTCGGCGTGTTCATTTTATCAATATAGACGGTCTTATATTGGCCATCGACCTTCTCTATCGTCGTCGTGCGCTGAAGGGCGGTAAGTCCGGTAACCGTATTGACGAGGCGCGCTCCCAGCGTGCCTTCTATTGGAAAGAGCAGCTTGAAGGTGTAATGAAGCATTCCGTAGCCGGCGTAGGTCGTTTCGGAACCGTGGAAGGCCTGAAACGGATCATACGTCGGATAAGGGTCGCTCAAGTCCGGATGGATCTTCTGTGCCATATTCCGGATGAGGCTCCAGCTGCTGCGAATGGATTTGCTGTCGCCGATCAGCCAGTTGGCAGTCGATGCCGTTGGCGCACTCGGAAAAAGCGGGCCGGCTTCGACCAGATGATAGTCCGGCAGGCTGCTCATTGGGATGCGCAGTTCTCCGTACGCTCGTCGGCCATACTGCCGATCATAGCTGCGATCGGCAGAACGAACCCCAACCTTGAACCAGTCTAGCAAGTTCCAAAAGGTGTTGAGACGTAGGTCGGCCTGAAATTCCTTCATGCCGCTGTAGGTGAATTGCTTTGTCTGATCGATGCCGTCGACGTACAAATAATTATTTTTATCAAGCAGGTCGACGTTTTTAAACCTGACGTTGGGACCGCCTTTCGGGTCAGACGTGTCGTTAAATATTACATCCAAGGCGGGTTGTTGATTAAAGCGAATCCAGTGAAACAGATTATTTGAGTCATTGTCTGACCGGTTGTAGTTTAGCCACGTATTGAATTCAAAGCGATCGCTGCGATATTCAACTTGGAAGCGAGCATTATAGGCAAGCGTGTGATGCAGATATGATGCGCGACCAGGGCCGACGGGATCAAGTCCATAAAGTGAAAGAGATTTAACCAAGCGACCGTCTGTTCCCATCACTATATTGGACAGATTTGCGGAGGGGGTGGCTGTCTTGGTATAGGTGACCGGGATGTCGAAAACGTTGTCCCCCCAATACATGCGCTGATCGTTGTAGCCCCCTTCGAGCGTGATCGACCAACGATCGTCTGGCCGCCACTGGGTTGACGCCGAGAGTGCAGCCCGCCGCGACCAGCCATTCGTCCCGGCAAAGCCGATCTGATACGGTAGATAGATATTTGCGGAGAGCGTACTTGGTGTGACTATTGCTCGGGTGTCGCTGTATTGAGTTGGTAGAGCGTTATATCGAAGGGATTCATTCCAATTTACTTTGTTGTACGTACCGCTTAGAGTAAAGCCGATCTTGCCAAGCGACGTATCTGTATTGTAGGCGATGAGTGCGGTATAATAAGGATTGAAGATCTTTACCTGATCGGCATAATCCTCCCGAATGTTGAAGGAGTAGGTCGCTCCATGTTTGAAGTCAGTGGGTCGGCGCATCGTCAAATTGACCACCCCGGTTTGGCTGCCTTCGACCTGATCAGGAGTGCGCGTCTTATATACCTCGATGGCCGCGACGAGGTCGGATGAAATATCCTGTAGATAGGTAGTCCGATCGCCCGCCGAGAAGGTCGGTGATCCATTGACGGTGGTCATTACGCCATCAAGTCCGCGGATTTTGATCGTGCCGCCTTCCCCATGATTGCGATCGATCTGTACGCCCGGCACGCGCGCCAGTGCCTCGGCGACGTTCTTGTCCGGCAATTTGCCGATATCCTGCGCGACGACGACGTCGACGATCTGATGCGCGTGTCGCTTGGCGGCGCGGGCACTCTTCACGTTCTCGCGAAGACCTACGACGACGATATCACCTTCGAGTCGCCCTGATTCGTTGCTGATCTTGGGTTGCGACTCGTCCGCCTTGGTTATGGCCGCGGCCTTCTTGGCGCGCTTGCTCTCACGTGCTTGATCTTTCGCCTTTTTCTTTTGCTCTTCGACCTTTTTCGCTGCTTCGCCCTGTGTTTTGTCGTCCGGCGTCTGTGCCGCGGCCGCGTTGGTGACAAATGTCGCAATCATGGCCGCGATAGCGACTTCCGCGACAAGTTTTCCTTTTCTTGACATCAACTTGGCCTCCCCCTGTCGCCGTAGGGCTACATGGCCCCTCCATGCCCCCCGGCTCAGATTACATACGATATACAGTTTCTGTATTGTCCTACAATTCTTTTTGATCCAAACATGCTGAGGGGGTGACCGGTGCGATTGTTGCGTACCGGGTTAACTCGGCGTCGCGCCCGAACGGGCGGTTTGGAACAGGGGAGAGGGTGATGACGGGGGTTGAGAGGATCGAGAGCGAGGATGCCGTGCGCTGTGGCGGGCGGCGTGCGGCCTTGGCGGCGCTGGTGGGGGGCGCGATGCTGACCGGGCTGGCGAAACCGGCGGCGGCACAGGTGTCGTCATCGGTGGATTCCGCGCCGCTGCAATTCGCGCTCAACCTGCAATATCTGACGACGAACTTCCTGCAGGTCGTGACCTATGGCCAGGGGCGGCAGTTGCCCGCCCAACATATCCGCGGCGGGGAACTCAGCGACCAGCCAGGGGTGTCGGCCACCTCGGTGCTGCAGGTCAAATTCCCGAGCGGCGTGCGCAGCATCCAATCGCGTATCCATGAGATCGCGGACGAACATTGGTATCGCACGCTGATGCTGCGCGGCATCTTACGCGCCGATGCGCCGGCACAGACGCTAATCGATTACTCGGCGGAGACGTTCGCGAAAATGTTCGTCGCGGCGGGCGCGATGGCGAGCACCGACACGCTGTACCTCTACGCCGCATCCCCGACCGACGCCTTCGAACTGGTGCGCAACATCCTGCTGGCGGCGGACACGATGGTGAGCGTCCAGGCGTCGGTCTACGCCGCGATGCTGCCGAGCATGACCAACGAGGTGACGCAGCCGATGATGGCGTCGCTGTCGGCGAGCGCTGCCAGCAATGCGACGACAATCCGGTCGATGCTGTACGAAATGGCGCAAACAAACCCGGCGCTAATGACCAAGGTCGACAGGCTTGCGGCATGGCGCGACCGGATCGACGGTTCGGCGACGACCGACGTGGGACTGTCGCCGGTCGATGGCACGGCGCGCACCGCGGTTACCGATGCCACCGGCGTCTATGTCGGCCGGACGCCGCAACAGGCGCTCAACGTGCTGTTCATGAGCGCGGATTCGGTCACGCAGGGCGGTTTCTTTCCGAACGGGATCAACGGCACGATTGTGCGCAGCGGCAAAGCGAACTGACTGAAACGCTATGAAGGGGGACGATATAATGGGCACGAATGTAAAGAAGACGGACGTCAGCGAGACGCGGCGGCGCGTCCTCGCTTTGTTCGGTGGCGCATCGGTAGCGGCGGGGGGACTGGCGCTGCTGTCAGGGTGCAACGACGAAATCCGGGACGCTACCAGCATTCCGACTCCCACGCCGACGGCGACGGCCTCCGCCACCGCCGCGCCGGGTGCCTATACGGCAACGAGCGCGGACTGGCTGAACTTCACGCTCCAGGTGCATTACCTGCTCGCCGCGTATCTCCAGCGCTCGCTCGACGGGACGGTGCTGTCGGCGAGCCTGACCAGCGGCAGCGGTGCTGCGGGGCAGGTGAAGGGTGGGCAGGCGGTCGCGTTTTCCGATCCGACGCTCAAGACGCTGGCGCGCGAGGTGGCCGGTGCGACGGTCGCGCGCGTCGGCCTGCTCCGCCGGACGCTGGGATCGGCGGTCACCGCGCAGCCGGCGATCGACATTTCGGGAGGGCAGGGCAGCGCATTCCAGGCGATCGCCGCCTATAACGGGGCGAGCGCGACGGCGAACGCCTTCAATCCTTATGCGTCGGACAAGGACTTCCTGCTCGGGGCGGTGGCGTTGTTCGCCGTCGCGACCAGCGCGATCACGCGGGTGGCGGCACTCGCCGGCAGCGACGTCCGCGCCTCGCTCGGCGTGCTCAGCGCCGGGGTAGCGGCGAACGATTCGACGATGCGCAACGCCTTGTTCTATCGCGCCGACCTCGAACCGCTCAAGGCCGCCGCGGGGGAGACGTCGCTGTTCGACCGTGCCAATGCGATGAGCGCCGGCCGCGACCAATTCGACGGTCCGAGTGCGCTCGACCGCGGTATCGGCAACTTCTCGGGCAAGACCGACGTCAATTCGAACATCACGATAAAAGACGCCAACTGGATCCAGATACGTCGCACCCCCGAACAGGCACTCGGCGTGCTATATGCTTCCGCCAGTTCGGTGCCGTCCGGGGGCTTCTTCCCGGCGGGGATCAACGGAACGATCCACGTCAGCGGTGCCAATATCGCTTGAGTGGCGACAGGCGCGGCCGCCGGGCCGCGCCTAATGCGCAGCCGCGACCGCCGCCAGCACCTGATCCGCCAGTTCCGGGCGGCAGATCAGCAGGTCGGGGAGCAGCGGGTTGGCGCAATTGTAGACCAGCGGGCTGCCGTCGATGCGCGAGGCGTGCAGGCCCGCCGCCAGCGCCACCGCGGCGGGGGCGCAATTGTCCCATTCGTACTGGCCGCCGTCGTGCAGGTAGATGTCGGCGCGGCCGTCGACCACCGCCATCGCCTTGACCCCGGCCGAGCCCATGCCGACCCGCGTCGTCGCCAGCGCCTCGCTAACGCGCGCGACCATGTCGGTCATGCGGGTGCGGCTGACCACCATGCGCGGAGCGGCGGCGCTGCGCAAATGCGTGCAGCGCGCCTCGGCGGTGGTGTAGATACGGCCGGTGGTCGGCACCGCCACCGCACCCACCGTCGGACGGCCGCCGATCGCAAGGCCGATATGCACCGCCCAATCGTCGAGCCCCTCGGCATAGTCGCGGGTGCCGTCGAGCGGGTCGACGATCCACACCCGCTCGGCAGCGCAGCGGGCGCGATCGTCGATCGACTCCTCCGACAGGATGAAGTCGTCGGGTCGCGCAGCGCGCAGGCGATCGAGGATCAGCGTGTTGGCCTCGCGATCGCCGGCGTCGCCCAGAGCCTTGCCATGCGCATCGCCGCGGTCGCGGATCGCGAGCAGCAGCGCGCCGGCCTCTTGGGCGACGCTGCGCGCCAGTTCGACGTCGGTGGCGGCGGCGGTCACAGTTCGAAACTCCATATGCCGAGCACGTGCTCGACGATCCGTTCGGCGGCAGCCTCGGCGCTTTCGCGGCGCGTGTCGATATGGATATCGGGCCGCTCGGGCGGTTCGTAAGGGCTCGAGATGCCGGTGAAATGCGCGATCTCGCCGGCACGCGCCTTGGCATAGAGGCCCTTAGGATCGCGCGCCTCCGCCTCCGCCAGCGGCGTGTCGACGAAGATCTCGACGAATTCGCCCTTCGGCAGCAGCCCGCGCACCAGGTCGCGCTCGGCGCGGAACGGCGAGATGAAGGCGGTGAGGACGATCAGCCCGGCATCGGTCATCAATTTGGCGACCTCGCCGACGCGGCGGATGTTCTCGATCCGGTCGGCATCGCTGAAGCCGAGGTCCTTGTTGAGCCCGTGGCGGATGTTGTCGCCGTCGAGCAGGAAGCTGTGGCGGCCGAGCGCATGCAGCTTCTTCTCGACCAGATTGGCGATCGTCGACTTGCCCGAGCCGGACAGGCCGGTGAACCACAGCAATCGCGGCGACTGGCCCTTCTGGCGCGAATGCGCCTCGCGGGTGATGTCGACCGACTGCCAATGGACGTTCTGCGCCCGGCGTAGCGCGTGGTGGATCAGCCCCGCCGCGACGGTCGCATTGGTTTCGCGGTCGATCAGGATGAAGCCGCCGAGCTGGTGGCTGTCGGCATAGGGCTGGAAGACCAGCGGCGTGTCGGTGAACACCTCGGCAACGCCGATGTCGTTGAGTTCGAGCGTCTTGGCGGACAGATGCGCCTGCGTGTTGACGTCGACGACATAGGCGGGCGGCTGCACGGTCGCGCCGACGGTGCGCGTGCCGAGCTTGAGCCAATAACCGCGGCCGGGGACGAGCGCGGTGTCGGCGAGCCAGACGATCGTCGCCTCGAACTGACTTGCAGCCTCGGGCGGGGCATCGGCGGCGGCGATGACGTCGCCGCGCGAGCAATCGACCTCGTCGGCGAGCACCAGCGTCACCGCCTCGCCCGCGCCGGCCGTGTCGAGATCGCCGTCGGCGGTGACGATGCGCGCGACCTCGCTCGTCTTGCCCGATGGCACGATCCGGACGGGATCGCCGACGCCGATACGGCCCGCCGCGATCGTCCCGGCGAAACCGCGGAAGTCGAGATCGGGGCGATTGACCCATTGTACCGGCAGACGGAACGGTGCGGCGGTCGCTTGATCCGCCTCGACCGGCACTGTTTCGAGATGCGGCAGCAGCGCCGGCCCCTCGTACCACGGCATGGCGTCGGAGGGCGCCAGGATGCTCGCGCCGGTCAGCCCGGACAGCGGGATGGCGGTGAAGCCGGTGATGCCGATGCTGAGCGCGAACGCGCTGTAATCGGCGACGATCTGCTCGAACCGTGCCTGATCGTGATCGACCAGATCCATCTTGTTCACCGCCAGCACGATGTGGCGGATGCCGATCAGGTGGGCGAGGAAGGAATGCCGCCGCGTCTGCGTCAGCACGCCCTTGCGCGCGTCGATCAGGATCACCGCGAGATCGGCGGTCGACGCGCCGGTGACCATGTTGCGGGTATATTGTTCGTGACCGGGGGTGTCGGCGACGATGAACTTGCGTTTGTCGGTCGCGAAGAAGCGATAGGCGACGTCGATCGTGATGCCCTGTTCGCGCTCGGCGGCGAGACCGTCGACGAGCAGGGCGAAATCGATATTCTGCCCCTGCGTGCCGAGCCGCTTGCTGTCCGCCTCGAGCTGGCTGAGCTGATCCTCGAAGATCGTCTTCGAATCGTAGAGCAATCGGCCGATCAGCGTCGATTTGCCATCGTCCACCGACCCGCAGGTGATGAAGCGCAGCATCGACTTGTGCGCATGGCCGTCGAGATAGGCGTGGATGTCCGCGGCGATCAGCGCATCGGGGGTGTAGGCGGTCATCAGAAATACCCCTCGCGCTTCTTCTTCTCCATGCTGGCGGCCTGATCGTGGTCGATCGCGCGGCCCTGGCGTTCGGAGGTGGTGGTGAGCAGCATCTCCTGGATCACCGCGGGTAGCGTCGCCGCCTTGCTTTCCACCGCGCCGGTGAGCGGATAGCAGCCAAGCGTGCGGAAGCGGATCGAGCGTTCGACCGGCACCTCGCCGGGATGCAGCCGGAAGCGGTCGTCGTCGACCATCAGCAGCATGCCGTCGCGCTCCACCGTCGGGCGCGGCGCGGCGAAATAGAGCGGCACGATCTCAATCCCCTGATCGAGGATATATTGCCAGATATCCAGCTCGGTCCAGTTGGACAGAGGGAAGACGCGGATGCTCTCGCCGCGGTGGATGCGCGCGTTGTAGAGGTTCCACAATTCGGGGCGCTGCGCCTTGGGGTCCCAACCCTGGCTCGCCGAGCGGAACGAGAAGATGCGCTCCTTGGCGCGGCTCTTCTCCTCGTCGCGCCGCGCACCGCCGAAGGCGACGTCGTAGCCGCCCGCCTTCAGCGCCTGTTTGAGCCCCTCGGTCTTCCACACATCGGTGTGGCGGCTGCCGTGGTCGAAGGGATTGATGCCGGCGGCGAGCGCATCGGGATTGGTGTGGACGATCAGCTCCATCTCGGCCTCCGCCGCCGCGCGATCGCGCAGATCGTACATCGCGCGGAATTTCCACGTCGTATCGACGTGAAGCAGCGGGAAGGGGGGGCGTGCCGGGAAGAAGGCCTTGCGGGCGAGATGCAGCATCACCGCCGAATCCTTCCCGACAGAATAGAGCATCACCGGCCGTTCCGCCTCGGCGACGACTTCGCGCATGATGTGAATGCTTTCGGCTTCAAGCCGTTGTAAATGGGTAAGCCCGCTCATCACCGTCCAGATAAGCATCCCTCGCCGGGAAGCGACGAACTTATCCTATCGGGCGGCCCTAGTCCGACTGCCGCCGCTCGACCGAATCGAGCAGCACGCCGCCGACCATGAACACCGCGACCGGGCAGCAGGCGAACAGCAGCCAGCCGCCATAGCCCGGATATTGCTGGAGATAGTGGATGCCACGCTCGACCGCGCCCAGGCCGAGGCCATAGATGACGAGGAACGCCTCGAACTTGGTCTTGATCGTGAAGAGGCGCTTGATCCGGGTCCACATGCCCCGGCCCTACGCAAGCACCGGGCCAGTGGCGGAAAACCGCCATTTCCCTTTCGGTGCACAGGGTTAACTGTCAATTAACCCGACAGGCCCAGCGCCTCCCACAGCCGGTCGTGCGCGATCTCGATGTCGCGGATCAGCGCGGCGTCGCCGAGCGCGCCGGGGTCGATCGCCTCGGGCCACCAGCGGCGGACGACCGCGCGAATCGCATCGAGCTTCGCCGCATCGACGAGGAAGCGCGGGTCGATCGTCGCGGGGTCTGCGACGACGCGCAGCCGCAGGCAGGCGGGGCCGCCGCCATTCGCCATCGACTGGGTGACGTCGACCGTCTCGACCCGGCGGATCGGGCCGTTGCCGGCCTGATGGCGTTCGAGCCAGGACCATACCCTCTCATTGGCCCTGGCCTCCATCGGCACGACCAGCGTCGGGCCCTGCGCGGTCGTCACGAGCTGCGCGTTGAACAGGTAGGAGGCGATCGCGTCGGCGAGGCTGACCTCGCTCTCCGGCACTTCGACGATCTCGACCTCGGGCAGCAGGCGGCGCAGGTCGGCGTAAAGCCGGTCCTTGTCGGCGAAGGCGCGCTCGTGCGCGAACAGCACGCGCGCGTTGGCGACCGCGACGACATCGTTGTGGAAGGCACCGGCCGCCACCGCCTCTTCGGATTGCTGGACGAACAGCGTCCGCGCGGGATCGAGCCGATGCGCGCGGGCGATCGCGGCGCTCGCCTGCAGGTGCTGGCGGGCGGGGAAATGGCCGCCGGCGATGGTGTAGACGAACAGCTCGACCCCCGGCGCATCGTGCGCCGCGGCCAGCCGCATATGGTTGGCCGCGCCCTCGTCGCCGAACGGGGCGGGGATCGGGCCGTGCACCGCAAAGGCGTCGTGCGCGAAGGCGGTGCGGAGCTGTGCCAGCGTCTCGGGCCATTCGTGGCTGCGATGCGGCATCGTCATCAGATTGGCGACGGTGAGATGGCAGTGGCCGTCGGCGGTGTCCGGCGCCGGCGAGACGGTGGCGGCATTGGCCGCCCACATCGCCGAGGCCGACATCGCCTGCGCCTGCAACAGCGGCTGCGCGTCTTCGTAGCGGGTCGACAGCGCCGCCAGCCACGGCCGGTCCGGCCGGCGATGCGGCAGCAGCACCCCCTGCGTCAGTCCGAGCGCGAGATTGGCGCGCATCTTGTCGAGCCCCTGCAACGCCGCCGCCCGCGGTCGCGACACCTGTCCGGCATGCGCGGTCGCGGCGAGATTGCCGACCGACAGGCCGGCGTAATTGTGGCTCGGCCCGACGATGCCGTCGAAATTGATCTCGATCACCACCGCGGCACCTGCAACACTTCGTCGCCCGCCTGCACGCCGAGCACCTCGGCACAGTCGCGCGACAGCGCGATGCCGCCGTCGATGTGCCGCACCATACCGAATGCGCAGCGGAAGTCGGCCAGCCGCCCGACTGCGACCAGCGACTCGTCGCCGTCGTCGCCGTCGATCGACACGATCCGCCGCTCGCGCGCCTGTTCGACCGTCTTCACCCGATCGGTGCGCGCCGTCATCGTCGGACCACCGTCGAAGATGTCGACATAATGTTCGTAGCTGAAGCCTTCGTTCTCAAGCATCCGCATCGCGGCGCGGCCGCTGGGATGCGGCAGGCCGATCGCCGACCGCGCCGCTTCGGAGAGCATCGCGGTGTAGATGGGATGTTTGGGCATCAGGTCTGCGATCATCTGATGGCCGTTGATCGCGTTGAACTGGTCGGCGTCCTGGAAATTCATCCCGAAGAACCGCCCCGCGAGCCCGTCCCAGAACGGCGAGCCGCCCGCCTCGTCGATCACGCCGCGCAGCTCGGCGAGAATTCGGTCGGCGAAGCGCTGGCGGTGCGCGCGGATGAACAGATAGCGGCTGCGCGCGAGCAGCAGGCCGAGGCCGCCGGCGCGCTCGCCGGGATGGAGGAACAGGCCGCCGACCTCGCACGACCCTTCCAGATCGGTGGTCAGCGCCAGCATCTCGGCGCGGAAGGTGCGCGCCAGCTCCTTGCTGTGCTGGGTCAGCGTGCCGAGGCGATAGCTGTAGAAGGGATGCTGCTGGCCGACCTGGGTGAACAATTGGCAGGTGCCGCGCACTTCGCCTGTCGCGGCATTCTCCAGCATCAGCACGAACAATTCGTCGGTGACCGCGCCGTCCTGCCGCGCGAAGGCGGCGCCGGCGCGTTCGAGCTTGCCGCGCAGCGCGGTGCGGTCGGGCGGCAGGTTGGTGAAGCCGCCGCCGGTGAGCTTGGCCATTTCGTAGAGATGCTGCAGGTCGTCGGCACGCGCCGCCCTGATCCGGAAGGTCATGCATGCCCCTTTCGCAGGATGCGGTGGATGGTGAGCGCCGACAGCGCCGCGCGTTCGGCGAGGCTGTCGACGATCATGAATTCGTCGGCCGAATGGATCGCGCCGCCGCGCACGCCCATCGTATCGACCACGGGCACGCCGGCGGCGGCGATGTTGTTGCCGTCGCAGACACCGCCGGTCGCCCGCCACGCGATGGGGATGCCGAGATCGGCGCCGGCGGCGGCGACGAGCCCGAACAGCGCCTCCGCGCCGGCATCGACCGGCTTGGGCGGGCGGTTGAAGCCGCCGTGGACGGCGATGGCGACGTCGTGGCTCGCCGTGACCTGCGCGACCGCGTCGTCGATCGCGGCGCGGGCGCGGGCGATCTCCGCGGCGGCGGCGGGGCGGAAATTGACGCGCAGCACGGCAAGATCGGGGACGACGTTGTTCGGGCCGCCGCCGTCGATCCGCGCCGGATTGACCGCAAGCCCCGGTGCGCGGGCCTCGGCGAGGCGCACCGCCAGCGCGGCGGCGGCGACGATCGCATTGCGACCGTCTTCGGGATTGCGGCCGGCATGCGCGCTGCGCCCGCGCACGACGATCGAGAAATTGCCCGTGCCGCCGCGCGCACCGGCGAGCGTGCCGTCGGGCAGCGCCGGTTCGTAGGTCAGCGCGGCGACCTTGCCGCGCGCGGCGCGGGCGAGCAGCGCGGCGGAAGACAGCGAACCCGTCTCCTCGTCGGAATTGATCACCACCTCGTACCCGAGCCGCGACGCGCCCGCCGCTTCGACCGCGCGCAGCGCGGCGAGCATCACGGCGAGGCCGCCCTTCATGTCGGCGGTGCCGGGGCCGTTGATCGTACCGTCGGCGCGGTGGGTCAGCGTCTGGAAGGGATGATCGGCGGGGTAGACGGTGTCCATATGGCCGGTGAACAGCATCTGCACATGCGCCTTGGGCCGGACCTGCAGGTGGAGGTGGCGGCCGTGTGCGATCGCCGCGACGCTGCCGTCGGCGGCGACCGCTTCTGCCGCTTCGGGTTCGACCAGCGTGATCTCCCCCGGCAGCACCGCAAACGCGTCGGCGAGTAGCCCGGCCATCCGCCCGACCCCGGCGAGATTGCGCGTCCCGCTGTTCACCGCCGCCCAGCGCTCGACCTGATCCAGCATCGCGGCCTGGTCGATCGTCCCGACCAGCGCGTATTCGTCGTCCGGCAATCCTCTCATCCGGGGACGTTAGCCGATGGACGCGGCGGGGGGAACCGGGGTGAGGGTGGAGCTAAGACCGATCGACATTCAACTCGTGGAAGATGACAATTCCTCCCCCATCAAGGGGGAGGATCCTATAAAGCCTAGAAGCTGTACACCAGCGACGCGCGGCTGGTCGTGTCGGTCGACAGCGAGCCCACCGGCGGCATGCTTTCATATTGCACGTTGTACGATAGCGCCGCCGACAGCGGTCCGATCAGCTTGGCGTTGACCGAGGTCGTGCCGCTCAGCGTCGAATTGGAGCTTTGCACGTACGCCGACGCATTCTGCGTCACCGACAGGCCGGGCAGCAGCCGCCAGTTGAACGCCAGGGTACCGCGGCCGGCGATATTGCTCTGGTCGGTCTCGTCGGTGAAGGCGGTCTGGCGGAACGCGGGGCCGAGTTCGATGTCGAGCCGGATCGCCGATGTCTTGATCGCACTGTAGCCGACGCCGGTCGAGGCGGAGTAACGGTGATAGAAGCCGAGGAACCGGTCTTCCTCATATTGCGCCGCGCCGTAAAGGTAGACGCGATCCTTGATCTTGTAGTTCGGTTCGTAGCTGGCGAGATAATGTTCGCGCGTCGTGATCCCGGCGTTTTCCTGATAGTCCGCCTGCGCGTGGAATTTGTGCCGCCATTGCAGGCCTTCGCGGGTCAGGTCGAGCACAGCCGAGCCGCCCTTGCTGTCGGTGTTGCCCGTGGTGATGTAGCCGCCGAGCTCGGCGCGGCCGCTCCACAGGTCGAACATGCTCGCCTGGCGGATCGTCGTCTGCCGCGCCTGCGCACGGTCGCTGCGCCATTTCTGCGCGATCGCCAGCACCGCGTCGGCGCTCGCGGGATCGGCGAGCCGGGCGTATTTGACCACCACCGAGACGTCGCCGTCGTTGCCGCTTTCGATCGCCGCATCGAGCATCGAGCGGATCGCGGCGGGGATCGGCACCTTGCTGTCGTCCGGCTCGCCATCCGCCGGCGCATTGGCGAGCAGCAGCGGAGCGAGGATCAGGATGAGGATCGGGGACAGCAAGGTAGCGCGCACATCGCGCGCTCTACCCGTTGAGTCCGTAGAGGAAACCCCCAAATCCGCTCACCCCGTTTGGTCTGCGCCGAGCTGAGGCCGGAACGCGGCGAGCACGGCCTCGTACAGATCGCGTTTGAACGGCACGATCAGCGTCGGCAAATCGTCCGGATCGCTCCACCGCCAGGCGCGGAATTCGGGGTGGGGCGTGTTGATCCGCACGTCGCCGTCCTCGCCGAGGAAGCGGAACAGGAACCAGCGCTGGCGCTGGCCGCGCCATTTGCCCTTCCACACCTTGCCGACCATGTCGTCGGGCAGGTCGTAGAAGAATTCGTCCGGCGCCTCGGCGATCAATGCGACCTTGTCGGGGGTGATCCCCGTCTCCTCGCCGAGCTCGCGGATCGCCGCCGCATAAGCGTCCTCGCCGGGGTCGATCCCGCCTTGGGGCATCTGCCACGCCTCCAGGATCGTATCGATCCGCTGGCCGACGAAGACCTTGCCCGCGCGATTGACCAGCATGACGCCGGCGCAGGGGCGATAGGGGAGGCTTTTGATGTCGCTCATCGTCCGGCCGCCTGTGTCATGACGCGCGTACCCTCGGCCTCGGCGATCACGTCCTTCAAGGCCGCGAGATAGCCTGCGACATCGGTTTGCGCCGAGGGGATTGCCTTGCGGAAGACGACGAAGGCGTGGATGAGCCCCGCCGCCTCGCGGAACACCGTCGGCACGCCTGCCTCGACCAGCGCGGCGGCGTACGCGCGGCCCTGATCGCGCAGCGGATCGAGACCGGCGGTGACGAGCACCGCCGGCGGCAGGCCCTTCAGCCGGCCGTGCAGCGGGCTCGCGCGCGGGCTTTCGGGATCGGCGCCATAAGCCGCGTTGTAATATTCCATCGCCTCGCGGGTCAGCAGATAGCCCTCCGCGAAGGTCTCATAGGACGGATAGTCCATGCCGCCGTCGACGACCGGATAGATCGGCGCCTGGACGATCACCGGCACCGCCGCCGGCTCGTCGCGCAACGCCATCGCCGTGACGATCGCGAGCGCGCCGCCGGCGCTGTCGCCGCACAGGATCAGGCTGGTGACGCTGCGGTCGAGCGTCGCCGGGCTCCCCGCCACCCAGCGCGCCGCCGCCTCGGCGTCGTCGGGCGCGGCGGGCCAGCGATGTTCGGGTGCGAGGCGATAGTCGACCGCCACCACCGGCACGTCGAGCACGCGCGCGATCTCCGCGCAGACGCCGGCATGCGTATCGAGATCGCCGACGACGAAGCCGCCACCGTGGAAATAGACCAGCGCCGGCCCCGGAACGCGCGTCGCGCGCGCGTCGAACAGCCGCGCCGGGATCGTGCCGGCCGGGCCGGGGATCGCCAGATCGCGGACCACCGCCAGTTCGCCGACCGGCAGATCGGTGACGGTGCGAGTCGCGCGGAATGCCTCGCGTGCCTCGGCGGGCGGCATCTCGTGCCTGGCCGGGCCGGGCAACGCATTGAGATAGTCGAGGAAACTCCGCACGTCCGGGCGGACGTCAGGGGGCGTATCGGTCATGCGTCACTCCGCAGGCGGCTTGGGGAACGGCCGCCGCATCCCCAATTACCGATCGTGATCCCGATCGTCCATCATCCCGCCTATGTCGCGCCCGCGCCGGCGCGCTCCACCTACCGCTGGAACAAGAACGGCCTGATCCGCGACCTCCTCCTCGCCGAGGGCGCGCGGGTGGCGTGGCACGAGCCCGAACCGATGCCGCTGCGCTGGCTGGAGGCGGTGCACGACCCCGGTTACGTCGCCGAGGTGCTGGCCGCGGACGTGCCGTATTTGAAGACGCGCCGCATCGGCTTCCCGATCACGCCAGAGGTCGCGGCGCGGGCGCAGGCGGTGCCGGGCGGCACGTGGCTGGCGGCGCATCTCGCGCTCGACCACGGCTTCGCCGCCAATACCGCCGGCGGCAGCCATCATGCGGTCGCCGACACCGGCGCGGGCTATTGCGTGTTCAACGACCTCGCGCTGGCCGCGGTGCGGCTGATCGAGGAGGGGACGGTCGACCGTCTCGTCGTGGTCGATTGCGACGTGCATCAGGGCGACGGCACCGCCGCGTTGCTCGCCGGACGGCCGGAGATCGCGACCTATTCGATCCACGCCGAGAAGAACTTCCCGGCGCGCAAGGCGCGTTCGACGCTCGACGTCGGGCTGGCCGACGGCATCGGCGACGCGGCGTATCTCGCGACGCTCGCGGCGACGCTCACCCCCTTTCTCGCCGAGCACCGGCCACAGCTCGTCCTCTATCAGGCCGGGGTCGATCCGTTCGCGGGCGACCGGCTCGGGCGGCTGTCGCTGACGCTCGACGGACTGGCGCAGCGCGAACGGCTGATCGCGCGGCTGACCCGCGGCATCCCGCTCGCGAGCACGGTCGGCGGCGGCTATGGCGACGACGCGCTCGAGATCGCGCAGCGCCACGTCGCGGCGATCCTGACGCTCGGCGAGGCGATCGCCGCGCGCTGACCCTTCCCTGATCGGGCAAGCTGCGGCATGAGCGCCCGCGACATGGCTGCGGACACATTTCAGACACGCGCGCTCGCCCCGATCTTCCACCGCTTGCTCAACCGGATCGATGCCGGGCTGGCGAGCGGCGGCATCGAGGCGCGGCTGCCCGACGGCACCCACCGGCTGCTCGGCGGGCGCAAGCCGGGGCCGGTGCCGATCGTCACGCTGCATCGCTGGCGCGCGCTGGTGCGGTTGGTGACGGGCGGCTCGGTCGGCTGGTATCGCGCGTGGCGCGATGGCGACTGGTCGAGCCCCGATCCGGTGCCCCTGTTCGATCTCTTCATGCGCAACCGCGTCGAACTCGCCGACGTGGCGCGGGCGGGTGGCGGGTCGAAGCTGCTGCTGCGCCTCTGGCACCGGCTGCGCCGCAACGACAAACAGGGCGCGCGCCGCAACATCGCCGACCATTACGACCTCGGCAACGATTTCTACCGCGAATGGCTCGACCCCGGCCTGACCTATTCGAGCGGTATCTTCGCGCGCGGCGACACGCTGGAGAGCGCGCAGGATCGCAAGCTCGCCGCGATCCTCGATCGCACCGGCACGGCGCCGGGCGAGACGATCCTCGAGATCGGCTGCGGCTGGGGCTCGTTCGCGGCGAAGGCGGCGGCGGGCGGCCGGCGCGTCCATGCGCTGACGCTGTCGACCGAGCAGAAAGTGGCGGTCGATGCGCGCGGCTTGCCCGGCGTGAGCGTGGCGCTGACCGATTATCGCGACGTCGCCGGGCAATTCGATGCGGTCGCGAGCATCGAGATGGTCGAGGCGGTCGGGCAGGCCTATTGGCCCGCCTATTGCGACACGCTGGCGCGGGTGCTGAAACCCGGCGGGCGCGCGGCGCTGCAATATATCAGCATCGCCGACGACGTGTTCGACCGCTACGCGGCGAGCGTCGACTTCATCCAGCGCTATGTCTTCCCAGGCGGCATGTTGTTGTCGGAGAGCCGCTTTCGTGCGCTGTGCGGGGCACGGGGGCTGGCGTGGACCGACCATCACAGCTTCGGCCTCGATTATGCGCAGACGCTGCGCCACTGGCGCGAACGGTTCGAGAATGCCGACAAGGCGGGGCGTTTGCCGGCGCGGCTCGACGCGCGCTTCCGCGACCTGTGGCGCTATTACCTGATGTATTGCGAAGGCGGCTTCCGCGGCCGCGGCATCGACGTCGCGCAGGTGACACTGGTGAAGACGCGCTAATTCCTCCCTCGCTTCAGCGGGAGAGGGGGACCGTTCGCGAAGCGAATGGTGGAGGGGGCATTTCCGCAAACGCGGACCTAACCGTATCCTCCCCCTCCGTCAGGCTTTCGGCCTGCCACCTCCCCCTTGCGGGCAGGGTAATCGCATATGAAATTTTTGAGTTGCGATCGTGCGCCGGAGGCCCGCAGCTCAATTGGAAAATGCCAACCTCGCGAAAGGTCACGTACCCATCGTTGCGTGGAACATTGCGTGGAACGTCATATGCGATAGCCCTGCCCTTGCGGGGGAGGAGTTAGGGTCACCCCACGCGTTCGCGGTGTCCTGCCTCGAAGCCGGCGATCGCCAGCGCGACAAGCCGTTAAATTCCTCCCCCGCAAGGGGGAGGTGGCAGCGCATCGCGCTGACGGAGGGGGAGGAAAGGGTGGGAGCTTTGACAATCGAGCTGCCGCCCTATCCTCCCCCTTCCACCATTCGGCTGGCGCCGAACGGTCCCCCTCCCCCTGGCGGCGGAGGACTAATCAGCCCACGCGTTCGCGGTGTCCTGCCTCGAAACCAGCGATCGCCAGCGCGACGATCCGCTCGGCGACCACCTCGGGCGGCTTGACCGAATCAGGCGCCTCGCCCGGATAGGCGCGCGCGCGCATCTTCGTCCGCGTCGCGCCGGGATCGACGATCGCGGTGCGGATCTTGCTGATGTCCGCGGTTTCGTCGCCATAAGCGCCGAGCATCGTCTCGAACGCCGCTTTCGAGGCGCCATAAGCCCCCCAATACGCGCGGGCATTGCGGCCGACGCTGGAGGTCAGGCCGATCACCTTGCCCGCCGCCGCCTTGCGCAGCATCGGGTCGAACGCCTGGATCATCGCCACCTGCGCGCTGACGTTGAGCGTCAGCACCTGTGCCAGCTCCTTGGCGTCGATCGCCGGCACCGCCGCGAGACTGCCCAGCATCGCGGCGTTGAGCACCAGCACGTCCAGCGCCTGCCAGCGCTCGCCGACCGCGGCGGCGAGCCGCGCGATACTGTCGGTCTGCGTCAGGTCGAGCGGCGCGATCGTCGCCGAGCCGCCGGCGTCGAAGATCGTCTCCTCGACCGCTTCCAAATCCTTCGCGGTGCGCGCGGTCAGCACGACATGCGCGCCCGCCGCGCCCAGCGCGATCGCGGTGGCGGCGCCGATGCCGCGGCTCGCGCCGGTGACCAGCGCGAGTTGGTTCGCAAGCGGCTGGGCCATGCGTTAGTTGACCCGCTCCGCCAGCATCGCGAACTGGTCGACCGCAACGCTGTCGTCCTGGTCGGTCAGCGTCGTCGGATAATCGCCGGTGAAGCAGGCATCGCAATATTTCGGGCGGATCTCGGCGCGCTTCGCCTCGCCCAGCGCCTTGTAGAGGCCGTCGATCGAAACGAACGACAGACTGTCGGCATGGATGAAGTCGGTCATCCCGCCGAGGTCCAGCTTGGCGGCGAGCAATTTGGCGCGCTCGGGCGTGTCGACGCCATAGAAGCAGCTATGCCGCGTCGGCGGGCTGGCGATACGCATATGCACCTCGGCCGCGCCAGCATCGCGCATCATCTGCACGATCTTGAGGCTGGTGGTGCCACGCACGATCGAATCGTCGACGAGGATGATCCTTTTGCCCTTGATGAGCGCGCGATTGGCGTTGTGCTTGAGCTTGACGCCGAGGTGACGGACCTTGTCGCCCGGCTGGATGAAGGTTCGGCCGACGTAGTGCGAGCGGATGATGCCGAGCTCGAACGGAATGCCCGATTGCTGCGCATAACCGATCGCCGCCGGCACGCCCGAATCGGGCACCGGGATGACGAGGTCGGCGTCGACCGGCGTCTCGATCGCGAGCTGCGCGCCGATCTCCTTGCGCACGGTATAGACCGACTGGTCGCCGGCGATCGAATCGGGGCGGCTGAAATAGACCCATTCGAAGATGCACGGCCGCGGCGCCATCGGCGCGAACGGGCGGATCGAGCGCACCTCGCCGTTCTGGACGATGACCAGTTCGCCCGGCTCGACCTGCCGTTCGAAGGTCGCGCCGCAGACGTCGAGCGCCACCGTTTCGGAGGCGAAGATCACCGCGCCGTCGAGCTTGCCCATCACCAGCGGCCGGATGCCGAGCGGATCGCGACAGGCGATCATCCCCTCGGGCGTCATCACGACGAGGCTGTAGGCGCCCTCGATCTGCTTCAGCGCATCGATGAAGCGGTCGAGCAGGGTGCGATAGTTCGACGTCGCGACGAGATGGATGATCGTCTCGGTATCGCTGGTCGACTGGAAGATCGAGCCGCGCCGGATCAGCTCGCGCCGCAGCTTCATGGCGTTGGAGATGTTGCCGTTATGCGCGACCGCGAAGCCGCCGCTGGCGAGTTCGGCATACAGCGGCTGGACATTGCGCAGCGCCGTCTCGCCGCTCGTCGAATAGCGGACGTGGCCGACCGCATAGTCGCCGGGCAGCGCGCGGATCACGTCGTCGCGGTCGAAATTGCCGGCGACATGGCCCATCGCGCGATGGGTGTGGAAGTGATGGCCGTCGAAGCTGCTGATCCCAGCCGCCTCCTGGCCGCGGTGCTGCAGCGCGTGCAGGCCGAGCGCGACGAGCGCCGCGGCGCTATCGCTGCCGGATACACCGAATACGCCGCACTCTTCGTGCAGCTTGTCGTCTTCAAACGGATGGGTCGTCAGCATGGTGGCGGGGGCTCACATCGTGCGGGTGGCCATATAGGAGCGCATTCCGCGTTTGTCGCGTATTTGTAATGCGCAAATCGAACCGATTGTCGCGATACGCGTTTCGGGCGCCGGAAGGAGAGGGTGATGGCCAAGGACCACGGTGCGCAGATCAAGGACGACGCTTTGTACGAGGAATTGCTGAAACAGGGCAATTCCAAGGAGAAAGCGGCGCGAATCGCCAACGCCAAGGCGGCCGGCACGCTGGACCACCCGGGCGGGACGTTGGACGCGCGCAGCAAGGCGGACCTGCTCAAGGAAGCGCGCGAGATCGGCATCGAGGGCCGATCGAAGATGGACAAGGCGGCGCTGATCAAGGCGATCCGCAGCCACAAGTAACTGAAATTCCTCCCCCGCCAGGGGGAGGATTTAAAGGCGCATCTAAGGCTGCCCGGCGAGCGGCAGGTGCCGCGCAGAGGACGAGGCGGACGGAAAGGCGGAACTCGGCCCTTTCGCCCCGGTACTATCGGGTGCCGCCGCATCCCCCTTGCGCCGCACGCCACCCAGCTCCGCCACCGGCGTTGCGGTCGGGACGGGCGTCGCCGTAGCGACCGGCACGGCCGTCAGCAGCACCTGCTGCTTCATGCACTGGTGCCGGTCCGGGCGCGGATATTTGGTGCAATTCCACAGCGTCCGCTCCACCCCCGCATCGCGGTCGCGCAGGTAGCTGAACGCCATCGCTGCGACCTGATCCGCGGTCAGCGGCGCGGCGGCCGGGGTCTTCGCCGCATCGCTCCACGCCGAGAAGCGGCACGCCTTGCGCTCGCCGCACGCCTTGGCGGCGATCGTCGGATACAATTCGGTCTGCACGCCCCATGGCAGCGTCACGAAGAAGCTGTCGCCGTCGCCGGCCGAGGCGGTGAACGGCGCCGTCTCGCCCGCCACGCCGTCCGCCGCGACCAGCCCGAGCGCCGCCGATGCATCGAGCAGCGCCGCATCCGCCTCGGCGAGCGCGCCGCCCATCTTGTGCGCGTCCGAAATCGGCGCGAGCTGCGCGATCACCGGTTCGCTCGAACTCACCTGGCGGTTGAACGCGGGCGGCGTCCCCCACCAGCCGGTCCAGCGGAAGAACAGATGGCTGTGGACCGCGACGACCTTGTCGAGGCTCGCCTGCCAGTACGGCACGACCCAATCGGTATGGTAATGCGTGGCATAGCCGACCGGGCGATAGACCGCCCCGGCCAGCGCCATCGTCGCGACCTCGCGCGCGCGCCGCCACGCATCGGCGGTCGGCGTCCAGCGGGTCAGCGCGTGGTCGCAGGCGAAGCTGAACTGGCAGCCGGTGCTGCGCTCCTGCCCCTCGAAGATGACGCCGCAGACGGTCTTGGGGAAAGCGGGATGGCGCAGGCGGTTGAGCACCACCTGCGCGACCGCGCGCTCACCCTCGGTGTCGTCGCCCGCCTCGTAGAGCACGCCCGCCGCCATACAGTCGGTCGCGCGCGCGCGATCCTCCGAACCGCCGGCGAAGCGGAACGGCCGCGCCGCCGGATTGGGCAAGTCCGAAAAGGGCACGCTGGCATTGAACGCCTTGGCGTCCTCCGGCGTCAGGTCGATGAACGTCACCGGCTCGACCGGCGGCAGTTCGGCGGCGGGCACGACCCGGCGATGCAGCGCGACACGCGTGTGCGGCTGCGGAATGGCGGGCGGATGGGTGACGACGAGGGCGGGGACGGCGACCGCGACGATCGCGGTCGCCGCCAGCACCGCGCGCAGCCACGCCGGGCTGCGCGCCTGTGAAGGACGCGTCACTGTTCGGGCAGGAAGTCCGGCACCGACAGATAGCGCTCGCCTGTGTCATAGTTGAAGCCGAGCACGCGGACGCCATCGGGCAAATCGGGCAGCTTCTGCAGGATCGCGGCGAGCGTCGCGCCCGACGAAATGCCGACGAGGATGCCCTCTTCCGATGCCGATCGCCGTGCCATGTCCTTGGCGACCGCGGCGTCGACCTCGATCACCCCGTCGAGCGCCTGCGTGTGCAGGTTGCGCGGGATGAAGCCGGCGCCGATCCCCTGGATCGGGTGCGGCCCCGGCTGGCCGCCGGCGATGACCGGCGAGGCGGCGGGCTCGACCGCGAAGACCTTGAGGTTCGGCCAATGCTTCTTCAGCGTCTCGGCGACGCCGGTGATATGGCCGCCGGTGCCGACGCCGGTGATGATGACGTCGATCGGCGTATCGCGGAAATCGTTGAGGATCTCCTGCGCCGTGGTGCGGACGTGGACGTCGATGTTGGCGCCGTTCTCGAACTGCTGCGGCATCCACGAACCCGGCGTCTGATGGACCAGCTCGAGCGCACGCTCGATCGCGCCCTTCATGCCCTTTTCGCGCGGGGTGAGGTCGAAGGTCGCGCCATAAGCGAGCATCAGCCGCCGCCGCTCGAGCGACATCGATTCCGGCATGACGAGGACGAGCTTATAGCCCTTCACCGCGGCGACCATCGCCAGGCCGACGCCGGTGTTGCCGCTGGTCGGCTCGATGATCGTGCCGCCGGGCTTGAGGTCGCCATTGGCTTCCGCCGCCTCGACCATCGCGAGCGCGATACGGTCCTTGATCGACCCGCCCGGGTTGGAGCGTTCGGATTTGATCCAGACTTCCGAATCGGGGAACAGCTTGGCGACGCGGATGTGCGGCGTGTTGCCGATCGTTTCCAGGATGGTGTTGGCCTTCATGGCTTGGCTTCTCCGTGCTGCGGTTCGATCTGTAACATGTCTGGCGGGTCGAAGGTCCGTGCGGCGCGCAGTTCGGGGAACAGCCGCGCCCACAGCAAGGTGACGACGATCGCCGCGATCCCGCCGAACGCGACCGCGCCGACCGGGCCGAGCAACGACGCCATCAGCCCGCTCTCCGCCTCGCCGAGTTCGTTGGATGCCGAGATGGTGAGCTGCGACACCGCGCTCACCCGGCCGCGCATCTCGTCGGGGGTGTGGAGCTGGATCAGCGACTGGCGGACGTAGACCGACACCATGTCGGCGCCGCCCGCGACGATCAGCGCCGCGAGGCTCAGCGGGAAGGAGGTCGACAGGCCGAAGGTGAGGACGGCGACCGCGAAGACGATCACCGCGATCAGCATCTTGGTGCCGACGTTGCTGTCCATCGGCCGCACCGAGAACCACACCGCGGTCACCGCCGCGCCGATCCCCATGCCCGCGGCGAGCACGCCCAGCCCCTGCGCGCCGACGTGCAGGATGTCGCGCGCGTAGATCGGCAGCAGCGCGGTCGCCCCGGCGAGCAGCACGACGAACAGGTCGAGCGTGATCGTCGCCAGCACCAGCCGGTTGTTGCGGACATACCGGAAGCCGTCGAGGATACGCGTGAGCGGATGTTTGTCGGTCTGCGCCGGCGGCTGCGGCACCGGGCCGATCAGGAACATCGTCGCCAGCGCGAGCACGAACAGCCCGGTGATCGTCGCATAAGCGACGTCCGGGTGGATGGCGTAGAGCAGGCCGCCGACGCTGGGGCCGGCGATCGAGCCGACCTGCCAGGCGATCGACGAGATCGCGATCGCGGTCGGCAGGCTCTCGCGCGGCACCAGATTGGGGGCGAGCGCCGAATAGGCCGGGCCGGTGAAGGCGCGCACCACCCCGATCACCACCGCCGCGAAGAACAAGGCCGGCAGCGTCAGGTCGCCCCAATAGGTCAGCACGCCGAGGAACGCCGCGACCAGCGCGATTACCGCCGTCGTCGCGCGGACGATCCAGCGCCGGTCGACGCTGTCGGCGACGAGGCCGGTGACGGGGGTGAGCAGGAACAAAGGCACGAACTGCGCCGCGCCGATCATGCCGAGCAGGAACGCCGCCTGCCGCACGTCCATCGTCTCGCGGGCGAGGCCATAGACCTGCCAGCCGATGACGATCGCCAGCGCGGTCTGCGCGATCGTCCCCGACAGGCGCGACAGCCAATAGCTGCGGAAATTGGCGATACGGAAGGGATGGGTGGCCATGTGGCGCGCAGCTTTGCCGCGTGCGCAACGGAAGGGCAACATAGTTGCACTTGATCGGGGTTCGGCTGCCGCGACGGACGGGGGTCGCGTCACCCCGCACGGGAGGATGACGCCGCCGCCGCACCCGCTATACGTGCCGATATGGCCGACCCCTGCGAAACCGAACTCGTCCTCGATCCCAAATACGATGCCGCCGGGCTGATCACCGCGGTCGTCACCACCCGCGACGGTGCGCTGCTGATGGTCGCGCACATGAACGCCGAGGCGCTCGCCGCGACGCAGGCGAGCGGCGAGGCGACCTTCTGGTCGCGCAGCCGCGCGCGGTTGTGGAAGAAGGGCGAGACCTCGGGCAACGTGCTGCGCGTGGTCGAGATGCGGATCGACTGCGATCAGGACGCGCTGTGGATCATCGCCGATCCCGCCGGCCCCGCCTGTCACACCGGCGCCGCGAGCTGTTTCTACCGCCGCGTCGACGGCGATCGGTTGCAGGCGATCGGATGAGGCGCGCGTTGCTGGCGACGCTGCTGCTCGCCGGCTGCGGATCGCCGCCGCCGGCGCCGCAGGACACGCCGGGCAGCCGGCTGGAACGCGCGGCGCAGCGTGCCGGCCTCGTCGGCGATCCCGCGCGCGCCGGCCTCACCGGGTCGTGGGCCGCCGATACCGACCGGCTTTGCATCGTCCCCGCCGGCCGCGACACGTTCCGGATCGGCGCGCTGATCGATTACGGCGAGGGGCAGGGCTGCGCCGCCGCTGGCACCGTGCGCCGCAGCGGCGAGCGGGTCGCCGTCGCCTTCGGCCCCTGTCGCTTCGACGCGCATTTCGATGGCGAGCGCATCGTCTTCCCCGCCGCGATGCCCGCCGCCTGCGATCGTTATTGCACCGGTCGCGCCTCGCTCGATTCGCTCACCGTCGAGCGGCTCAGCGGCGCGCTGGCGGAGGCGGCGACGCTGCGCACGCCATCGGGAAAACGGCTGTGCAGCGTGGGGGAGTGAGTTGACGTTGACGTAAACGTGACGTAATAATCCGTGCATGGCCTCGTCACCCGCTTATGCCGTGATCGAACATCGCCACGATCGCGACTCCTTCACGATTTCCGATCTTTGCGAGGAGTTCGGCGTCACCGCGCGGGCGCTGCGCTTCTACGAGGACGAGGGGCTGATCGCACCCGAGCGGCGCGGCACCCAGCGCATCTATTCGCATCGCGACCGCGCGCGGCTCGCCTGGATCCTGCGCGGCAAGCGCGTCGGCTTCAGCCTGGGCGAGATCCGCGAGATGATCGACCTCTACGATCTCGATGACGGCCGCCGTCTCCAGCGGCAGGTGTCGATCGACCGCTGCCGCGCACGGATCGAACTGCTCGAACGCCAGAAGCAGGACATCGACGCCGCCATCGCCGAGCTCACCGAATTCGTGGCGGTCGTCGAGGCCGTCCATATCGCCGACACACAAGGATAATCGGATGCCCCAGTATACGCCCCCCGTCCGCGACACGCGCTTCATCCTCGAACATGTCGTCGGCCTGCAGAATTACGCCAATTTGCCCGGTTTCGACGCCGCCACTCCCGACGTGGTCGAGGCGGTGCTGGAGGAGGGCGGCCGCTTCGTCGCCGAGGTATTGTTCCCGCTCAACCAGTCGGGCGACCTCGAAGGCTGCACCCGGAACGAGGACGGCAGCGTCACCACGCCCGCCGGCTTCAAGGAAGCCTATAGCCAATATGTGGAGAGCGGCTGGGCGACGCTGGGCAATGCGCCGGAATATGGCGGCCAGGGCATGCCGCACGTCGTGTCGATCGCCTTCCAGGAATATATGATCTCGTCCAACATGGCCTTCGCCATGTACCCCGGCCTGACGCACGGCGCGATCGCCGCGCTGGTCGCCAAGGGCAGCCCCGAGCAGCAGCGGATGTACGTCCCCAAGATGGTGTCGGGCGAATGGGGCGGCACGATGAACCTCACCGAGCCGCAATGCGGCACCGATCTCGGCCTGATCCGCACCAAGGCGGAGCCGCAGGCGGATGGCTCCTATGCGATCACCGGCACCAAGATCTTCATCTCGGCCGGCGAGCACGACCTGACCGACAACATCATCCATCTCGTGCTGGCCAAGACGCCGGGCGCGCCGGACAGTTCGAAGGGCATCTCGCTGTTCGTCGTCCCCAAAGTGCTGGTCAACGACGACGGCAGCCTGGGTGAGCGCAATGCGGTCACCTGCGGCTCGATCGAGCACAAGATGGGCATCCACGCCAATTCGACCTGCGTGATGAACTATGACGGCGCCAAGGGCTGGCTGGTCGGCGAGGAGATGAAGGGCCTTGCCGCGATGTTCATCATGATGAACGCGGCACGGCTCGGCGTCGGCCTGCAAGGGCTCGGCATCGCCGAGGTCGCCTATCAGAACGCCGTCCAATATGCCGAGGACCGCCGTCAGGGCCGCGCGCTCACCGGCCCGAAGCAGCCCGAGGAGAAAGCGGACACGTTGTTCGTCCACCCCGACATCCGCCGCATGCTGATGGAAGGCAAGGCGTGGACCGAGGGTCTGCGCGCGCTCTGCCTGTGGGGCGCGTTGCAGGTCGATCTGGAGCATCATGCCGGCACCGACGAGGAGCGCGAGCTGGCGGGCGACCTGATCGGCCTGCTCACGCCGGTGATCAAGGGCGTCGGCACCGACAAGGGCTATGAGGTCGCGACCAACGCGCAGCAGGTCTACGGCGGCCACGGCTACATCGCCGAATGGGGCATGGAGCAATATGTCCGCGATGCCCGCATCGCGATGATCTACGAGGGCACCAACGGCGTGCAGGCGATGGACCTCGTCGGCCGCAAGCTCGCGCTGAAGGGCGGCCGTGCGGTGCAGGCCCTGTTCAAGATCGTGACCGAGGAAACGACGGCCGCCGAGGGCGTCGAGGCGACCGCGGCGATCGCCGTCGCGCTCAAGAAGGCACTCGGCGAGCTGCAGGCGGCGACGATGTGGTTCATGGCGAACGGCATGAAGAACCCGGAGAATGTCGGCGCCGGCGCGGTGCCGTACATGCATTTGATGGGCATCGTCGCCACCGGCCTGATGTGGCTGCGGATGGCCAAGGCCGCCGCCGAACTGAAGACTGCGGGAGAGGGCGACACCGCGTTCCTCGACGCCAAGCTGGTCACCGCCCGCTTCTTCGCCGAGCGGATCGCGCCCGACGCGGGTGCGCTGCGCCGCAAGATCGAGGGCGGCGCGGAGAGCCTGATGGCACTGCCGCCGGAGATGTTCCGCGCGGCGTGAGCCGCGGGGGCGCCGGCGCTTTGGACGCCGGTGCTCGTGCTTCCGCGGGGTTTTGCGACAGCCGATTTCCCATCCTGTGTTCCCGCGGATGCGGGAACCCAGGGCCAAGCAGAGCAACGACCCACCATGCGCGTGACTCCTGGGCTCCCGCCTGCGCGGGAGCATTGGTGAAGTTTGGCCGAAGGCGCCGCGCTTTCGGCAGCTCTGCGAGAGTCGCCACAAACCCCAAAGGCTGTACCCCGGCGAAGGCCGGGGCCCAGTTGGGAAGGCCGTTGTAAGTAGTTCCGAACCGTCACCCAACTGGGCCCCGGCCTCCGCCGGGGTACATAAAGCATTCCTCCAAGTCTTCGCGCTCACCATTATGACGGCGTGGGTGAAAGCCGGACGCCAAGGTTCGACATCTACCCAAACCGTCCTCGGACGATATACTGCGCCGCAAGACGAGCAGGTCGACCGCGTTCATGGTCGCCGCACCGGCCCGGTCCGGTGACCGGGAGCGAGGGGATGCCGTAACCTACGCGCAGGCGGCACCGGCCGCCCGCGCGTTCGACGCGGAGACGGACCCATGACGTCGAAGATCCAGATCGTCATCGTCGGCGGCGGCGCGGCGGGGCTCGAACTCGCCACCCGGCTGGGCGCGCGCTACGGCCGCAGGCGGCACGACATCATCGTCGTCGATCGCAACCGCACGCACATCTGGAAGCCGCTGCTGCACGAGGTGGCGACCGGCTCGCTCGACGCCAACATGGACGAGGTCGGCTATCGCAGCCATTGCCATCGCTGGGGCTATCGCTTCTTCTACGGCACGCTGCGCGCGATCGACCGGACCGCGCGGCAGGTCCATCTGGCGCCGGTGTTCGACGATCGGGGGCGCGAGGTGATCGCCGCGCATTCGATCCGCTACGATTATCTGGTGCTCGCCTACGGCTCGGTGACCAACGATTTCGGCACGCCCGGCGTGGCGGAGAATTGCACCTTCCTCGACAGCCGCGCGCAGGCCGACCGTTTCCGCGACCGGCTGCTCGATCATTGCCTGCGCGTCTCGCGGACGATGACCGCCGACCCGGCCAGCGACGCGCACGTCCGCATCGCCATCGTCGGCGGCGGCGCGACCGGGGTCGAGCTGGCCGCCGAATTGTTCAACGCCGCCGCCGCGCTCGGTCATTACGGGCTGGAGGTGTTCGATGAGAGCCGGCTCGCGGTGACACTGATCGAGGCGGGTCCGCGCATCCTTCCCGCTTTGCCCGACCGGCTCGCCGATGCCGCCCGCGGCGAATTGGAAGCGCTCGGCGTGCACGTGTTGACCGGGACGCCGGTGACCGCCGCAGACCGCGACGGCCTGACCACCGGCGGCGGCGAGCGGATCGATGCCGATCTGATGGTCTGGGCGGCGGGGGTGAAGGCGGTGCCGATCGCCGACGGTCTCGACGGCCTCGCCCTCGCCCGCGGCGGGCAGGTGGTGGTGACGCCGACCTTGCAGAGCGTCGGCGACGCGCGGATCTTCGCGATCGGCGATTGCGCGGCGTGCACGCTGCCGGGCAGCGACCGACCGGTGCCGCCGCGCGCGCAGGCTGCGCATCAGATGGCGGCGACGGTCTTCGTCAATCTCAGGCAGCTGATGGCGGGCAAGCCGTTGCGGCCATTCGTCTATCGGGATCATGGCTCGCTGGTGTCGCTCAGCCGCTTCTCGACCGTCGGCACGCTGATGGGCAATCTGGTCGGCGGCAAGCTCGCGATCGAGGGGCGGCTGGCGCGGTTCGTCTATCTCTCTTTGTACCGGATGCACCTGATCGCCATCCACGGCTGGATCAAGGGTTGCGCGCTGATCGTGATCGGCCACGTCAACCGGATCGTCCGGCCGCGGCTCAAGCTGCACTGATCCGGCGAGCGCTGAAATCCAGCCTATCCGCGGGGCAAACCAAGCTGCTTTGCCAAGCCGCCATGCTCCGCCGAGATGGCAGGCCGCAGCAAGGATCGAAACCATGGTTGAGCCCAGCGCCGACGATTTTCCGTCGATCGCCTTTCCGCAGGAGATCGACGTCGTTGTCGAGCGATTGCAGCGCGCGCGGATCGAGTGGCGCACCGCGCATCCGCACAACGACGAACGCGGCAGCCGCTTTCCCTCGCGCCAGGCGCTCAAGCGGATCACCGGGGAGCTCGGTACCGCGCTGTTCCCGCTGCGGCTCGGCCCGTCGGAGCTGACCGTCGCCAACGAGAATGCGTTCATCGCCGCCTCGGTCGAATCGACGCTGGCGCAGCTCGCCGCGCAGGTCGATCTCGAACTCGGCTATAGCGGCAGCGATGGCGACAGCCATGCGACGGCGGTGCGCGCCGAGCGGCTGATCGGCGCGTTCGCGGCCGGGCTGCCGGAAATCCGCCGCATCCTCGACAGCGATGTGGAGGCGGCTTATGCCGCCGATCCCGCGGCGCGCAGCGTCGACGAGGTGCTCGTCGCCTATCCGTCGTTCACCGCGATCATCCATCATCGCATCGCGCATCTGCTGTATCGCCTCGGCGCGCCGCTGGTCGCGCGGCTGATCGCGGAGATCGCGCATGCCGGAACGGGGATCGACATCCACCCCGCCGCCCGCATCGGCCGGCGGTTCTTCATCGATCACGGCACCGGCGTGGTGATCGGCGAGACCGCGATCCTCGGCGACCGCGTCCGCCTCTACCAGGGCGTCACGCTGGGCGGCGACCCCGATCTGTTCGGCGACAAATCGGGCGCGCCGCGCCATCCGATCGTCGCGGACGATGTGGTGATCCACGCCAATGCGACGATCGTCGGCCGGGTGACGATCGGCGCGCGCTCGCGGATCGGCGGTGGCGTCTGGCTGCGTCAGGACGTGCCGGCGGACACGTTGGTCGAAGCGCCGCCGCCGCTGTTCCGCGCCTTGCCGGCGGCGGCCGCGACCAACTGATCAGGCAGTCAGCGCCATCAGATAGGGGTGCGCGAGGACGCGGTCGGCGTTGCGCGCGCCGATCGCGGTGTCGTTGACCAGCCGGCTGCCCGCGACGGTGCGATAGAGCGCGACGCAGGCGTCGATCCGCGCGAAGCGGGCGCCCGCCGCGGCGGCACGGGTATAGAAATCCCAGTCGTTGCAATTGTGGAAGCTGGGGTCGAACCCCTCGACCTGCGCCACCATAGCGCGGCGGACGATCGACCAGCTCGGGCCGATGACGCCGCCGCTCGCCAGCCCGCGACGGATGCAGCCGCCGTCCCAGCCGCATTCGGGTGCTTGCGGCGCGCCGTCGCCCTCGACGCGGGCGAAATGACCGACGACGATGTCGTGCAAGCCGCCCGCGGTGCCGTCGAGCAGCGCGCGCGCCGCGCCGGGCAGCCAGACGTCGTCGCTGTCGAGGAACGCGATCCAGTCGGATCGGGCGGCGCCCGCGCCGGTGTTGCGCGCCTGCGACGCGCCGACGTTGCGGGGCAGCACGATCGCCTCGACCGACGGATGCGCCGCGGCGAGCGCGCGGATCACCGCCGCGCTGTCGTCGGACGAGCCATCGTCGACGACGATCACGCGGGCGGGTGGATGATCCTGCGCCAGCACGCTGGCGACCGCATCGGCCACGACATGGGCGCGGTTGTGGCAGGGAATGACGACGTCATAGATCGCGAGCGGCGCGAACAGCAGCGGAACGTGGAGCATCGCCGCTCATTGCCAGTTTCCGCCGCACGATCAAGCGCCGGGCGGCTCAGCTGCCGCCGAACCGCACCTTGGCGCCCGCATAGAGGTAGCGGCCGACCGGCGAGATCGGCACATTGGTCTGGAAGCCGATATCGGGTTTCTGGTCGGTCAGGTTATTGACCCCACCGTAGAAGGCGAAATCGCGGGCGACCTCGATCTGCGCCTGCACGTCGTGCTGCCACAGCGCCTTGTAGCGGAAATAGCGGGGATCGACGAGGTTGGCGTTGCCGTCGCTCTCGAACCGGCTGAAGCGGCGCACGCCGTTCTGCCAGCGTAGATTGTAGCTCAGCGTCAGCGGGCCGTCGCTCCACGTCGGCGACAGCGTCGCGTTCCAGCGCGGGCGGAAGATCTGGTCGACGTTGTTCTCGACCTCGGCGCCCGGCGTCGCCACCTGTTCGAGCGTGTTCAGATAGCCGCCGACCAGGCGCACGTCGAAGGTGCCGGCGCCGCTGGTGCGGAAGCGATAGGCGACGTTGAGTTCGGCGCCCGAGGTGCGGAAGGCGGAGACGTTCTGCGGCGTGATCGTATAGCCGTTGATGAAGCCGCTGCCGGTGCGCCGGCTGATCTGCCCGCAGAACGGATTGGCGAGCGTCGGCTGGTCGACGCAGAGCGCGGCGATGCTGTTGGCGGCATCGCCATTGGGGTTGTTGATCGCATCGCGCAGGCGGATATCGTACCAGTCGACGCCGATCGACAGGCCGGGGACGAAATCGGGGCGCAGCACCACGCCCGCGGTCCACGTCCGCGCCACCTCCGCCTTCAGATCGGGGTTGCCCGACACCGATCCGGGGATGAAGATCGCGGCATCGGGATTGTTGGCCGCGGTGAAGGCCGCAGGATTGCCGCCCAGCCCGCTGATCAGCGCGACGCAATTGGCGGCACGCGAGGTGCTGCCGAGATTGCGGTTGCCGACGTAGCAGGGGTCGGAGAAGAAGGCGCTCGACCCGGTCGTCGGGCGGAACAGCTCGCCGATATTGGGTGCGCGCACGGAACGCCCGTAGGAGCCGCGGAAGCTGATCGCGCGGATCGGCGCCCAGATGCCGTTGAACTGATAGGCCCTGGTCGAGCCGACCGTCGAATAGTCCGAATAGCGTCCAGCCGCGCCGACCGAGAGCAGGTGGAAGAACGGCCGGTCCTTGATCAGCGGCGCGTTCAGCTCGCCGAACGCCTCCCATACGTCGAAACGGCCGCGCGACGCGGTCGGGATGATATATTCGTCATATTGGTAGAAGGCGTTGTCGACGAGCGATTGGGCGGGCGTGAAGCGGCTCGATTCGCGCCGATATTCGCCACCCGCGGCAAAGGCGACCGGGCCGCCGGGCAATTCGAAGAACTGGCCGAAGTCGCCCGTCAGCGCGGCATTGACGACATGCTGGGTGATCCGCGCGTTGCTCACCGGATTGTCGAGATAATAAGCGTAGGAGGCGGGATCGACGGTGCCGCCGCCGAAGGTGTTGACCGGTATGCAGCCCGCCGCCTGCGCCGCCGCCGATCGGCAGACGATCGTGCCGCCGGGGCCGCGCACCGCGTCGAGCGCTTCGAGGAAACGCGTGTTCACCCGGTCGTTGAGCTTGGTCGCGCGGACGTCGGTCTGGCCGTAGGTGTAGGACACGTCGTAGCTGGCATGGTCGTTCAGCCGCCCGGCGATGTCGACGACGCCGCGATAGGTGCGTCGGCGATCGGTCTCGCCGCGGCGGGGAATGTCGAAATTGTTGCGATTGACGTCGACCGAGGTCAGCCCCGCCGCGCGCGCCGCGGTGAGGATGGTCGCGGGGATGAACGGATTGTCGAGCGCGATCGTCGCGGGATAATTGCCGCCATAGCCGCTGAAGCTGGTGATCGTCGACTGGACGAACTTGCCTTCCAGGCTGATCTTGAACGCGTCGGAGGCATCGTAATGCGCCAGCGCGTTGACCGCGTGGCGGCGGGTGCGCGGCAGGATGTCGCCGATATAACCCGCCACCGGCGTGTCGTCGCCGCCGATGCTGTACCCGTCGTTCTGGAGGACGCGGCCCGGCGTGTAGATCGCGCCGTCGCCGCGAAACGTCTGGTTGCCGATATAGATGATGCCCTGGTTCGAGCTGGCGGGGTAGCGCAGGTCGCCGAGCGGCGCCTTCTGGTAGCTGCCCGCCTGGCCGGGGACGTAGCTGTCGACGTTGACGAAATACTGGCGCTGCGCGGCGGTGAGGTAGGAGCGGTCGTCGTTGGCGAGCGGCTCGTCCGCGTTATATTCGTAGGCGAGCGTCACATTGGCGCGGCCATCGGCGAAATTGTGCCCCGCGACGATCGAGGCGAAGCGGTTGGCGGCATCGCCGCGGTCGGAGATGCCGAATTGCGAGCGTGCCGAGATGCCGTCGAAGTCGCGCTTCATCACGAAATTGACCACCCCCGACACGCCGTCGGCGCCGTAGACCGCGGAGGCGGCGCCGGTCAGCACGTCGACCCGGTCGATCAAATCGGTGGGGATCGCGTTGATGTCGACCGCCGCGGTGTCGGGCTGGCCGGCGACATGGCGGCGGCCGTTGACCAGCACCAGCGTGCGGTTGGGACCGAGCCCGCGCAGGTCGAGCAGATTGAGGCCGACCTGGCCGAAGCTGCCGTCCGCCTGGTTGCTGCCCGCGGTTCGCGTGCTGTCGAGCGAGTTGGTCAGCGCCGGCACCCGCTGGAGGAAGGTGGTGACGTTGGTGTTGCCCGATTGCTGCAGATCGGCGGCGCCGAACGACACGATCGGGTTCGGCGCGGCGTAATCGGGGCGCTGGATGCGCGACCCGGTGACGACGATGTCGGCGGCGGGTGCCTCGGCGGCCGGCTCAGATGCGGGGGCAGGTGCTGGTGCGGTAGTCTGGGCCTGCGCCAACGGCGCGACGAGGAGCGCCGCACCTGACAGCAGGCAGCGGCTGCGATGAATGCGGCGCGACATGGTATTTCCCCTGTGTACCGGCTCGGTTCCGCCGGCATTCTGTTGCGCCGATCTTTAAGGCCATTGCCGAGGGGTTCAATCGCCACACGCCCGACGTAGTAAATAATACAGCGGGTTATGAACGATTTAACTCCATCGCATGGGTGGTGCCCCAGCCCTGGATGCGCCATCGTCGCACCGATGGGAGCGGGGAGCAGGGACGTCGCATGGACGCGAAGGGAGGCGATCGGGCTGTTGCCCGCGCTGGGTCTCGCCGGCTGCGGTGGCGCGCGCGGCGCGTCGCGCCCCCTCGCATTATGGGCGATGAGCTACGAAGGCGACTATTCGCCGCTGCTGATCCCCGCCTTCACCGCCGCGACGGGCGTCGACGTCGAGGTGCAGTCGCTGCCGACCACCGCGAGCCACGAGAAGCTGCTCACCGCCTTCGCCGGCGGCGCGATGCCCGACGTGCTGATGCTCTATGACGATTGGGTCCAGGAGTTCGCGATGATCGGGGCGATCGCGCCGCTGCAATCGCCCGACCTCGTCGCCGACTTGGTCCCCGGCGTGCTGGCGGCGACGCGCTTTGGGGGCCGCAATTACGCGGTGCCGTGGTCGGTCGCGCCGCAGGTGCAATTCTACCGCCGCGATATCCTCGCACAGGCGGGCTATGACCGCCCACCCGAGGATTGGGACGGCTGGCGCACGATGGCGGGCGCGATCAAACGCCGCCGGCCCGACGATTACGTCGTTTTGATGCTGCTCAACTGGCCCGACGGGTTGATCACGATGCTGTCGCAGACGGGCGCGACGCTGCTGCGCGACCGCAACACGCGCGGCGATTTCCAGACGCCCGAGGTGCGCGCCGCCTTCGGTTATTACGCCTCGCTCTACGCCGACGGGTACGCCCCGATGGCGCTGTCGACCGAGATCCAGGACCCGGTCGCCGCCTTCGCCACCGGCTATTGCTCGGTCTGGCCGAGCGGGCCGACGACGCTGAAGGATTTCGCCCGCCGCGCAGACCTGATCCCCGCCGATCGCTGGGCTACGGCACGGCTGCCCGGTCCGCACGGCGCCGGCGTTGTCTCCGGGTTGAGCACCAGCCTGTGCGTATCGACCCAGACGAGGCGCCCCCGCGAGGCCTGGGCTCTGGTCCGCCACCTGACCTCCGTACAGAGCGAATTGCGCTATCAGCGGCTGATCGGCAATTTGCCGGCGCGGGCGGCCGCGTGGACGTCGCCGCAACTCGCCGATCCGATCTTGCGCCCCTTCGCCGAGCAGATGCGCTGGCCCGCCGTCACGCCGCCAGTCATTGAATGGGAACGTATCAAGATCGAAATCCAGTTCGCCGCCGAACGCGTCGTCCGCCAGGTGCAGACGATCGACCAGGCCCTCGCCGCGCTCGACCGGCAGGTCGACCGCCTCTTGGCCAGACGCCGCGCGCTGGTCGAGGCGGGGCGGATCGCATGACGCGGCAGGAGCGGACCGGCTGGCTGTTCACCGCGCCGGTGCTGGCGATCATCGCGCTCGTCTTCGTGCTGCCGACCGCGCTCGCGCTGGCGCTGTCGGTCACCGATTATTCGATCTACGCGCTCGCCGACTGGTCGAACCTGCATTTCGTCGGCCTCGGCAATTTCACCGAATTGCTGTCGACGCCGTTGTTCTGGCGCGCGCTCGGCAACACCCTGCTGTTCGCCGGGCTCGGCGTGCCGATGGCGATCGGCACCTCGCTGTTCGTCGCCTTGCTGCTCAACGATGCGACCGTGCGGTGGAAGCCGCTGTGGCGCGTGCTGCTGTTCGCGCCTTATGTGACCAGCGTCGTCGCCACCGCGGTGGTGTGGCGGATCCTGTTCAACCAGCGCTTCGGCCTGATCAACCGCGCGCTCGCCGCGGTCGGCATCGCGCCGGTCGACTGGCTCGGCGACCCGCATATGTCGATCCCCGCGATCCTGCTCTTCGTGACGTGGAAGATCTTCGGCTACAACATGATCGTCTTCACCGCCGCGCTGTCGGCGGTGCCCGGCGAGCTGATCGAGGCGGCGCGGCTCGACGGGGCGGGGCGCTGGGGCCGCTTCCGGCACGTCACCCTGCCGGCGATCGGCCCGACGCTGCTGCTGGCGACGGTGATGAGCGTCGCCGGCTTCCTGCAGATCTTCGCCGAACCCTATGTGATGACGCTCGGCGGCCCGGCGCAGAGCACGACGACGGTATTGTACTTCATGTTCGACGAAGGCTTCAAATGGTGGAATTTGGGGCAGGCGAGCGCGGTCGCGTTCGTGCTGTTCCTGATGATCCTCGCGGTGACGATCGTGCAGACGCGGATCGGGAGGCGCCACGAATGGCTGTGAGGCGGCTGCGCACGATCGTCTCGACCGGCGCGGCGGCGGTGCTGACCGCGCTGACCATCGTGCCGCTCGTCTATATGGTCGTCGTCTCGTTCATGCCGCGCGGCGAATCGACCACGCTGCCGACGCCGTTGTGGCCATCGCGGTGGTCGGGCGAGAATTATTACGAGCTGCTGGTCCGGCGATCGATCGACGGCGCCTGGTTCGACTATCGCATCGTCCCGGCGCTGTTGAACAGCCTGGGTATCGCCGCGGCCTCCACGCTGCTCGGGCTGCTGCTCACCGTGCCGGCGGGCTATGCCTTCGCCAAGCTGCGCTTCCGCGGGCGGGCGCGGCTGTTGCAGATATTGATCGCGTCGCTGGTCGTGCCGGGGCAGGTGGCGATGCTGCCCCTGTTCCTGATCTTCAAGGAGCTGGGGCTGGTCAACAGCTATGCCGGCGTCATCCTGCCCAGCCTCGCCGGCATCTTCGCGATCCTGTTCGTCCGCCAGGCGACGCTGGCGATCCCCGACGAGATGATCGACGCGGCGCGTATCGACGGCGCGGGCGAGGCGCGGATCTTCGTCAGCATCGTGCTGCCGCTGCTCACCCCGATCGTCGTCACGCTGGCGCTGTTCCTGTTCCTGGGGAGCTGGAACGACTTCCTGTGGCCGCTGATCGTGCTCGCCGACCAGCATCTCTACACCCTGCCGGTGGCGATCGCCGCGATCGGGCGGGAACATGCCGCGGACGGCGAATTGATGATGGCGGCGGCGGTGGTGACGACGATGCCGGTGCTGCTGCTGTTCCTCGCGCTCCAGCGTTATTATCTGACCGGGCTGCTCGGCGGCAGCATCAAGGGATAGGCGCGGCCGTCGGCGGCGAACAGATGCGTATCCGCTGCGGCGACGTCGAAGCGTAGCGTCTCGCCGAGCGTCACCGCGCGATCCCCCGGCAATTGCGCGACGATGGTCCCGATCGCGCCCTGCGCGCCGAGATGCGCGAACGACAGCGGCCCCAGCCGCTCGAACAGCTCGACCGTGCCGGCGAACGCACCGTCCGTGGCCGCGACGAGATGCTCCGGCCGCACCCCCAGCGTCGCGGCGGCGCCCACCGCATCGGCGGGCACGCGCGCGGCGCTGCGCACCGTGGCACCGCCCGCCAGACGGACCACGGCCCCGTCCGCGTTCGCCTGCGCGATCGTCGCCGGCAGCAGGTTCATCCCCGGCGAGCCGATCGCAGCGGCGACGGCCAGGCTGGCCGGGCGGCGATAGACGTCGAGCGGCGCGCCGACCTGTTCGACCCGTCCCTCGCTCATCACGACGATGCGGTTGGCGAGCGTCATCGCTTCCAGTTGGTCGTGCGTCACGTAGATCATCGTCGCGCCGAGCTGCTGGTGCAGCCGCGCGAATTCGTGCCGCATCCGCGCGCGCAGCGCGGTGTCGAGGTTGGACAAAGGCTCGTCGAGCAGCAGCACGCGCGGCCGGCGCACCACCGCGCGCGCGATCGAGACGCGCTGGCGCTGACCGCCGGATAGCGCGCGGGGACGGCGATCGAGCAGGTCGGAAAGGTCGAGCATCGCCGCCACCGCCGCCACCCGCTCGGCGATCTCGCGCTTCGCCACGCCCGCGACCTTGAGCGGAAAGGCGATGTTCTGCGCGACGGTCATCTGCGGATAGAGCGCATAGGATTGGAAGACCATCGCGACGCCGCGCTCCGACGGGGCCGCGTGGGTGACGTCGCGCCCGCCGATCGCGACGTGGCCGCCGCTGGGGTCTTCGAGCCCGGCGATCATCCGCAACAGCGTCGACTTGCCGCATCCCGACGGGCCGACCAGTACGAGGAATTCGCCGTCCTCGACGACGAGGTCGGTCGGCTGCAACACGGTCACGCCGCCGAAGCCCTTGGTCAGTCCTGTTATTTCGACGCTGGCCACGCTCGTCTCCCGCGGATCGGTCCTGCGGGGGGGCGGTGGCCGCTGTCAAACCAAAGTTACTGACGTAGGTTGGCGGGACCGCGCTGCGGCCGCGCCGCGCTTGTGCGAATCACCGGCGGATGGCTAGGCTGGCGACATGACCGAAGATGCAGCGACCCACCGGTTGGGCGAAGCCCTCAACCATCTCCACGCCTTCGCCGCGACCTTCGACGCCGGCGACTATGTCGACGAGGCGAGCGCGCTGACCGCCGACGACCTCCACCTCATCCTCGATACGCTGGAGCAGGTGCACGGCATCGTGAAAGCGGCGCCGGGTCTGTGAAGCGGCGCCACGCCGGGATCGATCTCGGCGCGACGGTCGCGACCGTGCTGTTTCTGGCGGGCTTCGGCGGGATGATCTACGCGCTGGGGGCGAAGATCGGCTTGTTCTGACGCGTAGGGTGATGCCGCCGCGACGGCGGTACAGAACGGATCGACATTCCGGGTTTGCTGAAAGTCCTCCCCCGCCAGGGGGAGGTGGCGCGGCGAAGCCGTGACGGAGGGGGAGGTAAGCGACACGTTAGTTCCGTGTCCTCCCCCTCCGTCAGCGCTTTGCGCTGCCACCTCCCCCTGGCGGGGGAGGATTTTTGCTTGATGTAAATCCTCTCTAGCGGTCAGCCCCGCCGGTCACCCGCGAGCGCCGCCATCACGATCCGGCTATATACGCGATGCGTCGCATTCTCGGCATGGTCGCCCGCCGCGGCCGGGGCGATGCCGAGCGACGCCGCCGGGGTGAAGGTCAGCTCGCCGAAATAGATGCCGTCGCTGCCGTCGTAGAGATCGACGCGGACGAAATCGAACGGCGCGGACAGCGCCCTGGCCGCCGCCATCATCGCCGCGATCCGCTCGGCGGCGGGGAGTGCGTGGCCCGGGGGCGGCTCGAGCCCGTCGTCGCGGTCCATCGGCTCGAAGCTCGGGACGCGATAGAGCCGGCTCCACGGCTTGCCGAAGCGGCTGTGATCGACCTGGCAGACCAGCGGCTGCCCGCGCACGCAGTGGAATTTGTAATCGTCGGGAAGGGTCCCGGCGGCGCTCGGCACCAGCGCCTCGACGATGATCTTCCGCGGCAATCGCCAATATTGCATCTCGCGCAGGATCGCGGCGTAATCGCCCTGCGCCAGCCAGAACAGGCGACGCAGGTCGTCGGGTCCGGTGACGTCGCGCAGGAAGACGGTGCCGCCGCTCGCATGCGTCGGCTTGGCGATCGTCTCGGTGCCGACGAACGAGCGCAGCGTCTCGAACAGCGCCTCTGGCGAGGGGACGTCGTCCATCGCCACCACCGATTGCGTCTCCGGCACGCGCAGTCCGGGCGACAGCCGTTGCGCTTCCCGCTTCGCGGTCTCCTTGTCGACGAAGGCGCGTTCGAGCGCCGTCCAGCGCGGATCGATCATCCGGCCGAAGATCACGTCGTTGATCGTCGATCGCGGATCGGCCGCGGGCAGGGGCCAGCGTCCGAAACGGCGGCGGAAATGCGGACCGGCGACGACATGGTTGAACGCGCGGGTCATCGGCGCGGCGGCGTCGAACGCCGCGCCGTCGGCGGCCTCGCAAATGTCGGTATCGGCATCTACGGCCCGCTCATCCGGAACGCGGCAGGACAGGGGCGGGCGGGCGCGATGCATCTTCGGCGGGTAGCGCGGGGTACGGGTACAGGCAATCGTCAAGGCGGCGCCAGCGCATGCCGCGGCCACACGCCATTAACAATCAGACATAGTCCAGCAATTGATATTGCTAGTGACTCGCAACAACGATGACGCTAGGTCCCCGCGGATCGAAGGGGAATTGAAGTGATCTATATCAGCGTTCTACTTGCAGGCGTGGCTTCGGTGAGCGGCGCGGCGCCCGTGCCCGCCCCGGCGGCCGCGGCCGAGCCGTCGGAAACGGCCGCGGCCGATCCGCAGCGCGAGGACGAGATCCTCGTCGTCGGCAAGAGCTATGGCCGCGGCGTCGGCAAGACCGTCACGCCGCTGAAGGACACGCCCAACACGATCACCGTGGTCGATCGCGAGCAGATCGAGGCGCAGAACCTCTTCACGCTCGAAGACGCGCTGACCGCGACCAACGGCATCACCGTCAACGGCGTCGGCAGCGAGGACCCGTCGTTCCTCTCGCGCGGCTTCGCGATCAACAATTACCTGATCGACGGCGTCCCGACGCTGTCGGTCAACTTCCCTTCGGCGGTCCCCGACCTGTTCTTCTACGACCGGCTTGAGGTGCTGCGCGGGCCGGCCGGGCTGTTCAGCGGATCGGGCAATCCCGCGGGCAGCATCAATCTGGTGCGCAAGCGGCCGCTCGATACCGCCAGGATGCAGGCGAGCGCCGGCTATGGCAGCTACGACAATCTCCGGCTGGAACTGGACGTCTCGACCCCGGTCGCCGGCATCGCCGCGCTCCGCGCCGGCGTGATGGCGCAGGATCAGGATCAATTCTTCGACACGGCGCATCGCAACCGGCTCGCGGCCTTCGCGGTCGGTACGCTGGAGATCGGGTCGCGGACGACGCTGACCGCAGGCGCGAATTACGATCGCTTCCGCCCGGCGGTCCAGTCCGGCCTGCCCGGCTATGCCGGCGGGGCCGACGGCAGCGACGGGCGGCTGCTCGACGTGCGGCGATCGACCTATCTGGGTGCCGACTGGAACCGCTTCGATGCCAAGACCTGGTCGGGATTCGTCGAGCTGGCGCATCGCGTCTCCGATCGCTGGACGTTGCGCGCGACCGGGCTCTACACCGATGTCGATCGGGTCGATGTCTACAGCTATATCGGCGCGCAGCCGGTGACGCCGGCCAATCGTGGCCTGACCAACCAGATCGCCTATCGCGGCGATAGCAAGCAGCAGACGCGCTCGTTCGACGTCAACGGCATCGGCAGCTTCCCGCTGTTCGGCCGCGACCAGACGCTGATCCTCGGCGCCGATTACCAGGCGAGTGCCGGCACCTCCTATTTCACCCGCCTGTCGAACTATGCGCGGATCGACGTCTTCGATCCCGTCTCGCCGGCCGAGCCGCCGCTCGATCCCTACGGCCCGCTGCCGCCCTATCCCGTGCAGGGCACCGCGGGCATCTGCACGCCGGTGCAGACCCCGGCGCAATGCGTCACGCAGGTTTATGGCGGGTCGGTCACCCACCTCGAACAATATGGCCTGTACGGCCAGATGCGGCTGAGCCCACTGGCCGGGCTGACGCTGATCGGCGGCGGCCGCCTGACCTGGTTCGATACCGACACGCGCACCGTGCTGCCGACAGCGGGCGCCCGCACCGGCTATACGATCGACAACCGCTTCACGCCTTATGCCGGATTGGTCTGGGACGTGACCCGCCACCTCAACCTCTACGCCAGCTACGCCGACAGCTTCACACCGCAGGCGCAGCCGGTCGGCCGCCAGCGAGGCGACGGCGGCAGCATCCAGCCGATGGTCGGCGAGCAATATGAGGCGGGCAGCAAAGTGTCGCTGATGCAGGACCGCCTGCTGCTCTCTGCCGCGGCCTATCAGATCACGCAGCGCAACCGCCTGGTCAACGACCCCGTCGACGTCAATCTCTACTATCAGCTCGGCAAGGTGCGTGCGCGCGGCATCGAGCTGGAGGCGACGGGCGAGATCCTGCCGGGCTGGCGGATCAATGCCGGCTACAGCTACACGCGGACCAAATTGCTCGAGGACATCAACCCGGCGCTGGAGGGCACATCTCTGGTCCCGGTCATCCCCCGCCACATGGGCAAGGCGTTCACCAATTACGCGCCGACGGCCGGCGTGCTGGCCGGCGCGAGCTTCGGCGGCGGGCTGACCGTGTTCGGTGCCGCCTCCGGCGGGACGCCGTCGTCGATCGCCGCCAACGGCACGCGTGTGCTGTCGACGCTGGTCCGGCAGGGCAGCTATGCCGTGTTCGACCTGCGCGCGGGCTACAAGCTCACCGAGCAGCTCGGCGTGTCGATCAACGTCAACAACGTGCTGGATCGCACCTATTATGCGCGCATCTTCTCGACCGCCCGCGGCAATTACTACGGCAGCCCCCGCACGGTCTTCGCGACCTTGCGCTACACGCTGGGATAAGGCGCGGTAGCTACGAAGAGCGCAACGGTGTCCTCAGCAGTGTTCGAGGTCCGGAAGATCGTGCTCAATCGTAATAATAGGGAGAGCGCGCCGTCCATCTGGATCGGGGGTACCGCCGGTGCAGCAGCAGGAACGCGCGGCGACCGAAATGGTCGTGGCCACCGCCCCAGCGCGCGACGCGGATCAGGCGGTACAAGGCTTCGGGCGCCCGGGAGTCGTTAGGATGCCTGGCGACATAGGCGAGACCGCTCTCCCAGAGCGATGCGCCCGGCGGCCGGATCGTCACCGGATTCCCGCTGGCGCCGAAATGGCGGGTGGAGAAGAGGAACGAGCGGCGCTCCTCCTGTGCGCGGGGCAGCAGCGGCAGCGCGAAGGGCGGATAATGCAGCGGAAAGATGCCGGGGCCGCACTTTTCCAGACAGGGCAGGTCGACCCGATCCTGCATGCGATCCGGCGCAGCGGCGCTGTCCCAATAGCCGTCGGGCAGATACGCGCTGTCGGGCGGAAACGGGCGGGAGGCGCCTTTGCGGCCGGGCAGTGGCAGCAGCAGATCCACCCAATAGCCGCCGAACTGGCCTAGTGTGCCGGTCGGGCGCGCATAATCCGCCAGATCGGCCCGCAGGCTCGGTATCTTCATCATCACGAACGCCTCGGCGAACAGCTTGTCCGCGCCCGGCGGCGTATTCGCGATCCGGCGCCAGTCGGCGGCGACCTGCGGAAGCAGCGTCGTCAGCCGCCCGGCGAGATGATCCACCGCAGCATCGTCGCGAAGCTGCACCGCGCGCACGAAGCTGGTGAGCGCGATGTCGAGCCGAATTTCGCGCGGCAACGCGGCCATGTCGGCGATTGCCATCCGTTCGCGCTGGGGAAGCCGGTCGATCATCGCCCGCGCGTCCGGTCCCAAACCTGCGAAGTCACCCGAGGGACGTCGGCCGATCAGGCCGTCGCCCGCCGTTCGGAAGTCGGCGGTGCAGGTGGCGATTCCCGTCCGGCAATAAGGCGCGCGCAGCACATGCGCGGCGAAATCGGCGAGCGACGAGGCCATTTGCGCCCGTACGGCTTCGAAGACGTTCCGGTCCGACCGGATGAGGTCGTTGCGCGCCAACACCGCGTCCACCTCCGCCCGGATCGACGCCGCGTCCGCATTCGGCGTCAGCAAGCGAAGCCGGTGATATCGTACGGTCAGCCATGCCGGATCGGCGGGCGGCACCCGCCGGGCCGCTTCCGCCAGCGCACCCGCGCCCGCATCCATGGGGTCGGCGAGCATCAAGGCGGCGACGAGCCAGGCGGTCCTGCGGCTGGCCCGCCAGCGTTCCTCCGCATGCGCCAGCGCGGCGACACGATCCTTCGCCTGGATCGTCCGTATCCAATCCGCTGCCTCCGGCTTGGCCGGATGCCGGTCGGCAAGCGTGAGATAGTCGCGAAGGGCAACTGCCGGCTCGGGCAGCGGCGCGGGCGCGTTCAATTCCCGGTCCAGCCGCGCGAGGAGTTGCTCGGGATGTTCGTGGAAGGCCAGTATCTGGCGCATCCGCACAAGCTCGCTTTGTCCGAACGTGCCGGCAGGCGCGGTGGCAAGCCGGCCGAGCGCCGCATGCGCCGCGGCGAAGCGCGCGGGCGCAGGGGTGTCGATCGCGGCGTGCAGCAGCGCGCGTGCCGACAGGTACAGACCGGACCGATGCCAGGGCGATGCCGCATCCCCGGCGATGGCGGCGAAGCGGCGCGCGGCCTCGTCGGCGTTCCCGTTGTAGAGCGCCAGGGCCGCGTCCTGATAAGCGCGATCGGCGCGCAGCCACGGCGGCGCGTCGGCCGCCAGCGGTGGCAGCGCCGCGACCGGCTTGGAACAGGCCGTGAATACGGCGTCCTGCGCGTCGACCCACGCGCGGACGGCCGGTGCCGCGCTACCGTAACGCCGCACCCGCTCGGCCAGGGCCGCAGCCGCGGTCGCGAAGGCATCGTCGAAGCAGGTGGGGATCGCGACGAAGGCCGGACCGTTGCGCTCCGCCGCGATCCAATAGACGTCCGCCACCCCCGGTATCGTGCGGCGAGCGTCCAGCCACTCGCGCTGCTTGGTCGCGGGGGTGCCGCAGCACGGGGCGGCAAGCGCATCGGCAGCGGGCTGCCCCACCGTCAGCCCGTTCAGCCGCCGCCAGTCGAGGAACAGCAATGCATCGCTCGTCGCACCCTTGACGATCGGCAGCCGCCCTTCCGCCATCGCGGCGCGTTCGCCCGCGTCCTGCGGATCGGCGAAGACGTACACGGGCCGCGGCGTCGGATCGCCCGAGCCGAGCGCCCGCGTCGCGAGCGCCGCCGCCAATGCAAAGCCGACCGGACCGCGCCACCTCACCGCCATCGCTTCACCTCTTGCTCTACCGCGGCGAAGTCGCGCGGCGTCCAGCTTCGCGGATCGAACAGATACACCCGCCGCCCCGGCGGCGCACGCGGCACCGGCGTGCCGACCGCCACCCCCAGCGCGCCTCTGCATCGATCATGACGCAGATCACCTCCCTCCGCCAGCATCGCGCGCACGTCCTCGCCGCCCCGGCCCATGCGGAAGAGCATGGGGACCACCTCGTCGACCGGTGCCCCCGCCAGCCAGTCCTCGCCGCACCACGACGCCAGCGCGGTCATCGACAACAAGGTACCGCGCGGCAGCGCGCGGCGCACGTCGCCGAGGATATCGAGCAGTATCGCGCGTTCGGACGCGCGAACCTCGAAGTCGACCTGCACGCGGCGTACGGGCAGGCGGGTGGCGTAATGCAGGATCGCCGCGGCCGTCGTCGCGCGCATCGCCGCATTCCAGACGAGGGGGCGGTCGCGGCGGATCTCGACATGGACAACGCTCGTCGTCGGCGGTTCGGCGACGAGCAGCGGAAAGCGGCGCCCGCGCGCCTCGACCGCCTCGCCGTCGAGCACGATCGAGCCACTCTCGACCGCGACCTCCGCGCGGCCCTTGGCGAAGCGCAGATCCTCCGGCCGTTCCCATGCCCACAGGACGAGCGGGGAAGGCGCCGGCGGCGATGGTCGGCACGCCGTCAGGGCGAGCAGCAGTGATACCCAAGTGCGGCCGCGCATCGCGCGATTAGGCCGACGCCTCACCCTGGCGTCAAGCGGCGTTGCGGCCGAGCAGGCTTCGGACTTAGCCCGAGGAGCATCTTCCGTCACGGCATCGCGATCCGCAGGATACGAAGATCGCCGCCCCTCTGGAACATGCGGCGATTGGGGATTACGGCCGGGCGTCAGCCGTCGATCGGCCGGAACGGAGGATACTGGATGCGTGCACATGTGCTGTTGATCGCCGGCATCGCCGCGCTGGGCGGTCTGCTGTTCGGCTACGATACCGGCATCATCTCGGCGGCGTTGCTGTTCATCGGCGAGAGCTTCCCGATCACCGTCGTCGGCAAGCAGATCGTGACCGCCGCGATCGTCGCCGGCGCGCTCGTCGGATGCATGGGCGCCGGGCCGCTGTCGGACCGGATCGGCCGGCGGCCCACCGTCATGGTCGCCGCCATCGTCTTCATGATCGCCTCCGTGGCGTCGACCGTCGCCGGGTCGGTGGCGTCGCTGACCGCCGCGCGTCTCGTCCTCGGCCTCGCGGTCGGCGCGGCGAGCCAGATCATCCCGGTCTATATCGCCGAGCTGGCGCCGGCGGCGCGGCGCGGCGCGATGGTGGTGATGTTCCAGCTCGCGGTCGTCGGCGGCATCCTGGTGTCGACGATCGTCGGCTGGCTGCTCGGCGGCAGCCGCGTCGCCGACGGGCTGTTGGGCGAGGGGGGCGACTGGCGGCTGATGTTCCTGCTCGGCGTGGTGCCGGCGGCGATCTTGCTGATCGGCATGATCGTGCTGCCCGAAAGCCCGCGCTATCTCGCGCTCAAGGGCGACGTGGCGAAGGCGCGCGCCATCCTCGCACGGCTGCGGCCGAGCGCGGCGGAGGTCGAGACCGAACTCGCCGCGATCGGCGAGACGGTGCACGTAGAGGGTCGCTGGCGCACGCTCCTGTCGGGCCGGATGCGCCCGGCGCTGATCGCCGGGGCCGGCGTCGCGATGTTCTCGCAGATCACCGGCACCAATGCGGTGATCTATTACGCGCCCACCATCGCGACCAACGCCGGGCTCGGCCAGAATGCCGCGCTGCTGACCTCGCTCGTCGTCGGCGTGACGATCGTGCTGACGACGATCTTCGGCACCTGGGCGGTCGACCACTGGGGGCGGCGGCGATTGATGCTGCGGTTCCTGCCGGGGGCGGTGATCGGGCTGGCGATGATCGGGATCGCCTTCGCGCACGGCGCGCCGACCGGCGCGATGCGCTGGGTCGCGGCGGCGGGGCTGCTCGGCTATGAGGTGTTCAACGTCGGCAGCATCTCGGCGGCGATCTGGCTGGTCGGTGCGGAGGTGTTCCCGCTGTCGGTACGCGGCAAGGGGATGAGCCTCGTCGCTCTGTCGCACTGGAGCTTCGACCTGCTGGTGACGCTGACGACGCTCAGCCTCGTCCAGGGGCTGGGCACCGCCGCGACCTTCTGGCTGTTCGCCGGGATGAACCTGCTCGCCTGGGGGTTCGTCTGGCGCTTCGTCCCCGAGACGAAGGGGCGTTCGCTCGAGGAGATCGAGGCGAGCTTGCAGAACGGCACCTTCGCGGCGGCACGATGACCGACGCGCTGCCCACCGTCCTCCACGATGCGATCGGCGCGCTGATCGCCCGCGGCGGCCGCGCATTGTTCGGCATCGTCGGCCCGCCCGGCGCGGGCAAGTCGACGCTCGCCGAACGGATCGCGGTGCAATTCGCGGACCAGACGGTCGTCGTGCCGATGGACGGTTTCCACCTCGCCAATGCGGAACTCGACCGGCTCGGCCGCCGCGACCGCAAAGGCGCGCCCGACACCTTCGACGTGGCGGGGTTCGTCGCGCTGCTCGATCGCCTGCGGTACCCGCTCGCCGGCGAGACCGTCTACGCCCCCCGGTTCGAGCGCGCGATCGAGGAGGCGGTCGCCGGCGCGATCCCGGTCCCGGCGGACACGCCGCTCGTCCTGGTCGAGGGCAATTATCTGCTCCTCGACGGACCCTGGTCGCCGGTGCGCGATCTGCTCGATCGCTGCTGCTACGTCCGCACGCCGCCGGCGCAGCGCCGCGACTGGCTGCTCGCCCGGCATATGGCATTCGGCCGCAGCCGCGCGGCGGCGCTCGCCTGGATCGACCATACCGACGAGCCGAACGCCGTCCGGATCGAACGGAGCGCCGCACGCGCCGATTTCGCCGTCGACGTGACGTCCGGCTGACCCGCACGGTGCCGACGCGGCCGATGGCCGCGGCTTGGCACCGGCAAGCAAAAGTATCTCCCCTTCGGTGGGCGCGTGGCTAGCATCGCGGCCGACACAGCACCCGCTCGAAGAGGACGATGGCCATGGTCGATCACACGCTGCACCCCGAAACGCTCGCGCTGCATGCCGGCTGGCGCGCCGATCCGGCGACCGGCGCGGTGGCGCCGCCGGTCTATCAGACCACCTCCTACCAGTTCCGCGACACCGATCACGCCGCCGACCTGTTCGCGCTGCGCGAGCTGGGCAACATCTACACCCGGCTCGGCAATCCGACGACCGACGTGCTCGAACAGCGGATCGCCGCGATCGAGGGCGGCGCGGCGGCGCTGGCGGTGGCATCGGGGCAGGCGGCGTCCGCTTATGCGGTGCAGAACCTCGCGCGGGCCGGCGACAATATCGTCAGCGGCACCGATCTGTACGGCGGCACCTGGAACCTGTTCGCCAACACGCTGAAGGATCAGGGGATCGAGGTGCGCTTCGTCGATCCCGCCGATCCGCACGCGTTTTCGCGGGCGAGCGACGCGCGGACGCGCGCCTGGTATGTCGAGACCTTGCCCAATCCCAAGCTGATCGTCGGGCCGATCGCCGAGATCGCGGCGCTCGGCCGGCCGCTGGGCATCCCGCTGATCGTCGACAATACCGCGGCGCCGCTGCTCGCGCGGCCGTTCGATCACGGCGCGGCGATCGTCGTCTATTCGACCACGAAATATATCGGCGGCCACGGTACGTCGATCGGCGGGATCATCGTCGATGGCGGCAATTTCGACTGGGCGGCGTTTCCCGAACGTCAGCCGCTGCTCAACACGCCCGACGCCAGCTATCACGGCGCGGTGTGGAGCCAGGCGGCCAAACCCTTGGGGCCGATCGCCTATATCCTGCGCGCGCGCACCGTGCTGCTCCGCGATCTCGGTGCGGCGCTGTCGCCGTTCAACGCCTTCCAGATCCTGCAAGGGCTCGAGACGCTGCCGCTGCGCATGCCGCGCCATTGCGCCAATGCGGCGGCGGTCGTCGCCTTCCTCCAGTCCCGGCCCGAGGTGACGCGGGTCATCCACCCCTCGGTGCAGACCGGCGTGCAGGCGGAGCGCGCCGCACGCTACCTGACCGGCGGGCAGGGCGGGCTCGTCGGCTTCGAACTGGCCGGCGGGGAGGCGGCGGGGCGCGCGTTCATCAATGCGCTCGCATTGTTCTACCATGTCGCCAATATCGGCGACGCGCGCAGCCTCGCGATCCATCCGGCCTCGACCACCCATTCGCAGCTTTCGCCCGAGGAGCGGCTCGCAACCGGCGTCTCCGACGGCTACGTTCGCCTGTCGGTCGGGCTGGAGCATGAGGAGGACATCCTCGCCGATTTGCGCCAGGCACTCGATCGCGCCGTGGCATAGCCGCCTCGGCGACCGACAAAACTCTTGCCAAACAGCATGCTAGGCCGGCGATCTTGGCGATCGCCGGCCCCGGCGATAGGACATGGACGAAAGGAAGATCATGGCTGACGAGGATGGCGCGAACAATCTGCCCGCGGGCTATGTGCCGCCCGCGGTGTGGACGTGGGACCGGTCGAACGGCGGCCAGTTCGCCAGCATCAACCGCCCCGTCTCGGGCGCGACGCACGATGCGCCGCTGCCGGTCGGGCAGCATCCGCTCCAGCTCTATTCGCTCGGCACGCCCAACGGGCAGAAGGTGACGATCCTGCTCGAGGAATTGCTTGCCGCGGGCCATGCCGGCGCCGAATACGACGCGTGGCTGATCGAGATCGGCAAGGGCGACCAGTTCGGCAGCGGCTTCGTCGCGCTCAATCCCAATTCGAAGATCCCGGCGCTCGCCGATCACGCCACGACCCCGCCGACGCGGGTGTTCGAGAGCGGATCGATCCTGCTGTATCTCGCCGAAAAATTCGGCGCCTTCCTGCCGGCCGATCCGGCGGCGCGGGTACAGGCGATCAACTGGCTGATGTGGCAGATGGGCTCGGCGCCGTTCGTCGGCGGCGGCTTCGGCCATTTCTACGCTTATGCGCCGATCAAGATCCAATATGCGATCGACCGCTATGCGATGGAGGCCAAGCGTCAGCTCCACGTGCTCGACACGCATCTGGCGGAGCATAGCTATCTGGCGGGCGACGACTATTCGATCGCTGATATCGCGGTCTGGCCCTGGTATGGCGGACTGCTCACCGGCACCTATGGCGCGAGCACGTTCCTGAGTGCCGGCGACTATCCCGATCTGCAACGCTGGGCCGACCGGATCGCGGCGCGCGAACCGGTGCGGCGCGGCCGTATCGTCAACCGCATCATGGGCGAGCCGGGCAGCATCCTGCGCGAACGGCACGAAGCGGCGGATATCGACGCGGCGCTCGCGGCGACGGCCAATCCATAAGGGGGAATGACGGATGATCCTGGCGAAGCGACTTTTATCGGGGGCGGCGCTCGCCATGGCGGCGACGGCGGCGGGTGCGCAACCGGCGGCCCCGGCGCCCGGCTTCGCGGTCGCCGGGGCCGGTTTCGTCAAGGACGGCAAGCCCTATCAGGTCATCTCCGGCGAGATCCATTACGTCCGCATCCCGCGCGCCTATTGGCGCGACCGATTGCGCAAGGCGAAGGCGATGGGGCTCAACACCATCACCACCTACGCCTTCTGGAACGTCCACGAGCCGCGGCCCGGCGTCTACGATTTCAGCGGCCAGAACGACATCGCCGCCTTCATCCGCGACGCGCAGGCGGAGGGGCTCGACGTCATCCTGCGGCCCGGCCCCTATGTCTGCGCCGAATGGGAATTGGGCGGCTATCCTTCGTGGCTGCTCAAGGACCGCAAGCTCGTCCTGCGCTCGACCGACCCCGCCTATACCGCCGCGGTGGAGCGCTGGATCGTCCGGCTGGGGCAGGAGGTGAAGCCACTGCTGCTCGCCAACGGCGGCCCGATCGTCGCGGTGCAGCTCGAGAACGAATATGGCGCCTTCGGCGACGACAAGGCGTATCTGCGGGGGCTGGAGGCGACCTATCGCCGCGCCGGCCTCGCCGATGGCGTGCTGTTCACCTCGAACCAGGCGTCGGACCTCGCCAAGGGCTCGCTGCCGCAACTCCCCTCGGTGGTCAATTTCGGCTCGGGCGGTGCGGCCAATGCGGTCGCCAAGCTCGAGGCGTATCGCCCCGGGGGGCTGCGCATGGTCGGCGAATATTGGGCCGGCTGGTTCGACAAATGGGGCGAGGACCATCACGAAACCGACGGTCGCAAGGAAGCCGAGGAGATGCGCTTCATGCTCCAGCGCGGCTATTCGATCTCGCTGTACATGGTTCACGGCGGCACGACCTTCGGCTGGATGAACGGCGCCGATTCGCATACCGGCACCGATTACCATCCCGATACGACCAGCTACGATTACGATGCGCCGATCGATGAGGCGGGCAATCCGCGCTACAAATATGCGCTGATCGCCAAGGCGATCGCCGAGGTGACGGGCAAGCCCGCCGCGCCCACCCCGGCGCCGACGGTCGCGGTCACCTTCCCGGTCTCGCCGATCCGGCGCAGCGCGTCGCTATGGGACAATCTGCCCGATCCGGTGCGCGCGCGCCTGCCGCTGACCTTCGAGGAACTCGACCAGAATTACGGCTATGTCCTCTATCGCGTCGCGCTGCCGGCGGGCGGGGGCGGGACGCTGACGCTCAAGGGCATGCACAGCTATGCGCAGGTCTATGTCGACCGCAAACTCGCGGGCACGCTCGATCGCCGGCTGGGGCAGGAGAGCGTGACGCTGCCGCCCCGCGCCGGGGCCGCGACGCTCGACGTGCTGGTCGAGAATACCGGGCGGGTGAACTATTCGCACGCGATCCGCACCGAACAGACCGGGCTGACCGGCGCGGTGACGCTCGACGGCAAGACGCTGGAGGACTGGCGGATGTACCGCCTGCCCATGGACGATCCGTCGAGCCTTCGCTTCACGGCCGCGCCCTGCGTCGGACCGTGCTTCTACGAGGCGGAGATGACGGTGGATCAGCCGGGCGACACCTATCTCGACGTGCGCGGCCTGCATAAGGGGCAGCTCTGGCTCGGCAGCCACAATCTCGGCCGCTTCTGGTCGATCGGGCCGGTCCACACGCTCTACACGCCCGCACCGTGGCTGCAGCGCGGCGTCAACCGCATCATCGCCTTCGACGTCACCGGCGACCCCAGCGATCGTCTGACGACGGTCGACGCCCCGGTGTTCGGCAAAGTGACAACGACAAGAGAGGCGCAATAGCGCGCCGCCACCGCTGGTGCTTGCCCGCATGGCCCGGTGCCCGGCCGCGACGCCGCGGCCGGGCGTAGCCGTCAGGCGGCATCGCTATGGATCGGGATGCGGCGGACGTTGTCGGTGGCGGCGGCCGATTTGGGCAAGGTGATGGTGAGCACGCCATTGCGGAAGCTGGCGCTCGCCTTGTCGGCCTCGACGGTGCGCGGCAGGCCGATCCGGCGTTCGAACCGGCCGTAGCTGCGTTCGGAATAGCCGCGATCCCTGTCCTCGACCTCCGATTTCTTCTCGCCGCGCAGCGTCAGCACGCCGTCCTCGGCGACGATCTCGACATCCTTCTCGTCGAGTCCGGGCAGTTCCGCGGTGACGCGGATCTCGTCGTCGGTCTCGCCGAGTTCGAGCTTCGGCGAGAGCAACGCGCGCTCCGTGCCGGCGAAGGTGGGAACGCCGAAACCGCGGACGACGTCGTCGAACAGCCGGTTCATCTCGCGATGCAGCGAGAGCAGCGGATCGCGCCGGTCCTGCTCGACGCCGAACGCCGCCGGGACACGCTCGTCCGTGCGGCTCCAGGGGATCAGATCACGAATGGCCATGGGTCCTGTCTCCTTTCTGGTCAGTAAGATGATGCGGGTCGATCGATGCGGCGGGGCTGCGATCAGGCGGCGCGGAGCGCCTCGCTGTCGCCCTCGCCGATGCGGGTGGCAGCGGCGGGCGTTCCGCCGCCGATCGCGATCCGGCGCGGCTTCATCGCATCGGGAACGACGCGCCTGAGTGCGATGCTGAGCAGGCCGTTGTCGCAGCGCGCCTCGTCCACCTCGATGAAATCGGCGAGCTGGAAGCGCCGTTCGAACGGCCGCGCGGCGATGCCGTGGTGCAGGTAGCGCGCGTCGTCCTGCTCGGCCTCGCGCTTGCCGGTGACGATCAACTGGTTCTGCTGCGCGACCACCTCGATCTGGTCGGGGCGGAAGCCGGCGACCGCCAGCGTGATGCGATAGCGATCCTCGCCCTCGCGGACGATGTCGAAGGGCGGATAGCCGTCGGCGACGTCGCCGCGCCCGGTTTCGAGCAGGTCGAACAGCCGGTCGAAGCCCACCGTCGAGCGGCGATAGGGCGTGAAGTCGAAATTGGTCCTCATCTCCAAATCCTCCTGTGAAGCGATCTGGACATGAGCGGCACCGGCGCGGGAGTCGGCGCCCTCGATGTCCGGTCCGGACCCGGTTCGGCGTCCGGCGCGCGAAAACTGGGAATGCCGATCGGGAGATCAAGGGGGTGTCGGTAGATTTTTTGAGGGCTGGCGAGCGACGAATTTATGCTGCCGATCTTCGGTGCCGCATTGGCGAATGGCCGTAACGGTCCTAAGGGCTGAGGCTACGGTTCCGGGCAGACATCGGAACGTTCAGGGAGGACGATATGAACAAGATCCTGAGGAATGCCTATCTGTGGGCGAGCGCCGCGCCGCTGGCGCTGCTGATCGCGGGACAGGCCCATGCGCAGACCGCCCCAGCCGACGCGGCCGTTCCCGCCACGAGCACCGCGCAGCGCGCCGCCCCCGATGCGGGGATCGTCGATCCGGATGCGCAGGCCGGTGAGGACATCATCGTCGTCGGCACCGCGGGCGGCGGCACGCGGCGGCAGAATGCGGCGTTCGCGGTCACCACGCTCAGCAACGATGCGATCGAGCGCGCCGCGCCGAACAGCACCGCCGACCTGCTGCGCACCGTGCCTGGCGTCATGGCGGAAAGCTCGGGCGGCCAGAACGGCGCGAACATCTTCGTGCGCGGCTATCCCTCGGGCGGCGACGCGCAATTCGTCACCTTCCAGCTCGGCGGCGTGCCGATCTTCCCACCCTCGACCTTGTCGTTCCTCGAGAACTCGCAGCTGATCCGCCTCGATGAGACGGTGCAGCGCGTCGAGGCCGTCCGCGGCGGTACCGGCTCGCTATTCTCGAACGGCCAGCCTGGCCTCACCGTCAACGTCGTGCCGCGCGTCGGCGGCGACACGTTCAAGGGCTTCGCCAAATTCTCCTACACCGATTATGACGAGGCGCGCGGCGATGCCTGGGTGTCCGGCCCGCTCGGCGGCAACACCAGCTTCATGGTCGGCGGCTATTACGCGCAGGGCAATGGCATACGCGACCCCCGCTACCGCGCCGAGAAGGGCGGACAGGTCACCGCCAACATCCACCACGATTTCGACGGCGATCGCGGCTCGGTCGAGGTCTATGCGCGCTATCTGAACGACCACGGCCAGTGGCTGCTGCCGATCCCGATCGTCCAGAACGGCAGCAAGATCAGCGAATATGCCGGCTTCGACGCGGGCACCGGCACGCTCGCCGGACCCGAGACGCGGGTGACGACCAATCTCGTCGGCCGCACGCTAGATCTCGCCGAGGGGCGCGGCGCCAAGGTCGTCAACACCGGCCTGACCTTCGATTACGAGGTCGCCGGCGGCGTCCGCCTGCGCGAGCGGCTGAGCTATCTCGGCGGCGATGCCGACACCGTCGGCCTCGTTCCCGCCGATGCACCGACCGCCGCATCGGCACTGGCAACGACCCTGGGCGGTGCCGGTTCGACGGTGGCCAGCCTCACCTATGCCAACGGCGGTGGCGCGGTGGCGGGCGGCGCGGCGACGCCGCTGATGCGCGCTGGTATCTGGGAAGTCCGCAAGAAGATCAGCTCGTTCGTCAGCGACAGCGCGCTCGAATGGACCACGGGATCAAACAAGCTGACCGGCGGTTTCTATTACGCCAACTACACGACGCGCGACAATTGGTCGCTAGGCAACCAGATCCTGCTGACCGCGACGCCCAATGCCCGCGTCGTCGACATGACGCTGAACGGCGGCCGCGCCGCGACGCTGCGCGGTTTCACCAGCGGCCCGACCTTCCTCGTCAATGCGGGCTATGAAGGCAATGATTACGCTTTGTACGGCGTCGACGAGCTGCAGATCACGCCCGAACTGCGCGTCGACGGCGGCGTTCGCTGGCAGCGGCACGAGGTCACCGGCACCGTCCGCACCCCCGCCGCGGCGGCGGCCAATCTCGATGGCAACGCCGCCACGCTCTACGACAATGCCGTTGCGGTGATCGGTGCACCGACACGGATCGATTATGGCGATTCGAAATGGTCGTGGACCGCCGGTGTCAATTACGACTTCACCCGGACCATCGGCGTGTTCGGCCGATACAGCCGCGGCAACAGCTTCCCGGCGTTCGACAATCTGCGCGAAGGGCTGACCATCGTGGCGCAGGTCGACACCTATGAGGGCGGGCTCAAGCTCTCGCTGCCGTGGATCAACCTCTACGCCACCGGCTTCCACAACACCTTCGACGGGCTGGCGACGACGCAGATCATCAACAACGTGCCGTCGAGCCAGACCGGCGGCGCGAAGGCGACCGGCGTCGAACTGGAAGGCACGCTGCGCCCGTTCCGCGGCTTCAGCCTGAACGCGTCGGGGACGTATCTCGACGCGACCTATCGCGGCTTCTTCTCGAACAACGGCCTGATCGACAACACCGGCAACCGTGTGCAGCGTCAGCCGAAATGGGGCTGGCGCGTCACTCCCGCCTATGAGCTGCCGATCGGCACGCTGCGGCCGGCGCTGTTCGCCACGCTGCAATATACCGGCGATCGCTTCTCCGACCCCGAAAACCAGCAGCTACTGCCGCATTTCTACCAGCTCGACGCGGGCGTGTCGGTCGATGTGCTCGACCATGTCCGCCTCCAGGTCACGGGCAACAACCTGACCAACGAGATCGGGCTGACCGAGGGCAATCCGCGGACCATCGGATCGCAGGGGGCGGGGCCGATCCTCGCCCGTCCGATCCTGGGCCGTTCGTTCCGCTTCAGCGCCGCGGTCAACTTCTAGAACGGCCGACGCCTCCGGATCGTCTCGTCTCGAGACGATCCGGAGGTGGTCATCCCGACAATCGTCGAAACGACGCCACCGCCGCGATCACAGGTGGAATTCCACCCCTGCGCCGAACGTCTGCGGTTCGCCGAGGATCGCGCGGCCGGTGCTGGCGTAGCGATATTGGCTATAGTCTTCGTCGAGCAAATTGCGGGCGAAGGCGAAGAGGGTAACGCCATCGCGCTCCCAGCCCAGCCGCGCGTTCACCAGCGTCCGCCCCGGTAGGCGCGTCTGCGTCTGCGTCACGCCGACATCGCTGAACACCGGACCGCGGTAGCTGGCGTTGATGTTGCCAACGATCGGCCCGACCCGCGCGTTGACGCCGCCGGCGAGCGTCCAGCGCGCGGCATAGGGGAATTGCGATCCGGCCAGATCGATCACGCTGCTCGATCCGCTCGGCAGCGTGAAATCGTCGAACTTGGTGACGACATGCCCGACCGAGGCATAGGCATCGACCGCACGGCTGATCCGACCCTGCGCCTCGACCTCGAAGCCATAGAGGTGCGATTTGGCGGCGTTGACCGTGTTGTAATCATATTCGTTCAACCCGAACAGCGCGTTGGTCTGCTGATCCCGCCAGTCGATATAGAAGACGTTGGCGTTCAGCGTCAGCCGCCCGCCCAGCCAGCGCGACCGCAGCGATCCCTCGTAATTCCAGCTATATTCGGGATCATAGGCGACGAGCAGCGCGCGCGCCGGGTTCTGGCTCGACCCGCCCGAGCGATAGGCGCGCTGCACGGTGAAGGCGGTGCTGAGATCGCGCGTCCAGTCGACGTTGACGCCCGCCTTGGGCAGGAACGCATCGAAGCTGCGCGCATTGCTCGCCCGCGCCGACGAGGCGCTCGACACCAGCCCGAGCACGCCGCGATTGACCGCCGTGATCGCCTGGAACAGCGGCGTTCCCGTCGCGCCGAACGTGGCGGGGTTCGGCAGCGTGCCGGTGAAGCGTGCCACCGTCTCCGCGGTATACCGGTTCTCCTCGTGATCGTAGCGGAAGCCGCCGATCAGCGAGAGCCGGTCGGTCACCCTGTAGCGCCCGTCGCCGAACAGCGCCGCCGTGCGCACCTGCTGCGGCGAATCCGCAGCATAAGCGATCGGGATCACCGGCAGCGCATTGGTGTAGAGCGTGGCGATCTGCCTCGCCGCCGCGGCCGGGAACCCTCCACCCTGCAACAGGGCGGCGATCGTGCCGGTCGGCGTGGTGATGTTGAGCCGGTTGGCGGCGATCAGCCCGCCGCCGCGGCGATAGGCCCAGCCGCCGAGCACGCCGCTCAGCCGTTCCCCGTCGTAATTAAGCCGCAGTTCCTGCGTCCAGGTGCGGAAATCGTTGGTGTTGTCGACCACCTGCAGGTCGGCGGCGGTGCCGTCGGTGTCGATCTGAGCATGCGAATGCGTCTTGTTGAACGACGTGACACTGGACAGCCGCAGCCGCGGGGCGATCGTATAGCCGACGTCCAGCAGCGCAATGTCGCTGTCGATCTTGCCGCGGCTCGGCGCATCACCGGTGGAGACACGGTCGTGGAAATAATCGGGCCGGTCGATGCGGGCATATTCGTACAGATAGCCGCCATCGCGCCGGACGCGATTGTAGCTCGCGCGGACCTCCAGCCCCGGCAGCGCGATCGGCGTCCATTTCAACTTGCCGCGAAGGTTGAGCGAGCGCAGCGCATCGTCGTAGCCGCCGCGGGTGACGTTGCGGATCAGCCCGCGATCGGCGCGGCGCTCCGCCGAGAGGCGAAACCCCAGCTGATCCCTGACAAGCGGCCCGCCGACCGCGGCCGAGAGGGTGCGGTCGTCATATTCGCTCCACAGCACGCGTCCGTCGGCGCTATAGTCGGTGGTCGAGGCATCGCGCGTGGTGAGCACGACCGCCCCCGCCAGCGCGTTCAGCCCCTGGATCGTCGATTGCGGTCCGCGCAGGATCTCGACCTGCGCGACGTCCCACAGGTCGGTCGGGCCGCCGAACAAGGCCTCGCGCGGGATCGGCGCGCGATCGACATAGACGGTCGCGGTATCGGCATTGCCGCCGCCGCCGACGCCCATGTTGTTGATGCCGCGGATCGTGAACCCGGCCGAGCCGTAGGTCTCCGACACGTTCGCGGTGCGATTGTAGATGTCCTGGATCGTCAGGATATTTTCCTGTTCGATCCGCGCCGGCGTGGTGACGGCGACGCTCGTCGTCGTTTCCTGCACCGTGCGGTTCGACTTTTCGCCGGTGACGATGATGTCGCCGTCCGGCGCGCCGTCGGTTGCCTGCTGCGCCTGCGCCGTCCCGGCCCAGAACAAGGCGAAACCCAGCGTGGTGATGTGAATAGTTCGCATTAGCACCCCCTGGCGGCGCTTTGCCGACAGGGTCGTTGCGAGTCAATCGCATTTGGCTTGAAGCGTTGGTGGCCACGGCATTCCCACGGCAACCAGCCGCCGCTGCCGTACGGCGGATCGGCTCGTACGGCAGCGGCGGTCTTCATTCGATCAGAAGCGGAACAGCGTGCCGATATAATAAGCCCGGCCGTTTTCCAGCTCTTCGCTGAGCAGGTTGAAGGCGGGGCCGGTCACGCGCGTCGGGCGATTGTCCGACAGGTTCTTGCCCTGGGCCACGACGGTGATCGCGCGCGAGAGGCGGAGGCGGATCTGCGCGTCGAACGTGTCGCTCGCCTTGTAGCGGACGTCCTGGGTCGGGTCGGTGGTCGAAGCTGTCAGCAGCAGCGGCGACAGGTGGTTCCACGCGCCCTGCACCGTCACCGGTCCGACCGTATAAAAGGCACGGACGTTGCCGACGACGTTCGCACTTTCGACGAGGCTGGACAGGCGGCGGCTGATGCCGTTGGTCATCATGATCGTCGGCGGCGTCGGTTGCAGCAGCGTGACGTTGGCGGCGATGCCGAAGCCGTCGAGCGGCTGCGGCAGGAAGGCCATGCGGGTGATCACCGCATTGAGTTCGACGCCGCGGATCACCGTGCCGCTGGCGTTGACCGGCCGGACGGTGGTGACCTGCGTGACGACACCGTTGAACGGTTGCAGCGCGGTGTTGCTGACCGTCAGTATCTCGTCGCGTACCGACTTGATGAAGCCCGCCGCCGAGAACAGGACGTCGCGGTTGAGATAATATTCGAGGCTGACGTCGTAATTGTCGCTGCGGCGGGGACGGAGCTGCGCATTGCCGGTGGTGATGGTGACGAAGTTGGTCCCCGCGTTGATCGCGATCGTCTGCCGGCCCGCCAGATCGTTGTAATTGGGCCGGGCGAGCGTGCGGCTGAAGGCGGCACGGGCGCGCAGCTCCGCGGTCACGTTCCAGTCGAGCTGCGCGGAAGGGAGCCAGTCGCGGTAATGCTGACGCTGCTGCCCATAGCCGAGACGCACCGTCTTGCCGGTCGTGGTGAGATTATAAGAGCCCGTCGACAGGCCGGTGTCCTCGTACCGTACGCCGGCGGTCAGCCGCAACGCGTCGCGGGCGTAGCGCCCCATGAGATAGCCGGCCTTGATCTCTTCGGTCAGCGTATAATCCGACTGCAGGCTTGCCTGAGCGTTGGTCGCGTTCGCGGTGAATTTGGTCGGGTTGGCGGCGAAATAGGCGCTGACCGCGGCCGGATCGAAGAACATCACGCGCTGCCCGCCGCCGTTATACGGCGTATAACGCTGCGGCGCGATGAAGCTGGAGAGCGATGCGGCTCCGGCGATGGGCGTGTAGTCGCTGACGGTGCGATCGTAGCGGCGGTCGAGGAAGCGCGCATAGGCGCCCGTCGCAAAGCCGAACCCGTCATCCTCATTCGCCATGTTGACCGCCAGATTGGCCCGCGCGGTCAGCGCCTTCTCCTTCTGATCGTCGGGCGTGGTCTGGTAATCATAGAAATTGTACCTCGTCGGATCGGCGACATAGGCCGGCTCGGCGAAGGTGAATTGCGGGAATCCGCCCGGCGTAATCGCGTAAGTATAAGCGAGACGCGTGCCGGCGGGGATGCGGAAGACCGATGTCGTCGCGTCCTGACGATAGGTGGCGATCGCATAATTGACCCCGAAATCGGCACGGACATGGTCGCCGGGCGTCAGCTCGCCATGCAGATCGGCATATTTGATCCCGCGCTTCTGGAAGAAGCGGGACTCGTCGGCCTGTGCGTAATTGCCGCTGGTCACCTTGCCGCCCGACTGCGTGACATTGGTGATATAAGTGTATTTGTTGGTCGCCGCGGTCACCGCATTGTTCGGTGTGACGCTGTTCGCCTGGCGATCCTCGTCGTTGGTGTGATGGAATTCGGCGACGGTCAGCGCGCCGCTGAACATCGCATGATCGTCGAACTCCAGCTTGGCGAAGCCGCCGTAACGCTGGCGAAGATTGTCATAGTGCAGCCAGCGGCGGACCGACGGTACGACCGCAGCGTTGCCGGCATCGCTGACCGCCGGGTTCAGCCGCTGGCCGGTCGCGGGATCGACGTAGAGCGGTGTCGTGCTCGCGCTGTCGAGCGACGCGCTCACCCGGCGGAAATAGCTGCCGGCGACGACGATGCCGAATTTGCGGTCGGGACCGAAGGTCGTCGCGCCGACCAGCTCGGCCTGGCCCGAGGGCGGATTGCCGCCGCGCGTGCGCCGGAAGTCCCAGCGGCCGATATCGACGCGACCCCCGACGAAGCTCTTGCCGCCGTTGTCGAAGGCGCTGCGCGTGCGCAGATTGGCGATACCGCCGATCGCATTGCCGTTCATCGCCGCGGTCATCGACTTATAGACCTCGACCCGGCTCGCGAGCGACGACGGGATCACGTCGAGCGAGACGTTGCGGCGCGAGATCTCGTTGGCGGGCAGCGGCACGCCGTCGATCTCGACCAGATTGTAATCGGCATTGAGCCCGCGGATCGACAGGAATTGCGCCTCGCCGCGACCATTGTTCTGGATCGTCGAGACGCCGGGGACGCGGGTCAGCGCCTCGCCCAGCCCGAAGTCCGGCAGCGTGCCGACTTCGTCGGAACTGATGCTGTCGGAGATGACCGCGATCTCGCGCTTGGCGGCGATGTCCTTCTTCGCCTGCAGCCGCGCCCCCGTGACGACGATATCGCCCTCCGTCTCCGGTCCGGCGGTGGCCGACGCGCTTTGATCGGGCGCCGGCGGGAGCGCGCCGGTCTGCGCGACGGCGATCGCGGGCATCGCGACGGACAGCAGCAACAGGATACGGCAGGTGGTTCGTAGCAGCATGAAATTTCCCCCTAGGTCTGACATGGGAGCGTCATTTAATCACTATAGGTGACATAACGGTGACGCGGCGCGATTTGGCGCAGCCGTGCAGACGAAGGGACCTATGACGATGATATTGCTCGGCATGCTGCTCGCCGCCGCGTCGGTGGAGGTGTCCGGCCTGGTCTATGCCTGCGGCGACGATCAGGTGCGTGAGCTGACGATCGGCAGCAACGGCACCACCGAGTCGTGGCGCTGGACGGCGAAAGCCGCCGCCGATCTGCCGCCCGACTATCGCGACGGACTGCTCGGCCATATCGACGAGTGCAAGCCGGTCGAGAACGGGCTCGCGATCCTCGTCACCGCATCCACCGGCGGCGCGGTGCTGATCGATCGCGCGACCGGGCGGGTGCGGTTCCGCGCGCGCGTGCCGATGGCGCATTCGGCGGCGCTGCTGCCCGGCGGGCTGGTCGCGGTCGCGCTGTCGATCGATCCCGCCGGCGACCGGCTCGACCTGTACGACATCCGGCACAGCGAGCAGGTGATCCAGTCGCTGCCGCTGCCTTCCGGTCATGGCGCGGTGTGGGATGCGCGCCGCCGGCGGCTGTTCGCGCTGTCGCACGATCTCGTCCAGGCCTTCCGCCTCGACCGCGGTGCCGCCGGTCCGCGGCTGGTCGAAAGCGCACGCTGGTCGCTCCCGGGCCGGCACGACGGCCACGATCTGTCGGCTGCCCCGGACGGCGGCTATTATCTGACGACCGACGACGGCGTATGGCGCTTCGACCCCGATCGTGGCGGTTTCGCCCCCTATTCGCCGCTCAACCCCAGCCGGCAGGTCAAGGCGGTGAGCGCGGTGGAAGACCGTATCGCCTGGGTCCAGGCCGAAGGGAGCTGGTGGGCGCGCGGTTTCACGGTGATGCGGCGGGACGGCAGCGACCGGCGGCACGTGCCGGTGCCCGATCTGCACCTCTACAAGGTGCGCTGGGTGCGATGAGCCGTCATCGCCCCGGCGCGCTGTCTGCGGCGGCCGCGCGGCCTCCAGGTCGGCGACGCTGCCCGGTCGTGGTCCGCGCCGCTGTTGCCGCTATGCGGTTGACAAGGCGCGGCGGGCGCGGTGTCGAGGGCGGATGACCGATCCGTTCGCCGGCGCCTTTCCGGCATCCTTCCTGCGCGAGGACGGCCGTCGGACGGCGACCGCCAACGAGCGTGTGGTGATGACCCTGCTGTCGAAGCGGGGTGCCGCCTCGCGGGCCGATCTTTCGCGGGCGACCGGTCTCGCGCCGCATTCGATCACCCGGCTGGTCGAGCCGTTGCTGGAGCGCGGCCTGGTGGGGGAGGGGGCGCCCGAGATCACCGGCCGGGGCAAGCCGAGCGCGCCGCTGCGCTTGCGCGCCGATGCCGCCTTCGCCGTCGGCATCTCCGTCATGACGGATGCGGTATCGCTCGCCTTGATGGATCTTACCGGCGCGATCCGGGCCCGCGCATCCGCCCCGCTCGAAAGCACGGATTTCCCGCGCGCGGCCGATCAGCTAGCGCGCCTGATCGACGATACGGTCGGGACCGCCGGGCTGGACCCGGCGCGGCGGATCGGCGTCGGCGTGGGCGTCACCGGCTATTTCATCGGTGACGGCGCGCGCCTCAATCCGCCCGCGCAGCTCGATCCCTGGGCGCTGATCCCGCTCGATACGTTGCTCGCCGATCGGCTCGGCGGGCCGTTATGGGTCGACAACGACGGCAACGTCGCGGCGGTGGGCGAGGCGATGCTGGGGGTCGGACGGACGGTCGGCGACTTCGCCTATCTCTATTTCGCGGCGGGTTTCGGCGGCGGCGTGGTCGCGGACGGCGCGCCGCTGCGCGGCGCCCATCGCAACGCCGGCGAGTTCGCCTCGATCCTGCCCGAAGGCTGGGCGCAACCCAATCTGGAGACGCTGCGGCTGTGGCTCGCCGCGCGGGGGCAGCCGTGGCCGGACCTGCATGCGATGCTCGCCGGCTTCGATCCGCACGATCCCGTGGTCGACGGCTGGCTCGACGCTTGCGCGCCCTCGCTCAACCTCGTCGCCTCGGCGATCTCCGCGACGCTCGATCCCGCATTGATCGTGCTGGGGGGAAGGCTGCCGCCCGCGCTGGCCGATCGCATCGCCGCGCGCATCCGCTTCACCAACCCCGAACGTCGCGGGCATCATCGTCCCGCCCCACGGATCGTCGCCTCCACGATCGGCGCCGACGCGCCCGTCATCGGCGCCGCGATGCTGCCGATGCGCGCCGCGTTCTTCACGTAGCGTGCTGATCGGCGTCATGCGGCGCACGGACGATCCGCCACGCCCGCCCGCATCTACCGCAATCGCCGCCCGTAGACGTCCTGCACCTCCACCGGCTCGTTGCCGGTGCTGACCGACGGAGCCTCGGTGGTGCTGGTCGGGTCGATCGCCGACGGCACGGGCGTGACGCCGTTGCGTACCTATGCCGCGACCAAGGCGGCTGTGCGGCCCTACACGCACAGCTCGGCGGCGAAACTCGCGCCGCGTGGCATCCGCGTCAACGTCGTCTCGCCGGGCCCGCCGGATACGGATATGATGGCGTCGGTATCCGACGGTATGCGCCGGTTGCTGATGGTGTCGCCTGACGGTCTCGCCACCGCAACGAAACGCCGCGATCGCAGCGGTACCGCGGCGCCTTCATCCGGCGATGGTGAAGACCGAGCCCGAGTCGACGCGGATGCCGGCACCGTTGATGAAGCTGGCCCGCTCCGAGCACAGGAACGCGACCGCCGCGGCGACTTCCTCGGCGCGGCCGCGTCGCTTGAGCACCATGCCCGGCCGTTCCTCTTCGAGGAAGCTCTCGATCGCCGCGTCGAAGCTCTCGCCGCGTTCCTCGGCGCGCTTGCGCATCATCGTGTCGGTCATCGGCGTCGCGATGAAGGCCGGCGAGACGGTGTTCACCAGCACGTTGTCGCCGCCATAGGCCTTGGACAGCCCCTTCGCGAGGGCGAGGATGCCCGCCTTCGACGCGCAATAGGCCAGTTCGTCGACATAGGGTTGCACCGCATCCTCGGACGCGAACAGGACGATCCGGCCCCAGCCGTTCCCGCGCATCGCCGGGATCGCCTCGCGACACATCCGCACCGCGCCCAAGAGATTGATGTCGAGCGTCTGCTGCCAGCCGGCGTCGTCGACGTCGAGGAAGTCGCCGGTCGCCCCCGTCACCCCCGCGGCGTTGACGTAGATATCGGGGTGACCGAGCCGGTCGCGCACCTCCGCCCAGATCGACCGCACGTCATCGGGGCTGGTCACGTCCCCGGTCACGGCGACGACCTCGCCGAGCGGGGCCAGTTCGGCAACCGCCTCGTCCAGCGTGCCGCCGGGCTGATCGGTGATCGCGACGCGCACGCCCGCCTCCAGCAGCAGCCGCGCCGTATCCTTGCCCATGCCGGAGTCGGCGCCGCTGATCAGCGCGATACGGTTCTTGATACCCAAATCCATGACGAACTCCTCAACGGTCGGATGCGAGAAAACGGTCGGCGGTGCGCAGCGACAGCGCCATGATCGTCAGCGCGGGATTGGCCGCCAGCGCGCTGGGAAAGACGGAATTGTCGCAGATCAGCAGATTGGGAACGTCGAAGCTGCGGCCGTCGGGATCGACCACCGCGGCGTCGCCGTCCCGTCCCATGCGGCACGTACCGATCGTATGGGCGGAGCGGTCGACCGCGAAGATGTCGCTTGCGCCCGCCGCGGCCCAGATGTCGGTGAGCGTCCGCCGGGCGTGACGGTCGATCGCCTGCTCGTTGGCGTGATAGCTGAAGTCGATCCGCGCCTTGCGATGGCCAAAGGCGTCGGCCTCGTCGCTGAGCGTCAGGCGATTGTCGGCATGCGGCAGGCATTCGCCGTTGATCCCGATCCCGGCCATGCGATTGTATCCGCGCAGGACGCTCTGCAGCCGTTCGCCCCACATGCCGGCCCCGCGGGCGAGGCCGGTGGCGAGGGTGACGGGCAGCACGCCGAGGCTCTGGATCAGATAGCCGCCGGCACAGCCGGCATCACCGGGCCGCATCATGTCCTCGCTGATCAGCGACGAGGGATAGCCGCGGTTCATCCGCATGTCGGCGTCGAACCGGCCCCAGATCTGCGTCGCGACATGCGCCATGAAGTTGCGCCCGACCTGACCGCTCGAATTGGCGATGCCGAGGTTGAGCAGCAGGCGCGGCGTCTCGATGCCGCCGGCGCACAGGAAGACCGCGGCGCAGCGCTGGCGATGCTCCTCTCCGCCCTGCCGGTAGACAATTGCGCTGATCCGGCCGCTGCCGTCGAACTCGAACGACAGCAGGCGCGCCTCGGCGCGGATCTCGGCGCCATGGGCGACCGCGACGGGCAGATAGGTCGTGTCCATGCTCGTCTTGGCGGCGGTGCGGCAGCCTTGATGGCAGGTGCCGCAATTGACGCAGCCCTGCCGCTGTCCCCAATGCGGCTGGTCGCGATCGCGCGAGACCAGGGCCGCCGGCGCGTCGGTGGCGGTGATGCCGATTGCCGCGCAGCCCCGCGCCATCGCGTCGGCCGCGGCGTTGCGCGCGACGGGGGGATAAGCGTAGCGGCGGGTGGCATCCCAGGGGTAATCGGCCGGGCCGGATACGCCGGTGAACCGCTCGACCGCGTCGATGTAGCGGATCAGCTCGGCGTGATCGATCGGCCAGTCCGCGCCTTCGCCGGTGAGCGTCTTCAGTTGCAGATCGCGCGGATCGGGGCGGGGGCAGAAGGCGCCCCAATGCAGCGTCGACCCGCCGACCCCCATGCCCGAATTGTTCGAACCGAAGGCGGTGGGCGTCGCTCCCCCGCTCAGCCGCTCCTCCATCCAGTAGATGTCGGCCGCGACCTCGTCGGCGACGTGATCGTCGGGCCGGAAGGCCCGGCCCGCCTCGATCGCCACGACCGACAATCCCGCCTGTGCAAGCCGCGCGGCGAGCGGCGCGCCGCCTGCGCCCGTGCCGATCACCACGGCATCGACCACCTCCGCCGCGGCATAGCGCGATGCCGTCACGCGATGCGCTCCAACGAAGGCTGCCAGGCTTCCGGATCGTCGGCGCCGGTGCGGGTATAGCCCTGTTTGCGCCGCCCGTCGCCGCCGACCGCAAAGCCGTCATAGCCGATCGCCGCCATCGTCGCCGGCAGCGACATCCACACCCGCACCGTCTCGGCGCGCACGTCCTCGAACCACAAGGCCATCTGCTCGGGCGAGAGGCGCGCCGCATCGTCGACGCTGCCGATCTGACCGCCGGCGATGCGTTCCAGCAGCCCGCTCTGCGCATCGGGCGCGAGCGCGGCGAAGCTGCCGGATGCGGTCGCCAGGGTGGCGAGCCCGCGCTGCCATGCCGCGCGATCGGGCGGCAGGGCGGCGAACCGCCAGCCGTCGCCGGGACCTTGGGCGATGCCGGCCAGGATGCGATCCGCCAAGGCATCGGCCCCGCCGCAGTCGGGCAGGATGCGCGCGACCAGCGCTGCGGTCGTCGCCCGTTCCTCCGCCGTCCAGCCCGTTGCCGCGGCCGGCGGGCGCATCCGCGCCAGCATCGCCGCGCGCGTCGCGCGACTGACGCGATCGGAGCCGAGGATCGTCGCGAACTCCGCGGGCAGGGCGGCGCCGGCGACCGTCGCCACATGGCCGTCGATCAGCGCGGCGAGCACGTCCGGCTGCTCGTACGGGATGAGATGCGCCGCGCCTGCCACGACTTGCAGGTCGGCGGTGACATAATGCGGCAGGTTGAGCCGGCGTTGCGCGTTCTCGCCGAGGTCGCCGTCTTCGGCGCCGGCGACGATCAGCGCGGGGATCGCGATGCGGTCGGCATCGGCGGCCCGATCCTCTCGGCTGCCGCGTTCGAGCCAGCCGAGCCAGGCCTCCCGGTTCGACCGCCGCACATCGCCGATCGCCGCGTCGCGCAGCGGACCCGCCAGCGGCGTCGCGCTATTGGCATCGACGAACGTCGCCGCATCGGTGCTGGAGGCCTGCCCCGCGGCGAACCAGCCGATCATCTCGGCGCGGCGATCCTCGTCCATCGGTTCGGGCGACGGGGGCGAGGCCGCGACGAGCACGACGCCGAGCACCCCCGACAGGCCGATCTCTCCGGCGGCGGCGCGCGCCGCGACGAGCGTGACGATCTTGCCGCCCATACTGTGCCCGACGAGCACGCAGGACGCCGGCGCGCGCGAGCGGACCTCGTCCGCCAGCCAGTCCGCCATCGCGTCGACACCGGCATATCCGGCATCCGCCCTGTCGCCGAACCCGGGAAGGTCGAGCGCGACGCAATCCCGCCCCGGCAGGCGATCGACGACTTGCGTCCACTCACCCGCACTGGCGCCGAGCGCATGAAGAAATACCACCGTCGGTCCGGTCATGCACCCTCGCAAAATCAACTGCATGCCCCGACGATGCAGCGACCGGTCCGTTCCGGTGGATATCGCCCTGCGACGAATTATCTTATGTTAGCAGGGTCGCGCCGCGGTCATCCGTCGTCGCCGAGCAGATCGCGCGCGGCGCTTTGCAGCAGTTCCTCCAGCGTCGGATGGTACCAGGCCTGATCGGCGAAGGCCGCCGCATCCATGCCGCGTTCGATCGCCAGCGCGACGAGATGGCCGAGATGTTCGCCTTCCGGGGCGACGATCGAAGCGCCCAGCAGCTTGCCGTCGGCATCGGCATACAGGCGGACCAGCCCCTGATCCTCGCCATCCGCGGTCGCCCGGCCGTTGTCGGCGACACTCGCCTCGCCGATCCGGACATCCTCCGGCAAATCATCGAACGACATACCGACTTCCGTCAGATTGGGTTCGGTGAAGGCGATCGCGAAGGCCGGGAGGGGCTTGGCGGATGGCCCGCCCATCGCGACATCGCCGGCGATGCGACCACCGCGCGCCGCTTCGTGCAGCACGGGGCGCCACGCATTGGCGTCGCCGGCGATGAAGATGTCGCTGTCGCCGCAGCGGCGTGTATTTTTCTCGAAAACCGGCGTGCCATGATCGTCCAGCGCGATGCCCGTGGTATCGAGATCGAGCCCGTCGAGCGACGGCGGCCGCCCGGTCGCGGCGAGGACGAGGTCGACCTCGACCGCGCCGCCCGACCAGCTCAGTCGTGCACGACCGTCGTCGGTCAGCGCCGCGGATGCGTCGACGCCGAGCTGGAATGCGAATTCCTCGCCGATCGCCGCGATGGCGGCCGCATTCGTCTTCGGGTCCTTGAGGCCGCCGATCATCTCGCCCTCATCGATGACGGTGACCGCGACGCCGAGCCTGGCGAAGGCCTGGGCCAGTTCGAGCCCCAGCGGCCCGGCGCCGAGCACCGCCATCGTCGCAGGGAGATCGGCGAGTTCGAAGATCGTCTCGTGGGTATGGACGAGGTCGCGGACCGGATCGAGCGTCTCGGCGATGATCGGATGTCCGCCGGTCGCGATGATGATGCCGCGGCGCGCGGTGATCCGGTCGTCGCCGACCGCGATCGTCCGCGGACCGGTGAAGCGGGCGCTGCCATGGACGACGCGGTCCGTGGGGATGGCATGATAGTCGTCGAGAACCGAGTCGACGAAGCGATCGCGTTGCTGCCGGACACGGCTCCACAGTTTGGCGGCATCGACGGAGACCTCACCCGTCACGATCCCGAATTCGCCCGCCTTGCGGGCCTGATACGCGACGCGCGCCGCGGCGATCAGCAGTTTGGAGGGCATGCAGCCGACACGCGTGCAGGTCGACCCGCCGGGTCCGCGCTCGACAATCACCACGTCGGCGCCGCGCGCCACCGCTGCCTTATAGGCCTTCAACCCCGCGGTGCCCGCTCCGATGATCGCCACATCGCATGTGCGCTCGTTCAATACCCGTCTCCACCTGAGGATCACTGTTCGTTGATCGACAAGGTATTGAGGTGCCACGATGTTCCGGATTATCTCTGCGGGGCGACGATAGCGCGACGATTGCGACCCGGAACGATCCGGGCCGCGGCGTCCGTTCTATCCGTTGCTAATACCGATCATCATCCTTCTCCGACCCCGCATTGCCCCGAACGGCCGCTCCAGCGGTTCGAACCATGGCGTCACGAGCAGATGCGGTACGGCGAGCGCGGCGATGCCGGCAAACAAGGGGCGTACCCCCGACGGATCGAGCCGCAGCAGCAGCCCGCCCGTGATCCCGATCAGGACCACGGCACTGAACAGGATCGGCCCCGTTGCCCGAAGATAGTCGGCGATGTCGGCGCAGCCGAGCTGATCGCTGCGTTCGGCCGTCTGCGGCAGCGCATGCAGCATAAGGAAGCCGACCGAAAATCCGACGAGAGGCGGCAGAACGAGAAGCGCCGCCGTCCCCGTCAGAAGGCGACCATCGCGGCGCTGAATGGCGCCGGCGATCAGCCAGGCCGCGGCCCCGCCGCCGGCGAAGGCCATCACCGCCACCATCGGCGGCACGAAGGTCGACGTACCCGCAAGGCTCAGCAGCTCGGTGAGCGCACCCATATGGAGCGTCGCAGGTGTGGCGACGAGGCTCGTCCCCCGCGCGATCTTCTCGAGGATCGAGCCGTCGGGTGCATCTTCAAGCCCGAAATGCACGGCGGACGCGACCAGGAGCGCGGGCAACGCCACCGCGGGATCGGCGATCCACCACGACAGGCAGAGGATGCCGACGAGCGCATAGAGCGCGAGGAACAACGGGCGCTGACGACGCTCCACGATCGCGAGGTCGCTGGCACCGTGCGCCATGCCGATCACGCCGATCGCCACGACGGCAAAGGCGAGCTGGACGGTCAGCGACCCTAAGGCGACGGCCGAGGCTGCCGCCAGCAATAGGCTGCCGCCGATCGCCGACGCGCGCGTCGTCATGACCGATGGCCGCGCTCGTCACCATGTTCGGCCAGCGCCTTGTCGAGGTTGCTGGCGGCGTAGAAAGCGTAAACGACCTTCGCGACGACATCCATGATCAGGATCGCCCAGACCGATGCCGGATCCGCGATGATCTTCATCCCCTCCGGCCCGATCAGGAAGACGATCGGGTACAGGAACCAGATGATCGTAAGGAAGGCGACGTTCTTGTTATAGGCCGCCCCCAATGCGGCGCCGCGGCTCATCGCCAGCGTGCGCAAAGGTCCCCACAGGAGATACAGCACGCCGAGGAACGCGACGCAGGACCAGCCATACCAGACCCACTTCGCCAGCGAAGGGCCCGCTAGCGACGAGACGAGACCGGTGACGATCATCAACACGTCGAGGACGATGATCGCGGTCAGGTGACCGCCGACCTCGCCGGTCCTGCCGCGTTCGTGGAAGGCGAGCAGAACGAGGCTCGACAGGAGGATGGGTGTGGTCACCGACCAGTCGAGATACCGGGCGAGATAGGTGATCGATCCGTCGATCTTGAACAGCGTCCCGATGCCGAAGGCCATGGCGAGATAGGCCGTTGCCGCGATGAACGGCACGCTGGCGTGCAGGAGGGTATGATGGCCCGAGGGATGCGTTTTTTTTCCGGTGACGTAAATCGCGAGCGAGCCCAGCGACATGATCGTGAACCCGAGGAGGAAGGCAGTTTGATCCATATGGGATGACCCCAATTCGTGGGGACGACCCGGCGCCGACCCGCCCGTAATAACTGGATTTGTGTCTTTTTGTGTCCATGCGTCGGTGAAGTTCATCCAACTGTCATGATGAGCGGGACGGCGAGAAGATGTCGGTCTTCGCGATCCGCCGTCGGGACCGGCGTTTGCCCGACCCATGCCGTCACCGCGACGCCTGCGCGGCTCGACGCGACCGGGCCGCTGCGCAATGTAGGCGCTAGCCGCCCGGCCGATAGCGACGTTCGATATGCCCGTTCAATTCGTCGGGATAGAAATAGACCGGGCGGAGCCTGCCCTGCGCATAGCGTGCCGCTTGGTCGGTAAAGTGGCGCGAGCGCACGTCGCCGCTCTGCCCGCCGGCCATCACCGCCATCGCCTTCACGCGTGGACCGAATTCGACGATCGCGACGAAGCTGTTGCCGCTGGTGCCGTAATAGCGCTTCGTCCCCGGCCAGCGTTTCGCACCGAACGAGGCCAGGCTGCCCCATTGCGCCGACGTGAAGGGCACGGGGATGGAGGGCGCCGCATCGTCGAAGTGCGGCGCGATCGCATCGTCGATCCGCTGGAACCGATTGATGTTTCCCCACGGTACCCGCCAGCCGCCGAAGTCGCGGGTCAGCCGGTCGACCGCCTCCGACAGCGCGGCGAGCTTGGCGTCCGCACCGACGCGGGTGGCGATATAATCGGGGACGTTCAGCCGCTCGGCCTGCGCGAAGCCGCCGACCTCGCGCCACAGATGATCGCCCCAGAACACCGCGAGGCTGGTCGCGGCCGAATCGCGGCTCCAGCGGTGATCCCACGCTTTCAGCAAGGCGACCGGCGCGGCGAGCGAGGCACGGCGCGGATCGCGGGCGGGCAAAGCGTCCCACGCCTCGACGAGGCCGGGCAGCAATCGCGCGAAGGCGGGCAGATAAGGATCGAAGGCGGCGGCGCGCAGGCTCTCGGCCGTCCAGCCGCTCTTGCCGGTCAGCAGCAGATCGGCGTGCACGCCGCGCGCGTTGCCGCCGACCTGATCCATATAGCGCGGATAGTCCTTCGCCTGCGGGCTGTCCGGCCCCGCCGCGCTCCACGGCCAGTCGTTGGTATTGTGCACCCAGCCGGTGCGCGGGCCCACCACGTTCGGCAGGCTGGCGAGGCTGTGCAGCCCGTGCCAGTCGGTCGCCGGATCGCTGCCGTCGACGGGACGGGTATAGTCGAACCGGTCGCTGCGGACCGGCATGAACTGCGGCATCAGGAACGCGATCTCGCCCTTGTCGTCGGCGAACAGCGTGTCGTTGGATGAATTCGCCTTGCGGTCGGCGACCGCCGTATAGCTCGCCAGATCGGTCGCCTTGGTGCGCAGATAGCTTTGTTCGAGCGCGGGGACGGGCTTCCACATCAGCGCCGTCGCGATCCAGCGCCCCGCCTTCCTCGCGACGATCGGGCCGTGATGCGTGCGATAGGTCGTGAAGCGCCGCTCGCCCATCGTGCCGTCGTCCCTGCGGTAGCGCAGCGTGACGGTGCGGGTCGCGACCGGGCGCTGGTCGCTGCCGTAGCGATAGGCGTAGCCCGCGCCGGCCCGCACGATCCGCTCGGCGAATTCGTCGATATTGTCGACCGTCGACGAAGTGTGCATCCACCCTGCCTTGGGGTTGAAGCCCTGATAGATGAAGAACTGGCCCCAGGTGCTGGCGCCGTAAGCGTTCAGGCCTTCGCCGCTCGTCATCTGCGCCTCGGACCGGAAATAGAAACTGGTGTGCGGATTGATGAGCAGTAGCGCATTGCCGTTCGCGGTCAGGCGCGGCGCGATGGCGATACCGTTCGATCCCGCGGGCTCGCGCGGAACCGCGCCCAGATCCTCCGGGGTCGGCGGGGTGGGCGTGCCGTAGAAGGTCTTGAGGTCGCTCAGCGTGATCCGCTCGATATCGCCGCCGATGCTGCCCTCGGTAAAGCTCAGCGCCATCCAGGGTTCGAAGCGGGTCAGGACCTTGGGTCTGGTCTGCGGGTGGGTCGCCAGATAACAGTTCAGCCCGTCGGCCCAGGCCTGCATCAGCGTGCGCAGCCAGGCCGGGCTGGCGGCATAGTCGGCCCGAAGCTCGGCCGGATCGACGAACAGCCGCTGGCGCAGATCGGCCCAGATTGCATCCTCGCCCAGCGCTTCCGCGGTACGGCCGAGCGCGGTCAGGTAATTGGCCTCGATGCGGGGGAAGTCGTCCTCGGCCTGCGCGTAGATCAGGCCGAACACCGCGTCGGCATCCGTCTGGCCGCGGACATGCGGGATGCCCCAATCGTCGCGCGTTATCGTGACGCGCGCGGCCTGCGCCTGCCAGCGTGTCGCTTCGGTCGGCGGCGGGCTCGGGGCGGCCGTCAGCAGCGCCAACAGGATCACCGGATTGCGCATGCGCCGAAGGACCTTATCCATGCCCGCAGCCTAAGGCGGGACAAGGGGAAAGACCATGCGTCGGCGAACGATCGAACTGCTGCTCGCAATGCTGCTGCTGACCCCGGCGAGCGCGGTGCCCGCAGCGCCGCCGGCGTCGGGACCAGCGTCGGGGCCGGCGTCGATCCTCCTGAAACCGGCCGGCGTCTTCGATGGCGTCGACGGGATCGTCCACCCCGGCTGGCAGGTGCTCGTCAGCGGCGAGCGGATCGTCGCGGTCGGGCCGAACCTGCCGGTGCCCGCCGGGACCCGGATCGTCGATCTGGCGGGGGATACGCTGATGCCCGGTATGATCGAGGGCCATGGCCACCTGTTCCTGCATCCCTATGACGAGACGAGCTGGGACGATCAGGTCCTGCACGAGCCGCTAGCTTTGCGCACGGCCCGCGCGGTCGCGCATGCGAAGGCGACGCTGCTCGCCGGCTTCACCAGCGAACGCGATCTCGGCACCGAAGGGGCGGGCTATGCCGATGTCGGGTTGAAGGCGGCGATCGACCAGGGGATCGTACCCGGACCGCGGCTGTCGGTCGCGACGCGCGCGATCGTCGCGCTGGGCGCCTACGGCCCGAAGGGCTTCGAACCCGGCGTCGCCGTGCCGCAGGGCGCCGAGGAGGTGTCGGGCGTCGATCAGATCGTCGCGGCGGTGCGCCGCCAGATCGCCGCGGGCGCCGATTGGGTGAAGCTCTATGCCGACTATCGCTGGCGTCCGGGCGAGGACAGCCGCGCGACGCTGAGCCTCGCCGAGATGACCGCGGCGGTCGCCGCCGCGCACGACGCAGGACGCCCGGTGGCGGTCCACGCCGCCACCGCAGAGGGCATGCGGCGCGCAATCGCCGCCGGCGCCGACACGATCGAGCACGGATATGGCGGTACGCCGGAAATCTTCGCGGCGATGGCAGCCAAGGGGATAGCGCTATGCCCGACGCTCGCCGCGTCGGACGCGACGTCGCGCTACCGCGGCTGGAACGGCAGCGATCCTGCGCCGCGTGCGGTCGAAGTCAATCGCGCGAGCCTGCGGATGGCGCTGAAAGCCGGCGTGCCGATCTGTATGGGCGGCGATGTCGGGGTATTCGCGCATGGTAAGAACGCGCGCGAGATGGAGTTGCTCGTCGGCGCGGGGATGCGACCGGCGCAGGTGCTGATCGCCGCGACCTCCGGCAACGCGCGCTGGCTCCACCTTGCCGAGAAACTCGGTGCGGTGAAAACCGGTCTGCTCGCCGATCTGATCGCCGTGGCAGGCGATCCCACCACCGACATCGCCGCCGTTGAACATATTAGATTGGTGATGAAAAACGGCTCAATTATGCCTGCCACGTAATCGAGCGTGCAGGCACTCGAGTTATTTCTGCTCCTAGTCACAAATCACGAAAAGCCGCGGCGCGCTTCCCGAAATCGGTCATTGCTCCGTTTCCCCAAGGTTCTGGGCTTGAGCCGGACTCTTGCGCGTGACGATCGTACGAAGGTCGCAATAGGCCTTCAGTCCCTCGATCCCGTTTTCCATGCCGATGCCGGACTGGCGGCGGCCGCCGAACGGCACGGTCGGCGAGAGATGCTGCACCTCGTTGATCCAGACGATGCCGCTGGCCAGACGCGTCGCGATGTCGCGGGCTTGCCCCGCATCCGCGCTCCACACCGATGCGCCGAGCGCATAATCGCCGGCATTGGCGCGCGCGACGACCTCGTCGACCGCGCTGAACCGCAGCAGCGGCAGGATCGGGCCGAATTGCTCCTCGCGGACGATCCGGCTGTCGTCCGGGGGATTGTCGACGATCGTCACAGGCACGAAATAGCCGGGACCGGGCGCGGGATCTTCGCTCGATGCGAGGGTGTAACCATGCGCCCGACAGTCCGCGATCAGGTTCGTCACGCGATCCCGCTGGGCGCCGCTGGAAAGCGGGCCGATCTGCGTGCCCTCGGCAGCCCCGTCGCCGATCCGGACCGTGCGGGCATAGGCGACCAGCGCATCGCGCAGCCGGTCGTAGATGGCGGCATGGACATAGAGGCGCTTGACCGCGATGCAGACCTGCCCGGCATTGCCGAAGGCCGCCCAGAACAGGCGCGGGACGACCGCCTCCAGATCGACGTCCGGCAACACGATCGCGGGATCGTTGCCGCCGAGTTCCAGCGTGATCCGCTTGAGCGTGGCCGCGGCGCTGCGCATCACTTGCCGCCCCGTGTCCGTCGATCCGGTGAAGCTCACCTTGTCGATACCGGGATGCGCGGTGAGCCAGGGGCCGAGCCGATCGCCACCGGTGACGATGGTGAGCACGCCCGGCGGCAACAGGTCGGCGACTTGCGCGCCGAAGCGGAGCAGGGTCAGCGGCGTGACGGGCGAGGGCTTGAGCACCATCGTGTTGCCGGCGAGCAGCGCCGGCGCCAGCTTGAACATCGCCAGCAGCACCGGGAAGTTCCACGGCACGATCGCAGCGACCACGCCGAGCGGCACGGCCTGCATCTCGACCAGATGCTCGGGCGTATCCTCGATGACGCCGCCGGGCAATTCGAGTGCGGCGGTTGCCTTGAGCCAATAGGCCGCGGCGCCGATTTCGCCCTCGGCCTCGGCGAGCGGCTTGCCCTGTTCGCTGGTCAGCAGCTGCTTGAGCGTGGCGATATCGGCCAGCATGCGGTCGCCCATCGCCTCCAGCGCCGCGCGCCGCGCCGCGATCGGGGTCGCCGCCCAACCGGGAAACGCGGCGCGGGCGCTGGCGACGGCGGCGTCCAGATCCTGGCTGGAGGCATCGGGGACATGAGCGATGACGCGCTCGGTCGCGGGATTGGTCACCGCCAGCCGGTCGACCGCGGATACGGGCTTGCCGTCGATCAGCATGGCGAAATCATCGTTCGGCGTCATCCGACGTCCTCCTCTTTCGCTCGTCAGGCGAGCAGGCTGCGATAGGTCTGCGAGAAGATGTCGCGGCCGATGATGAGCCGCATCACCTCCGAACTGCCGGCGAGGATGCGGTTGACGCGCGCGTCGGTGAACATGTGGCTGATCGGATATTCGTCCATATAGCCCGCGCCGCCGTGGAGCTGGACGCCGAGGTCCATCATCCGCCATTCGGTCTCGGTCGACAGCATCTTGGCCTTGGCGCCCATGTTGCCGGTCAGCCGCCCGGCATTATGCTCGGCGACGCAATGGTCGACATAGGTCTGGACGAGGTCGATCTCGGCATCCAGCTCGGCCATCCGGAACTGGGTGTTCTGCTGCTGCGCGAGCGGCTGGCCGAACAGCACGCGCTGCATCACGTAATCGCGCGTCACGTCGAAGGCGCGGCGGGCGTTGGCGGCGGCGCCGACCGCGGCGATCAGCCGTTCCTCGGCCAGCCCCTCCATCAGATGGTAGAAGCCGCGCCCCGGCTCGCCGAGCACATTGGCCTTGGGGACCTTCACGTTGGCGAAGAACAATTCGGCGGTATCCTGCGCCGACAGGCCCATCTTCTTGAGATTGCGGCCGCGCTCGAACCCCTCCATCCCGCGCTCGACGACGAGCAGCACGAGCGCACGCGGCGTGTCGGCGCCGGCCAGCTTCGCCGCGACGACGACGATATCGGCGTTGATCCCGTTCGAGATATAGGTCTTCGACCCGTTGAGCAGGAAATGGTCGCCGCGATCCTCGGCGGTGGCGCGCATCCCGGCGAGGTCGGAGCCCGCGCCCGGCTCGGTCATCGCGATGGCGAGGATCGTGTCGCCGCTGACGCAGCCGGGCAGGATGCGGCGGCGCAGGTCCTCGCTGCCGAAGCGCTGGAAATAGGGGCCGACGAGCCGGCTGTGCAGCGTGTTGTACCAGGCGGCGCAGCCGGCGCGCACCGTTTCCTCGATAATGATCTGTTCGTAGCGGAAATCGTCGTCGCCGAGCCCGCCATAGGCCTCGTCCGGCCAGATCATCAGGAAACCCTGATCACCCGCCTTCTTGAACGCGCTGCGATCGACGATCCCCGCCTCGCGCCAGCGCTCCATATGCGGCGCGATCTCGGCGTCGAGGAAGCGGCGGTAGGCGTCGCGGAACAGGCTCTGGTCGTCGGTGAACTGGCGCATCTCGGTGTCTCCGGGGATCAGCGCGGGGCCATGCGGATGGCGCCGTCGAGCCGCACGTCCTCGCCGTTGAAATAGCCGTTCTCGATCATCAGCAGCGCGAGCGCCGCGAATTCCGCCGGGTCGCCCAGCCGCTTGGGGAAGGGGACCGACGCGGCAAGCGCCGCCTTCACATGATCGGGCGCGGCGAGCAGCAGCGGCGTGCTGAAGATGCCGGGCAGGATCGTGTTGACGCGGATGCCCTCGTTCATCAGGTCGCGCGCCAGCGGCAGCGTCAGGCTGACCACGCCGCCCTTGGACGCGGCATAGGCGGCCTGGCCCATCTGGCCGTCCTCGGCGGCGACCGAGGCGGTGTTGACGATCGCGCCGCGCTCGCCCGATTCGTCGACCGAATCGAGCGCCGCCATGCCGAGCGCCGATTTGGCGACGCAGCGAAAGGTGCCGATCAGGTTGATCTGGATGATCCTCTCGAAGTCGGCGAGCGGGAAGTGGCGCAATTCGCCGGTCGTCCGGTCGCGGCTCACCGTCTTGATCGCATTGCCGGTGCCGGCGCAATTGACCAGCACGCGCTCCTGGCCGTGGGTGGCGCGCGCCTGCGCGAAGCCGGCGTCGACCGAGGCATCGTCGGTGACGTCCACCGCGCAGAAGATGCCGCCGATCTCCGCGGCGACACGCTCGCCGAGTTCGGCGTTGAGGTCGAACAGCGCGACGCGGACGCCCCTGACCGCGAGCGCACGGGCGGTGGCGGCGCCGAGGCCGGAGGCGCCGCCGGTGACGACGGCGGCGATGGGACTGTCGAGTTTCATGGATCGGTCCTCCAGCGGGTCGGTCGCGCGATCACAGCCGCTCGACGATGGTGACGTTGGCGATGCCGCCGCCCTCACACATCGTCTGCAGGCCGAAGCGCCCGCCGGTGCGGCCGAGCGCATGGACCAGCGTCGCCATCAGCTTCGCGCCCGACGCGCCGAGCGGATGGCCGAGCGCAATCGCGCCGCCATGGACGTTGAGCCGGTCGGGATCGGCGTCCAGCATCCGCAGCCAGGCGAGCGGGACCGGCGCGAACGCCTCGTTGACCTCGTACAGGTCGATCTCGGCGAGCGAGCGGCCGGCGCGGCGCAGCGCGGTGCGGGTGGCGTTGATCGGCTCTTCCAGCATCACCACCGGATCGCCGGCGGTGACGGTAAGCGAGTCGATCCGCGCGATCGGGGTCAGCCCGTGCGCCTTCAGCGCGCGTTCGTTGACGATCAGCATGGCCGAGGCGCCGTCGCAGATCTGGCTGGCATTGCCCGCGGTGATGCTGCTGCCCTCGACCACCGGCTTGAGCCCGCCGAGCCCGGCGAGCGAGGCGTCGGCGCGCAGCCCTTCGTCGGCGGCATGGATCGCGTGCGACCCGTCGGGCCGGGTGATCGCGACCGGGACGATCTCGCGATCGAACACGCTTGCCGCGACTGCGGCGGCGCCCTTGCGATGGCTCGACAGCGCGAAAGCGTCGGCCTGTTCGCGCGTGATGCCATATTTGTCGGCGATCATCTGCGCGCCGGTGAACTGGTCGAACGCGGTGACGCCGTAGCGGCGCTTGGCCGCCTCGCTCCACGGGCCGGTGCCGAGCCCCGCCTGCGCGTAGAGCGCGACGGTCGAGCCCATGGGCACGCGGCTCATGCTCTCGACGCCGGCGGCGATCACCATGTCCTGCGTGCCGGAGAGCACCGCCTGCGCGGCGAAGTGCACCGCCTGTTGCGACGATCCGCACTGGCGGTCGATCGTCACCGCCGGCACGCTGTCGGGCAGGCGCGAGGCGAGGACGGCGTTGCGGCCGACCTGCGTGCTCTGCTCGCCGCCCTGGCCGACGCAGCCCATGATGACGTCCTCGATTTGCGCGGGGTCGATCCCGGTCCGCGCGACGAGTGCGTCGAGCACGACCGCGGCGAGATCGGCCGGGTGGATGCCGCTCAACGCGCCGTTGCGGCGCCCGCCGGCGGTGCGGACGGCATCGACGATATAGGCTTCAGCCATGTACGGCTCCTTCGAGAATGGGGAGGGGCGGCGCGGCGACCGCGCGATGCAGCGTGCCGCCGCTTTCCGCGAGGCGGACCAGCAGCGGCGAGGGGGCGAAGGCGGGGCCGTGGCGCTCAGCCAGCGCCGCCAGCGTCGCGACGATCGTCGGCAGACCGACGGTATCGGCCCAGAACATCGGCCCGCCGGTATAGACCGGCCAGCCATAGCCGGCGATCAGCGCCATATCGATGTCGGAGGCGCGCCGCGCGATCCCCTCGTCGAGGATCCTCGCGCCTTCGTTGACGACCACATAGAGCAGCCGCTCGCGTAGTTCCCGATCGGTGAAGCTGCGGCGCGCGATGCCTTTCGCGGCGGCTAGTGCGGCGATCACCTCGTCGGCGACCGGTGAAGGCGCGGCGCGGCGCTGCGCGTCGTAATCGTAGAAGCCGCCATTGCTCTTCTGTCCCAGCCGGCCGCGCGCGACGAGATCGCCCATCGGCGTCCGTTCGGTGGCATCGCGGCCGATCACGTCGAGCCCGATCAGGTCGAGCATCTGGAACGCACCCATCGGAAAGCCGTATTCGACCAGCACTTTGTCGATCTGCTGCGGGCTGGCGCCTTCGAGCGCGAGTGCATCCGCCTGCGCCATGCGCGCGCCCATCGCGCGATTGGCGATGAAGCCTTCGCACACGCCCGACAGGACGGGCAGCTTGCCGATCCGCTTGGCGAGCTGCAGCGCGGTCGCGACCACCGCTGGCGCGGTGCGCGCGCCGCGCACCACCTCGAGCAGCCGCATGACGTTGGCGGGCGAGAAGAAATGCAGGCCGATCACCTGTTCCGGGCGGCGAGTGACCGCCGCGATCGCATCGAGATCGAGGAACGAGGTGTTGGACGCCAGGATCGCGCCCGGCTTCGCCACCGCGTCGAGCCGGGCGAAGATCGCCTGCTTCACCGCCATGCTTTCATAGGCGGCCTCGATGACGAGGTCGCAGGATCCGATATCGGCGATCTCCAGCGTTCCGGTCAGCAGCGCCATGCGCCGCTCGACCTCGACGGCGTCGAGCCGGCCCTTGCGCGCGCTCGCCTCGTAATTGCGGCGGATCGTCGCGATGCCGCGATCGAGCGCCGCCCGGTCCGTCTCGACCAGCGTGACCGGTACGCCGATCGCGAGGAAGTTCATCGCGATGCCGCCGCCCATCGTGCCGGCGCCGATCACGCCGACCGTGGCGATCGCGCTCGCCGCGCCGGCCGGCAGGCCGGGTATCTTGGCGGTCTCGCGCTCGGCGAAGAAGGCGTAACGCTGCGCTTCCGATTCGCGGCTGTGGAGCAGCTCGGCGAACAGCGTTGCCTCGCGGGCCATGCCTTCGTCGAAGGGCAAGGCGACCGCCGCCTCGACCGCGGCGATGATGTTCGCCGTCGCGCGGAAGCCGCGCAGCAGCGCCGCATGATCCGCGCGGATCGCGTCGAACAGGCCGGGCTGTCCGCGGTCCTCGGCAATCCGGTCGTCGCGGTCGCGGACGCGGCGGCGCGGGGTGCCGTCGGCGACGATGGCGTGGGCGAAGGCGAGCGCATCGTCGGCCAGCCGCTCCGGCGCGCTCAACCGGTCGACGATGCCGAGCGCCAGCGCGCGCGCCGCCGGGACGGGCTTGCCGCCGAGCATGATGTCGAGCGCGACGCGCGCGCCGACGATGCGTGGCAGACGCTGGGTGCCGCCTGCGCCGGGGAGCAGACCGAGCGAGACTTCGGGCAAGCCGAGCTTCGCCGCCGGCTCCGCGATGCGATAGTCGCAGGCCAGCGCCACTTCGAGGCCGCCGCCGAGCGCATTGCCGTGGATCGCGGCGATCACCGGCTTGGGCGCCTGTTCGATCCGCGCGATCACCGCGTGGAGATCGGGCTGGACCGGTGGCTTGCCGAATTCGGTGATGTCGGCACCCGCGAAGAAGGTGCGCCCCGCACAGAGGAGCACGATCGCGGTGACGTCGGGATCGGCGACGGCGGCGTCGATGCCGCGGACGATCGCCTGCCGTACGGCCAGGCCGAGCGCGTTGACCGGCGGCGAATCGATCACGATCGTCGCGATGCCGTCGCGTGGTTCCAGCGTTTTCAACGGCATGCTGCCCCTCCTTCCTGCGTCGTCGGTCCGCCACGGCAAGGCGACCGAACCGATCATGTCGGTCGTCTGATGGCGCAAGCCGCAGGTTTTGGAAAGGGGTAATTAAACGTACAATTAATACGGCTGGATCGGGTTGATCTTTGTACCTCGAAAGCGCTACTCAGGGTCGGTCGGCGGCGGAAGAGGGCGCCGGTTTAATCGGACGGATAACGGCCGGCGGAGGAGCGGATGACGAAGGCTTATGCGCATATCGGTCTGGTGGTGCGCGACGGAGTCGCGGAACTGACGCTGCGCCGTCCGGCCGTCCTCAACGCGCTGACCGTGCCGATGGCGGTGGAATTGCTCGATGCGGTGCGCGCGATCGCGGCGGACGGGGCGGTGCGGGCGGTGCTGCTCACCGGAGCGGGACGTGCCTTCTGCAGCGGCGCCGATCTGGCCGGCGACATCGGCGCCGACGCGATCGACGTCGGCGAAAGCCTGGAGCTTTATTTCAATCCGCTGCTCGAAACCTTGTTCGCGATGCCCAAGCCGCTGGTGGTCGCGGTGAACGGCGCGGCGGCGGGCGCGGGCTTCTCGCTGGCGCTGGCGGGCGACATCATCCTCGCGGCGCGCTCCGCCTATTTCGTCCAGGCGTTCGTCAAGGTCGGGCTGGTGCCCGATCTCGGCGCGACCTGGCTGCTGCCGCGGCAGATCGGGCGAGGGCGGGCGATGGCGCTGATGATGCTCGGCGACCGGCTGCCGGCGGAGACCGCGCTGGCCTGGGGCATGGTTCACGGCGTCGAGGAGGATGCGGCGCTGCCCGATGCGGCGCGCGCGCTGGCGGCGCGGCTCGCCGCCGGCCCCACCCGCGCCTATGCGCTGCTGCGACGGGCGGTCCGCGACGGGTTGGAGAGCGGGCTGACCGAGGCGCTGGCGCGCGAACGGATCGACCAGCGCGACGCCGGCCTGACCCGCGACTTCGCCGAGGGCGCGCGGGCCTTTCTCGACCGGCGCGCGCCGGTCTTCACCGGTGGGTGAGGGGGCGGCGATGACCGGACGGTTCGACAATCTCGGCGAGGTCGCCGCGTTCCACGCGCAGGTGCGGCCCACCGCGACGGCCTTCAGGTTCGAGGGGCGGACGACCGATTTCGGTACTTTCGCCGCGCATATCCGCCGCGTCGCGGGCGCGCTCGTCGCGGCGGGTTGCCGGCCGGGCGATCGCGTCGCCTATCTGGGCAAGAACAGCGATCTGTTCTTCGAACTGCTGTTCGGCGCCGGGCTGGCCGGCGTGATAACGGTGCCGCTCAATTGGCGCCTCGCCGCCGCCGAACATGCGCAGATCCTCGCCGATGCCGCACCGAAGCTGTTGTTCGCGACCGACGATTTCCGCGATGCCGCCGTAGGGCTAATGCCCCCCGACCGGGTGATCGCGATCGAGCCCGGCGACGATCCCGTCCGGGATTTCACCGCGTGGCGCGATGCCGCGGCGCCCTTGCCCCACGAGGCGGGGGCGGTGAACCGCGATCACGTCGCCCTCCAGCTCTATACCTCCGGCACCACCGGGCGGCCCAAGGGCGTGATGCTGACGCACGGTTCGATCCTCGGCGCGCTCGAAGCCGGCGAACGGGGCGGCGAGCCGTGGCGGCGCTGGACGCCGGACGCGCTCGCATTGGTCGCGATGCCGGTGTTCCACGTCTCCGGGTCGGGCTGGGCGCTCGGCGCGTTCCATGGCGGCGGCGGTTCGGTGATCCTGCGCGAATTCTCGATACCGGGGGTCGAACGGGCGATCGCCGAGGATGGCGTCACGCATGCGATGATGGTGCCCGCCGCGTTGCAGATGCTGATCGAACGCTGGGAGGAGGCCGGCATCGGCAGCGGATCGCTTCGCCAGATCGTTTATGGCGCCAGCCCGATGCCGCCGACGCTGCTCGCGCGCTGCCTGACGCGGCTGGGCTGCGATTTCGTCCAATATTACGGCATGACCGAAACCTGCGGCAGCTTCGTCGCGCTGACCCCCGACGATCATCTCCGTCCGGTCGGCGACCGTCTCGCCTCGGTCGGGCGCGTCATGTCGGGCAGCGCGATCCGCATCGTCGATCCGGCCGGCGAGGCGCTGCCGCCGCTGGTCGTCGGCGAAATCTGCGTGCGCACCCCGGGGATGATGGCGGGCTATTGGAACCTGCCCGCCGCGACGCGCGAGACGATCGGCGCCGACGGCTGGCTGCGCACCGGCGACGCCGGCTATCTCGATGCGGACGGCTATCTGTTCCTGCGCGACCGGATCAAGGACATGATCATCTCGGGCGGCGAGAACATCTATCCGATCGAGGTCGAGAATGCGCTCGCCGATCATCCGGCGGTGGCGGCGGTCGCGGTGATCGGCGTTCCCGATCCGCGCTGGGGCGAGACGGTGAAGGCGATCGTCGTGCTCGCGCCCGGAGCAGCCGCGACCGGGGACGATCTGATCGCGCATGCGCTGGCGCGGATCGCGGGCTACAAACTGCCCCGATCGGTGGCATTCGTCGCCGCGCTGCCGCGCAATGCGGCGGGCAAGGTGCTCAAGCAGGACCTGCGTGCCGTATATGCCGTGCCGGCCGACCGGGTCGTCGCATGACCGTTTTCCCGGATTTCGCCGACCATCCCCGCGATCACGCGCAGCGCGATCCGGACAAGGCCGCCGTCCTGATGCAGGCGAGCGGCGAGATCGTCAGTTACGGGCAGCTCGAACGCCGCGCCAATCGCGGCGCGCAGCTCTTCCGCGGCGCCGGGCTGAAGCGTGGCGACGTCGTCGCGCTGTTCCTCGAAAACCACGTCGGCGTGTTCGAACTCGCCTGGGCGGCGCAGCGCAGCGGCCTGTATCTCGTCTGCCTGCCGTCCGGCGCGACCGCGGTGGAGGCCCAATATATCCTCGTCGATTCGGGCGCGAAGCTGCTCGTCACCTCGCCCGCCCACGCTGCGGTTGCCGCCGATCTGCCCGCACGGCTGCCGCAGCTCGCGCCGTTCATGCTCGACGCGCCGATCGCGGGATTTCGCGACTGGCATGCGGAGGCGGCGGCAATGCCGGCGACGCCGATCGCGGACGAAGCGGCGGGCGCGCTGATGCTCTATTCGTCGGGAACGACCGGCCGGCCCAAGGGCGTGCGCTGGCCGTTGCCCGACGATCCCGATATCGCGGCGCCGCCGCTGCTGACGCGCATCGCCGCCGAGCGGTTCGGCTTCACCCGCGACACCGTCTATCTCTCGCCCGCGCCGCTCTATCATGCCGCGCCGCTGCACTGGTCGATGACGGTGCAGCGGCTCGGCGGGACGGTGGTGGTGATGGAGCGGTTCGATCCCGAACTCGCGCTCGCGACGATCGCGCGCCATCGCGTGACGGCGAGCCAATGGGTGCCGACGCATTTCGTGCGGCTGCTCAAGCTGCCCGAGGCGGTGCGCCGCCGCCACGACCTGTTGTCGCTGCGCGTCGCGATCCACGCCGCCGCGCCCTGTCCGGTGCCGGTGAAGCAGGCGATGATCGACTGGTGGGGGCCGATCCTGTTCGAATATTATTCGGGGACCGAGGGCAATGGCTGGACGATGATCGGCCCCGAGGAATGGGCCGGCAAGCCGGGTTCGGTCGGCAAGGCGCTGATCGGTACGCTGCATATCTGCGACGAGGCTGGCGCCCCCCTGCCGCCGCGTCGCGAGGGTGCGGTCTATTTCGAGGGCGGGCCGGCGTTCGCCTATCACAACGACCCGCAGAAGACCGCGGACGCCGCCAATCGCCACGGCTGGACCACTTTGGGCGATGTCGGCTGGATGGACGAGGACGGCTATCTCTACCTGACCGACCGGCAGAGCTTCATGATCATTTCGGGCGGCGTGAACATCTATCCGCAGGAGATCGAGAATCTGCTCGTCACCCATCCGCGGATCGCCGATGCGGCGGTGGTCGGCGCGCCCGACCCCGATCTCGGCGAGATGGTGGTGGCGGTGGTCCAGCCGGTCGACTGGGTGGATGCCAATCCCGCGTTCGCCGAGGACGTGCGCCAGTGGCTGCGCGGCCAGCTCTCGGGGGCCAAGACGCCGCGGCGGATCGACTTCATGGCCGAGCTGCCCCGCCAGCCGACCGGCAAGCTCTACAAGCGGCTGATCCGCGACCGCTATTGGAGCGCGACGACATGAGCATCATCGAACCCGTCCCGGGCCGCCCCGGTTTCGGCGCACGACTGACCAACCGGCTGTTGCGTGCGATGCGCGCCAGGACGCCGCTCGACGTCGCCGACCCCGCCGCGCTGATCGCCGCGCGCGCGAAGCTCGACGGCGTCGATGCGGCGATGGCGCGGCTGCGGCGCAGCGCGAGCCTGCCGTTCGACGTCCGCGCCGTGCCTATCGGCGGCGTCGCGGCGGAGGACCTGACGATCCGCGCTCCGGCGCCGCCGCGGCGCGGCGACACCTTGCTGTTCGTCCATGGCGGCGGCTTCTTCTTCCGCTCGCTCCACGCGCATCGCCTACTCGCGGCGCGGATCGCGCGGGCGGCGGGGATCGGCCGCGTCGTGCTGCCGCTCTATCGGCTCGCGCCCGAGCATGTGCATCCGGCCGCGCAGGACGATTGTCTCGCGGTGTATCGCGCGCTGCTCGGCACCGGCGTCGAGGCGGGGCATATCGTCGTCGTCGCCGATTCCGCCGGCGCCGCGCTGGCGCTCGGCGCGATGGTGCGGGCACGCGATGCCGGGCTCGCGCTGCCGCGCGCGATCGCCTTGCTCTCGCCGATGACCGACCTCAGTTATTCGGGCACATCGATCCGCGGCAATGCGGAGCGCGACCCGATGTTCGGCGGCCAGCCGATGCCGCCGCCGGTCTATTATTGCGGCGCTGCCGATCCCGCGCACCCCTCCTGCTCGCCGCTGTTCGCCGATCTGTCCGGGCTGCCGCCGCTGCTGGTGCAGGTCGGCAGCAGCGAGCGGCTGCTCGACGACGCGACGCGGCTCGCCGCCGCGACCCCCGACGTCCATGTCGAGATCTGGCCCGGCATGCCGCACGTCTTCCAGGCCTATGATTTCCGCGAGGCGCGGCAGGCGCGTGCACGCATCGCCGCATTCCTGCGCGGCGATGCGTCCCCCGTTCCCGCGAAGGGCTGAGCCATGCCGTATATCAGGGCAGCGAGGTATAGGGCTGGAGGTAGGGATTGACCTCGACATAGCTGCGGCCCGTCACCGGGCGGCCGTTGAGCGTGCCGACCACCGCGGACGTCCCCTCCCAATAGGTCCGGTGCAGCGGCCAGACCATCTCCTGATCGATGACCTGCGGCGTCAGCGTCAGCGTGCCGTCGGGCAGCGTCACCGTCCATCCCGACGGATAGGTGTAGCCGGAGTTGACGCTGTGCCAGTGCGCGAGCGCCCTGATGCCCATCTGGTCGCCCGGCACCGGCGTGGCGGTGCCGTTGACGACGCGCGTGCCGAATTTGTTGACGATCGCGCCGGTCACCGGGCTTTGCAGGTAATAGAGCATATATTGGACGTGGTTATCGAGCTGGATCGCAAACCAGTTCCAGCCGCCGCCGAACAGCGATCCGCCCTGGTCGAGCGCGGTACCCTTGTTGAACCACTGGCGATCCTGCCACGACGTTCCCGTCACCTTGATCGGCACGCCATTGTCGTAGATCGTCCCCGTCGTATCGAGCGCGGTCGACGAATAATAAGCGGAGGTGCGGCCGACCGGGCGATAGTCGACGACGCCGTTGCCGTTGTGGAGCGCGAAGGGAATGCGGCTGCTGGTCGACAGATCGATGCCGAAGCGGCCGTCGGCTAGCGCCGCCTTGATCGCGTAATTCTGCAGCGAGCCGCCGACCGACCAATCCTGATTGACGAAGCTGAAGCTGCCCTTCCGGTCGGGGATGGCGGCGCTCACGGCGCGTTCCTCGACACGATGCAGCTTGTTGTTCACGTCGGTCACCGCGAAATGCCACGAATAGGTCGCCGGACCACCCGGCAGCGCCCAGAGCTGGAACACGGTGACCTCATAACCGAATTCGCGTTTCGCGCCGTTTGGGTCGGTGCCGTAGAGATGGCCGACGAAATACCACCATTCGAGCTGGCTCTTGTGCGGTCCCTCGTCGCGCGGCAGCACGACGGGGGCGGGCTGTTCGAACGATTGCGCCTGCACGGGCGATCCTATGGGCGAAACGCCGGTCGCCAGCGCGATCGCGCCGGTCAGCCAATGGGCCGATATCCTGTTCATGCTTCGTCTCCTCTTGCGGTGATCGTGGCGTGGTGGCGTCAGGGCAGGACGCGCAGGCCCCAATCGACCCCCCACGGGTTCATCTCGGCGAAGGCGCGGCCGGTGACCGCGCGGCCGCCGAGCGTGCCGGAGACGCGGGCAGGGCCTTCGTAATAGAATTTCTGGGTGGCGGGCGCGTAGAGCTCGGCATCCTGGATCACCGGTACGATATCGATCGTGCCGCCGGGCAGGGTCACCTTCCAGCGCGCGGGATAGGTGTAGCCGGTGTGGGGGCTCTTCCACGTCCCGACCCGCTCGAGGCGGAGCTGGCCTTCGGGGATCGGCGCATAGCCGCCATTGGCGGTGCGCACGCCGATCGCATGATCGACCGTGCCGTCGCCCTTCATGAAGAAGCTGAGGTTGTATTGCGTGCCGTCGGCGAGCAAGACGCCGAACCAGCTCCAGCCGCTGTCCGCCTGTCCCGGCGCGCCGGTCGCCCATTCATGATCGTACCAGCTCGAACCCGTGACCTTGACGGGCACACCATGGTCCCAGACCGTCCCGCTCGTCCGGTTGACGTCGAACGAATAATAAGGCGATTTCCACGTGCCATAGGTCTCGACGCCGTCGACCCCGTTGAGCGTCGGCCGCTGCGTCGCCTGCGCGGTGAGGTCGAGGCCATATTGGCCATCGGTCCGCGTCGCCTTGGCATAATAGCTGCCCATCGTGCCGCCCATCCGAAAGCCGAGCACGTCGAAGTCGAACCGGCCGGTCGCGGTCGGGAAGGGCGCGGCGATCACCCGCTTCTCGAAGCGGAAGGTGCCGCGATCGAGATCGGAAATGGCGAAATGCGCGTCGTAGGTCGGCGGCAGCCCGGCGACCGCCGCGATCTGGAACACCACCATTTCATAGGCATAGGCGTGCTTGACGCCGGCGGGATCGACCCCGTCGAGGAACCCGGTCATATACCACCATTCCGCGGGCTGGCGGTGCGCCGCCTCGTCCTTGGGCAGGGTGATGCCGGTTTCGATCGGCGGGAAATTGCCGATCTGCGCCGCTGCGGGCGCGGTGATCGCGAGGGTCACGACGGTGAATGTCGTGAGCGCGCAAGTAACGGCGCGCAGAAGCACGGTGTCCATGGCTAACATTTCCTGTTGAAAGCGTTTACAAGCCGAGAGGCGGGCAGAATACGCTGCGTCTACGTGAGTCGTTTATTGTCAGTCAGTGTCGCACATCACGTCAATTAGTCAATGCTGACTAGACCTTTCATATCCAGGACCGATCGACATTCATCGTCGTGACGTAGGTCCTCCCCCGCCAGGGGGTGCCGGGTTGAACGGCCCCCGGCCGTTCAAGGTCATGCCGGGGGCATGACCGACCCGGCACTGTGGCGCGGCGAAGCCGTGACGGAGGGGGAGGAAACGGAACGGACGTGTCGCTTACCTCCCCCTCCGTCATGCCTTCGGCATGCCACCTCCCCCTGGCGGGGGAGGAATTTCACTACGACGATGAATGGCGATCCCGCCTAGTAATTGAACCCCAGGGTCGCGCCGATCGTGCGCGGCATGCCGGTCTGGCGGACGAGCGCGTCGTTGATCCGCGTCGCCGAGGTCCAATACCAGCTGTCGGTGACGTTGCGGCCCCAGATGCTGACGCGCCAGCGATCGGTCTCCACCCCGGCACGCAGGTCGAGCAGCGTGTAGGCCGGCACCTCCTCGTTATCGTTGGGCACGAACCCCGAATACGTCTCGCCCTGCACCGCGAAATTGCCGCCGACGAACGCCTTGAGGGTGCGGTTGAGCGGCCAGCGATATTGCGCGTCGAGCGATGCCTGCACCTTGGGCACCAGCGGAAAGGCGCGACCGCCGAAATCCTGCGGCGCCCCGACATAATCGTAATTGCGGAAGCTGCCGAGCACCTTCGTATCGAGATAGGAGACGATCGGCGTGATCGTCAGCCCCGGCGCCGGCCGCCATGCCGCCGACACCTCGACCCCGGCGATGCGTGATTTCGGCACGTTGATGAGCTTGAGCAACGTCCCGAAGGCGATGTCGGCGTAGCGGCCGATCGTCTGCTTGTTGCGATAGTCGTAATAGAAAGCGGCGGCGGTGAGATCGAGGCTGCGGGCGAACAGCGACGTCTTTACGCCCGCCTCATAGGCGAGCACCTTTTCCTGCGTCACCGGGTCCATTTCCGCCTGCGTCGATGCGATGATCGTCGGGAAGCTGCCCGCCTTATAGCCCTGGCTGACGTTGGCGTAGAGCATCGTCTCGGGCGCGACCTTCCACGTCACGCCGCCGCGCCAGCTGACATTGTCCTCCTTCAGCTGGTCGGTGCGGCAGCCCATCAGAAAGGTCGGCGCGGCACCGAGCGACAGGCAGTCGGTGAGGCCAGGCGTCTGGCCGCTCGGGCTGAACAGGCCATAGGCGGCGCGCAACTGCGCCTGCAGCAAGGTGAAGAAGAAGGCGGTGTTGCCGTTCACCCCGTCGAAGGCACGTCCGGTGAAATCGCGCACCGTGCGCGTGTACCGCGCCGACGCCTGTAGCGTCAGCGTCGGCGTGACGGGATAATCGACCCCGCCGAACGCCGCCCAGGTCGCGATCTCTTGGTCGGTACGCTCGAAATTGCCCGGCAAATTGAGGACGATGAGCGGTGCTGCCGACAGCAATACGTGGCTGAGCGAGCCGTCCCTGTCCAAAATCTGGAACTGGTCGAACACGGTATCGTGTTCGTAATTGGCGCCGATCAGCCAATTGCCCTTGCCGCCGAACGTGCCGGCGAGCCGCGCCTCCTGATACCAGGTCTTCACGTCGCCCTGCTGGATCGTCGAATAATCCTGATAGCTGGTGCCGTCGGCCTCGACCGGCTGATCGCGGCGGTAGCGCTGGTACGAGGTGAGCGAGGTCAGTGTGACGTCGTCGGTGAGATCGTAGGCGAGCCGCAGCGAGGTGAAGACGAAGCTGTTGCGGCGGTGATAGTCGACGCCCCGATCCCAGTCGGCGGCGCGATTGTCATGCGGGGCGAGGGGGTAGTTCACCAGCCCCGGCGGCATTAGCGCGGTCGCGCCGGGGGTGAGCACCTGCAGCCCGAAGAATTGCGGTGCGGGCGTCTCGCCGTGATCGCGCCATGCGCTGACGTTGAGCTTGGCGTGGAAGCGGCTGCCCGGGTCCCAGTCGAGCAGCAGCCGGCCGTTGAGCAGGTCGCGCTCGCCGAGCTTCGCGCCGGTCGTATAGCTTTTCTGCCATGCGCCGCCCTCGCTGACCCGGACGGCGACGCGACCTTTCAGCGTGTCGGTGAGCGGGCCGGAGACGAAGCCCTCGGCGTCGAAGGCGTGAAAGCTGCCATAGCCGATCTGGCCGCCGGCGTGGACCGTGTCCGTGGGCCGCGCGGCGATGAAGTTGATCAGGCCGCCGGTCGAATTCTGGCCGTAGAGCGTGCCCTGCGGCCCCTTGAGCACCTCGACGCGCGCGAGGTCGAGCGCGGTGCCGACGGTTTCCGGGCTGAACGGGATCGGCACTTCGTCGCTGTAGACGGTGACGGTGGGGGCGGCGGCGAGCGTCGTCTCCTGATAGCCGATGCCGCGCAGCGTATAGACGCTGGCGCCATAAGGGGTCGGGTTGCTCGCGAACCCCGGTACCACCTTCACCAGATCCTGCGGCGCGGCGACGCCGGCATCGGTCAGCGCCTGGCTGGGCAGCGCCTGGATCGACATGCCGACGTTTCGGATGCGCTCGCTGCGCTTCTGCGCGGTGACGATGATGTCGCCGGGCTGGACGTCCCCGGCGGCGGGTGGGGACTGCGTGGGCGGTGTTGGTGCGGTCTGCGCGCGCGCGGCGAGCGGCGCCGCGATGGCGGCGATCACGGCGAGTGCGATGCGGGACGCGGTTCCCGCCAAGGCGTGCTTGGGCATTTCCTCTCCTCTTCCGGTCGTCGGAGGCTTGGACGATCCGCGTGACCGGATTCGCTTTACCTCTTGTTCCTTATTAACTACACGTTTAAATAGTAGGCGGATAGAGGGTCCGTGTCGTTTGGGAAGGGCATCATGCAGGCGGCACTCGAAACCTATTTCCGCCATGCGCTGCTCGATGCCGACGGGCCGCTGCGGATCGAGGCGATTCCGGGCGGTCAGTCCAACCCCACCTTCTTCGTGACGCTGGGGGCACGGCGGCTGGTGCTGCGCAAGCAGCCGCCCGATGCGCTGCCGTCGGCGCATGCGATCGATCGCGAATATCGCATCATGGCGGCGCTCGCCGACAGCGCGGTGCCGGTGCCCGAGATGCTGTTCTATTGCGCCGACCCTGCGGTGATCGGCACGCCTTTCTATGTGATGACGCGGATCGAGGGGCGGGTGTTCGACGATCCGACGCTGCCCGGCGTCGCCCCCGCGGATCGGCGGGCGATGTATCTGGCGATGGCGGATACGCTGGCGGCGCTGCATGGCGTCGACTGGCACGCGCGGGGGCTCGCCGATTTCGGCCGGCCGGGCGATTTCTTCGCGCGGCAGGTCGCGCGCTGGACGCGGCAATGGCAGCTCGCCGGCGGTGCCCCCTCGGCCGATATCGACGCGCTGATCGACTGGCTGCCGCGCCACGTGCCGGACGGCGAGATCACGACGATCGCGCATGGCGATTTCCGCATCGGCAACCTCATCTACCATCCGAGCGAGCCGCGTGTCGTCGGCGTGCTCGACTGGGAATTGTCGACCCTCGGCCACCCCGCCGCCGACCTCGCCTATAGCGCGCTCGGCTGGCGGCTCGATGCGGCGGATTATATGGGGATCGCCGATCGCGACCCCGCGGCGCTCGGCATCCCGTCGGAGCGCGCGTATCTCGACCGCTATCGCGCCGCGGCGACGCACGACGTCGGCGTCGCGCCCTTTCATTATGCCTTTTCGCTGTTCCGGCTCGCGGTGATCTTCGAGGGGATCGCGGCGCGGGCGCGACGGGGCAATGCCAGCGCCGCCAATGCCGCCGACGTCGGGCGGCTCGCCGGCCGCTTCGCGCGCCTCGCGGTGGCGCAGACCGGCACGGCCGGGAGGATATGATGGATTTCGATTATTCGCCGCGGGTCGAGGCCTTGCGGGGCCGGATGGCGGCCTTCCTCGACGCCTATGTGCTGCCGCACAATCGCGCCTGGGCGCATGCCAGCGAGGCGGGGCGCTATCCGGGCGAGATCATGGACCCGCTGAAGGAGCTCGCGCGGGCGGAGGGCCTGTGGAACCTGTTCCTGCCGGGGCTGCGCGACGACGAGCCCGGTACGCGGCTGACCAACAGCGAATTCGCGCCGCTCGCCGAACAGATCGGCCGGCTGCCCTGGTCGGCGGAGGTGTTCAACTGCAGCGCCCCCGACACCGGCAATATGGAGCTGCTCCACCTGTTCGCGACGCCCGGGCAGCGCGAACGCTGGCTCGACCCGTTGCTGCGCGGCGAGATCCGCTCGTGCTTCGCGATGACCGAGCCCGACGTCGCCTCCGCCGATGCGACCAATCTCGAAACGCGCATCCGCCGCGACGGCGACGATTATGTCATCGACGGGCGCAAATGGTTCACCACCGGCGCGCTCCACCCCAATTGCCGCTTCTCGATCGTGATGGGCGTCACCGATCCCGACCCCGCCGCCTCGCCGCACGCGCGCCATGCGATGGTGATCGTGCCGATGGAGACGCCGGGCGTGACGATCGTCCGCAACGTCCCCGTGCTCAACCATCTCGCCGTCGAAGGGCATTGCGAGGTCCTGTACCGCGACGTGCGCGTGCCCGTCGCCAACCTGCTGGGGCAGGAGGGGGCGGGGTTCTCGCTCGCGCAGGCGCGGCTCGGGCCGGGGCGGATCCATCATTGCATGCGCACGATCGGCCAGTGCGAACTCGCGCTCGACCTGATGTGCGAACGCGCGCTCGAACGGCACGCCTTCGGCCGGCGCCTGTCGGACTATGCCAATATCCAGGACTGGATCGCGCTGTCGCGGATCGAGATCGACCAGGCGCGGCTGCTCGTGCTGCGCGCCGCTGCGGTGCTCGACCGCGACGGCAACAAGGCGGCGCGGATCGACGTGTCGGCGATCAAGGTCGTCGCCGCGGGGCTACAGAGCCGGGTGGTCGACCGCGCGGTGCAGGTGTTCGGCGCGATGGGGCTGACCAACGATACGCCGCTCGCCGGCTTCCTCGGCTGGGCGCGCGCGCTGCGCTTCGTCGACGGGCCGGACGAGGTGCATCTGCGCACCATCGCCCGCGCCGAGATCGCGCGCGTCCGCGCCGAGCCGGGCGCGCGGGCGCTCTATTACACGCCGCCATGACCCGCTTTATCTATTAGTCAAGCTGGACTATTAACTGGGTAACGGAGTCGCAAAGGCTCGATAGACGACAGGAGCAGGATGGCATGGAGCTGAACGGCAGGACCGCGTTCATCACCGGCGGCGCGAGCGGCATCGGCCGGGCGATCGCCGAACGCTGCGCGGCGGAAGGCATGACCGTGCTGCTCGCGGATATCGAGGCGGCGGCGCTCGCCGATGCGGCGGCGGCGCTGCGCGCGACCGGTGCGACGGTGGAAACCTATCCGCTCGATGTCTCCGATCTCGATCGCTATCGCGCGGTGGCGGCGCAGGTGCTCGCCGATCATGGCCCGCCCTGTCTGCTCGCCAACAATGCCGGCGTCGCGTGGAAGGCGTCGGCGAGCGCGGCGACGCCCGAGGACTGGCGCTGGACGATCTCGGTCAACCTGCTCGGCCTGGGTTATGGCATCAGCCTGTTCGTGCCGGCGATGATCGCGGCCGGGGTGGCGGGCTATGTGCTCAACACCGCGTCGATCACCGGGCTGATCGTCTCGCCGGGCAATTCGGCGGTCTATTCGGCGAGCAAACATGCGGTCGTCGCGATTTCCGAAACGCTGGCGCACGAACTGCGTCCGCACGGGCTGCACGTCGCGGTGCTCTGCCCGGGCAGCGTCGCGACCAATATCACCGAGGCGGACCGCAACGTGCCCGCCGGCCTGCCGCGCGAGGGCCTCTCCGCCGCCGGGGCCGAGGAGCGCGCCTTCACCCGCGCCTTCGTCGCCAACGGCATTGCGCCCGCGGAAGTCGCCGATCAGGCGTTCGCAGCCCTGGCCGAGCGGCGCTTCTACGTCGTCACCCATCCCGAATATCGCGAGACGATCGAAACCCGCCACCGCGAGATCGAGGCGGCGGTGCGCGGCGCGCCCGCCAGCGACGTCGGCCTGCTGGCGATGGCGAAGCAGGTCCTCGCACTCGAACCGCTCACCTGAAAGGACCGTGCCATGACCGTTTCCGTCCCGGACGACCTGCCGCGCGGCATCGCGCTGACCTCGCTGTCGCCCGCCTTTCGCGCCGATCCGCATGCGGTGCTCAACGATGCGCGCGATCGCTGCCCGGTGCTGCACGACGGCGTGCTGCGCGACTATGTCGTGCTGTCCGCCGAGATCGGGCGCAAGGTGCTCGCCGACCGCAGCCTGCCGAGCGACCCGCGTAACACCGTCGAGACCTCGACGCGGCGGTTGCGCGGCGAGGATCTCACCCGCGATCCGCCGATCATGTTCATGGACGATCCGCTGCACAAGCGCGTCCGCGGCCTCGTCGGCCGCGCGTTCAACGCCGAGCGGATCGAGCGCACGCGGCCCCGCGTCGCGGCTTTGTGCCGGCAGTTGATCGACGCCGCCGATCCCGCCGGCTTCGACTTCGTCGACGCGATCGCGCGGCCGCTACCGACGATCACCATCGCCGATATCCTCGGCGTCGATTCGCGTCATCACGACGATTTCAAACGCTGGTCGGACGAGATGGTCGCGGCGCTGCTCAACCCGCTCGCCCCGCCCGACGTCAAGGCGCAGGGGGTGGCCGCCGCGGCGCATCTCTACCAGCTCTTCACCGCCGAGATCGCGGCACGGCGCGGTGCGATCGAAGCGCGCGACGATCTCATCACCGCGCTGATGACGGTCGAACATCAGGGCGAAAGACTCGACGACGCCGAAATCGCCGAACACGCGCAGGTGCTGCTGATCGCGGGCAACCAGACGACCACCGACCTGCTCGGTACGATGCTGTGCAACATCCTCAAGGACGCGGACAACTGGCCGCGGCTGGTCGCCGATCCGGCGCTGGTCGCCAATGCGGTCGACGAGGCGATCCGGTTCGAACCGCCGATCTTCTCCACCGACCGGATCGCGCCCGAGGATATGGCGCTGGGCGGGGTCACCGTGCCGAAGGGGCAGCAGATTTCGGTGATGCTGACCGCGGTCAATCACGATCCCGCGCTCAACCCCGATCCCGACCGCTTCGATATCGCGCGCAAGCCGGTGAAGCATTTCTCGTTCGGCGGCGGGCGGCACACCTGTCTCGGCGCGCCGCTGGCGCGGCTGGAGGCGCAGGAGCTGCTCCGTGCGCTGGTCGAGCGCTTCCCGGCGCTGGTCGCCGATCCCGCCTATCCCGCGATCTATACGAGCAATCCCGGCTTTCGCGGGCTGGAGACCTTCTGGGTCAAGCCCGCCTGAACGCCGGCGGAAAGGAACGAGCCATGGCCACGATCGATCTCGACACGCTGCGCGCCAAATATCGCGAGGAGCGCGACAAGCGCCTGCGCAAGGACGGTATCGACCAATATATCGGCACGGGGGGCGATTTCGCCTATTTCGCCGAAGACCCCTATGTCGAGCGGATCGACCGCGCGCCGGTGGTGCGCACCTGCGAGGTGGCGATCGTCGGCGCCGGCTTCGGCGGCATCCTGTCGGCGATCAAGCTCAAGGACACGGGCGTGACCGATCTGGTGATGATCGAGAAGGCGGGCGATTTCGGCGGCACCTGGTATTGGAACCGCTATCCCGGCCTCGCCTGCGACATGAAGGCCTATGTCTATCTGCCGCTGCTCGAAGAGACGGGCTATATGCCGCCACGCAATTATGCGTCGGGCGAGGAGATCCGCGCGCATGCCGAACGGCTGGTCGATCGCTGGCAGCTTCGCGACGCGGCGCTGTTCCAGACGCAGGTGACGCGCGCCGAATGGGACGAGACGGCGGCGCGCTGGCACGTCTCGACCGACCGCGGCGATACGATCTCGGCGCGCTATCTGGTCACCGCCAACGGCCCGCTGTCGCGACCCAAGCTGCCGGGGATGCCGGGGATCGCGACGTTCAAGGGCCATTCCTTCCACACCAGCCGCTGGGATTATGAATATACCGGCGGCGGGCCGGACGGCGGGCTGACCGGGCTGGCGGGCAAGCGCGTCGCGATCGTCGGCACCGGCGCGACCGGCATCCAGTGCATCCCCCATCTCGCCGAACATGCCGAGCATCTTTACGTCGTGCAGCGCACGCCGTCGGGCGTCGACGTGCGGCAGGAACTGCCGACCGATCCCGATTGGGCGGCGTCGCTCGAACCGGGCTGGCAGCAGGAACTGATCGACAATTTCAATGCGCTGACCTCCGGTGGCGCGGCGGATCGGGACCTGATCCAGGACGGCTGGACCTTCCTGTTCACCAGGATCGCCGCGGCGGCGGCGACCGCGACCGGGCCCGATGCGATGGAACAGATCCTCCACGCCGCCGAGGTCGCGGATGCCGAGAAGATGGAGGAGATCCGCGCGAGGATCGACGCGATCGTCGCCGATCCCGCGACCGCCGAGCGGCTCAAACCCTGGTATCGCCGCTTCTGCAAGCGCCCGGTCTTTCACGACGGCTATCTGGAGACGTTCAACCGCGCCAACGTCACGCTGCTCGACACCGACGGGCGCGGCGTCGAGGCGGTGACCGCCACCGGCATCCGCGTCGGCGGGGTCGAATATCCCGTCGATTGCATCGTCTTCGCCTCGGGTTTCGAGGTCGGCACCGATTATATCCGGCGCGCGGGCTATGACATCATCGGCCGCGGCGGCCGGTCGTTGCAGGCGAAATGGGGCGAGCGGTTCGCGACCTTCCACGGCATGCACGTCCACGGCTTCCCCAATCTGTTCGTCCACCAGAATGCGCAGGCGGCGCTGCCCGCCAATTTCTGCCACGGCCTCGCCGAGGGGGCGAAGGCGATCGCGGCGATCGTCGGCCATGCCCGGCGGCTGGATCGCCCGGTGGTCGAGGCGACGCAGGCGGCGGAGGACGATTGGGTGGCGCATTGCGGCGCGATGGCGGCCAATCTGGTGCCGTTCTTCGCGGACTGTACGCCCGGCTATTACAATCTCGAAGGACATCTGACGCAGGAGGCGGCGCAGGGCTTCGGCTATGGCGCAGGCGCGGCGGCGTTCTTCGCGCTGATGGATGCGTGGCTGGCGACGGGGAACTTCGACGGACTGGCGTTTTCGCGCGGGTGATCTCGCCTGAGGCGCGCACGCTGAGGGCAGGGGGATAGCAGCGCCACGCCCCCCCTCGTCATGCCGGCGAACGCCGGGACCCATGGTTGCGGGCGATCAAATGGGTCGCACTACGCTAGCGACACCGTGTCCGTGGGTCCCGGCTTGCGCCGGGATGACGAAGGGGAGGGGCTGCGCGTCATCCGACACGACCGTGCCGACGTAGGACCATAACGTCACGCCTCGATATCAATATCTTACCCCCGCTTGCGGTGCCAATATCACCCGATAGAAGGACCCTCCGTCCGCTCAGCTCCGGAAGCCCGATGACCGCCACCCCCGACGCCCCCGACGGCAAGCGCAACGTCGCCACCCGCCGCCGCGGCAAGGCGACGCGCGAGATCCTGCTCGACAGTGCGATCCGGCTGGTGGCGTTGCAGGGCTATGCCGCGACGACGACGCAGGCGGTGATCGACGCGGCAGGGGTCAGTCGCGGTTCGCTGCTCCATCAATTCCCGACGCGCGACGTGCTGATGGTCGCGATCGCCGAGGCGGCGATGGCGCGGATGCTCGCCGCGGTCGAGGAGGCGCTGCTTGCCTATGACGATCTGCTCGCCGGGATGCTCGCCTTTCCCGATATCCTCTGGCGCGTGCAGAACGATTTGCCCGCGCGTGCCTTCACCGAAATCCAGCTTGCCAGCCGTTGGGACGCGGCGCTGGAGGAGGGGCTGCAACGCGCGATGGCGACCGCGCGCGCGCTGACCGGCGACAAGGTGCGGCAATTCGCCGAACGTCATGCGATCCGCGACCTGCCGGGATTGCTCCACGAAATCTATCTGCTGATCGCCGCCACGCAGGGGCTGGCGATCGGCCGCGACCTGACCGGCGACACGGCGTTGGCGACGGCGGCGCTCGCCCTGCTCCGCACGCGGTTCGCAGAGGCGTTGCACCAACGGCTGCCCGACGACGCCTGACAATCGGCGCTTGGTTCGCGACTGTACGCGCGATACAGCGTTCATCATCTGGTTAAGGAGGAAAGATGCCGCGCAGCAAGATCGTCGTCGATACCGAAGAGCCGCCCGCATCGGGCCGCGCCCGGTTGCTGGAGGCGACGAGCCAGGTCATGCGCGCCGCAGACAGTCTCGAAGTGCCGCTCAGCGACATCGCCGCCAAGGCTGGGCTCAACGCCGCGCTGGTCCGTTATTATTTCGGCGGCAAGGACGGGCTGCTGCGCGCCTTGCTCGAACGCGATGCCGGGGCCAGCCTCGCCGAACTCGACCATCTGCTCGAAATGGATATCCGGCCATCGAAGAAGCTGCGCTATCATCTCGCCGGGCTGATCGGCACCTATTACAATTTTCCCTATCTCAGCCGGCTGATGATCAAGCTGCTGCACGAGGGAAGCGAGGAGGAGCGGCAGCGGATCGCCGACCGCTTCCTCAAGCCGATCGCCCGCGCCTATGAGGTGATCGTCGCCGAGGGAAAGGCGATCGGCGAGTTCCGCGACATCGATCCAAAGTTACTGTATTTCAACGTGATCGGCACGTGCGATCACCTCTTCTCGTCGAGTGTCTCGCTCAAATATTGCTATGGCATCACCGAAGTCGACGACGCGTTGAAGCGGCAATATATCGATCAGGTCGTCACCATCTTCCTCAAGGGCGTGCTGGTCGACGGCGCGTGATCGGCGTCATAGCCGCTCGATGATGATCGCCGGCGCCATTCCGCCGGCTGCGCACATCGTCACCAGCCCGCGCTTGAGGTCGCGCCGCTCCAGTTCGTCCAGCATCGTGCCGATCAGGATCGCGCCGGTCGCGCCGATCGGATGGCCGAGCGCGATCGCGCCGCCGTTGACGTTGACGCGGTCGCGGTCGAGGCGGAGGTCGCGGATGAATTTTTCGGCGACCACCGCGAACGCCTCGTTGATCTCCCACAGGTCGATGCCCTCGACGCGCAACCCCGCGCGATCCAGCACCTTCCGCGCGGACGGAACCGGCGCGTTGAGCATGAGCGTCGGGCAGTCGCCCATATTGGCGACCGCGACGACGCGGGCGCGCGGCGTCAGGCCGTGGCGGCGGGCGTGATCGGGCGACGTCAGCAGCAGCGCGGCGGCGCCGTCGACGACCCCCGACGAATTGCCGGCATGATGGATGTGGTCGATGACGAGATCGGGATAGCGCGCCTCGATCAGCCCGCGATAGGTCGTTCCCGCCGCGTCGAGCGCGACGTCGGCGATGGCCGCGAACGCGGGCGTCAGCCCGGCGAGCGCCGCTGCCGTCGTTCCCGGCCGGGGAAATTCGTCATGGTCGAGCGCGACGCTGCCGTCGGGATGATGGACGGGGACGAGGCTGCGCGCGAACCGCCCCTCGGCGATGGCGACCGCCGCGCGGCGCTGGCTTTCCAGCGCGAGCGCATCGACGTCGGCGCGGGTAATGCCCTCGAACGTCGCGATCGCGTCGGCGCAGACGCCCTGATGCGATTGCGGATGGCGCGCGCGGAGGCGGAGATTGCCCGCGTCCATCAGCATCGGCGGCTCGCCGCGTGCCGCCTCCTGCGCGGCCAGCGTCGCGGTGACCGACATCATCTCGGTGCCGCCGGCGACGATCGCATCCTCCAGCCCCGCGCCGATCATTCCGGCGGCAAGTCCGACCGCGGTGATCCCCGAACCGCAGAATCGGTCGAGCGTGACGCCGCTCACCCGCGGATCGAAGCCGGCATCGAGCATGCTCATCCGCGCCAGATCATTACCCTGCGCGCCGCGTTGCGCGCTGGTTCCCCAGATGACGTCGTCGATCGTCGCGCTGTCGATGCCGTTGCGCGTGACCAGCGCGGACAGCACCGTCGCGGCGAGATGCTGCGGGTGCAGGCCGGCAAGCGCGCCCTTGCCGGGCTTGCCGATGCCGCGGGGGGTGCGGACCGCATCGATGATCCATGCTTCGCTCATGAGGCGCCGTCCTTCGAATGATTCCGATCCGTTCCGTTCGCGAAGCGCGCGTCGGGGCGGGGGATGCCGTCCCACATGCGCGGGTACGGCAGCGGGGTGGCCGAATAGCGCGGCGCGGGGGCCGGCTGCATCGCGCCATCGACCGGCAGGAAGGTCTCGCGTGCGACATTGTGCGGATGATGCGGCGCCTCGGCCATCGACAGCACGGGCGTGACGCAGGCGTCGCTGCCTTCGGTCGCCGCGGTCCAATCTTCGCGCGTACGGCAGCGGATGATGGCCTCGAGCCGCGGCTTGAGCGCCGCCCAGCGCAAGGGATCGCGATGATCGTCCCATTCGGCGTCGGTCAGCCCGGCCTCGGCGCGCAGCACCGCGTAAAACTGCGGCTCGATCGCGCCCAAGGCGATGAACTTGCCGTCCTTCGTCTCATAGGTGTCGTAGAAATGCGCGCCGGTATCGAGCAGATTGACGCCACGTTCGTCGCGCCACATGCCGGCTGCAGCCATGCTCCAGATCGCGCTCATCAGCAGCGCGCTGCCATCCGTCATCGCGCAATCGATCACCTGTCCCTCGTCGCTTTGCCGCGCATGATAGAGCGCGCTGACCATGCCGAAGGCGAGCATCATCGCGCCGCCGCCGAAATCGCCGACCATGTTGATCGGCGGCGTCGGCTTGTCTCCCGCCCGGCCGAAGGCGTGGAGCGCGCCGGTCAGCGCGATGTAATTGATGTCGTGGCCAGCGGTCGGGGCAAGCGGGCCGGTCTGCCCCCAGCCGGTCATCCGACCGTAGACGAGCCGAGGATTGAGACCGAGCGCCTCCGCCGGACCGAGGCCGAGCCGCTCCATCACGCCGGGCCGGAAACCTTCGATCAGCCCGTCCGCCTCGGCGATCAGCGTCCGCGCACGGCCGAGCCCTTTCGGAGTCTTCAAGTCGAGCGGCACGATCGTGCGGGAACGCAGCGTCACGTCGCGACGACGGAGGGCGATCGCCGCCTCGGACAGGTCGGCGCTACGTTCGATCCGGATCACCTCCGCGCCATGATCCGCGAGCATCATCGCCGCGAACGGCGCGGGGCCGATGCCGGCAAACTCGACGATGCGCAGCCCGGCGAGGGGACCGGCCATCATCCGCGTCCCGGCGTCGCCGTGCGCATACGGTCAGGACGCCAGCACGACATTGATCTGTCCCTTCGGCACGACGCTGGCGAAACGGGCGACATCGGCCTGCAGCAATGCCGCATCCGGCTCGGCGAGCGCTGCCTGCAAATCCTGCTCCGACCGGAAATAGAGCAGCGTGATCGCCGAGAAGGCCGGCGGCGCATTCGGCGCGAGTGACGCAACCCCGCAGAGCACCTCGACCCGATCAAGGAACCGCCCCCACACGCGCGTCACCAGCGGCAGATGCTGGCCGGCGTAATAGGCGGCATCGAAACCGCCGTCGGGCACATGATCGTAAAACAAGGTCAAAACCGGCACAGCCGTCTTCTCCGCATAGGAACCTGCCGCATCATCGGCGGTGTCATGGATTAATAACTATACGTTTAATTACGAGCGGCAAGGTTTTTCCAATGGGTGGATGAGGAACGTCCCGATTTTTGAACGGTTGCCGATCTTGATGTACGCTCGAACGTGTTCTGGAAGTCGTCACGCGGGTGAGCGGTTCGCTGATCGCTTGCTCGAGGTTCTGCCGCCCAGTCCCGCCGCCATCGCACCGGATGCATTTCTTTCAGGCATAGCCGGGTCAATATCAGGAGCCGCGAGGCACCATCCGGGCGAAGCCCCCCTTCAGAAGCCTATGACTATTTTTGACGGTGACGTGCTCGTCGGCGTGCAGCCGGGCAACAGCCGCTCCCAACTCAACGGTGCCGCTGCGATCCCTTCTCCGCCCAAAGTGTCGACGGCGGGCGGCCCGGCCGCGCTGTTGCGACGCCTGCCCGATATCATTGCGGCCGAACGAAGACTGGCGGCGTCGAATGCCCGGATCGGGGTGGCGGTGTCGGAATATTATCCCAAATTCTCGCTCAGCGGCCTGCTCGGCACCGCCGCGATGGTCGCGGGCGGTGTATTCGGCGGCGATGCGACGCAGGCCAATGGCGTGCTGGGATTACGTTGGCGATTGTTCGATTTCGGTCGGGTCGATGCCGAGATCAAGGCAGCGAAAGGCCGCAATGCGGAGGCCCTGGCGGCCTATCGCCTGACCGTGCTGCGCGCGTCGCAGGATGTCGAGGACGCCTTTTCGACCCTGGTGCAACAGGAAGCCCGCGCCGCGATACTGGAGCAGGGTGAATTGTCCCTTGCTCGGGCCAGGGCGACTTCCGATACGGCCTATCGGGGCGGCGTCATCAGTCTCGTCGACGTGTTGGACGCCGACCGGCGCCTGCTGGAGACGCGCGACGGGGCCATACAGGCGCGCGCGGCCGCATGCCGTTGCGGCCTATCGGGGCGGCGTCATCAGTCTCGTCGACGTGTTGGACCCCGACCGGCGCCTGCTGGAGACGCGCGACGGGGCCATACAGGCGCGCGCGGCCGCATGCCGTGGCGCGGTCGCATCGTTCCGCGCGCTGGGCGGTGGCTGGGATCCGAACCGGGTCGCGCGTTCGACCGGTGCTGGTGCGATGGTGGCCAGCTGGACCAATTAGAAGGAGAGACGTATGTCATCGATTGCCGCTGAAGGTGCCGACGGGCTCACCCAGGTTCGCGCGCTGCTCGCCACCGGACGGCAACCGCCGCTCGGCGAGAAGCTGGGTATCTCGCTGATCGAAGCGGATCATGGCCATGCCGTCTTCGAAGCCACCCCCGATGGAAGCGCCTACAATCCGATGGGGTCGGTGCACGGCGGCTATATCGCGACGATCCTCGACAGCGCCTGTGGCATCGCGGCACATACCGCGCTCAAGCCCGGATACGGCTATACGACGCTGGAGTTGAAGGTGTCGTTCGTGAAGGGCCTGAGCAGCACCAGCGGCACGATCCGCGCGACCGGCCGCCTGATCTCGATGGGCCGGCGCGCCGCCTTCACCGAAGCCACGCTGCACAACGACAAGGGTCAGATTTGCGCCACGGCGACCTCTACGCTGCTGGTGTTCGAACTGCGCCCCGCGGGATAGGCGGGGCCGTCTGTATCGTTCGCACGTCACGGCGTCTTGCACCGCGCCCGTCCCTCGTTAGGCTGTGGCCAAACCATGGGGGGTGATGTTGCGACGTTCGATGATCGCGCTTGCGGCGGCAAGCGTGTGTGCGATGCCTGCGCTGGCCGAGGACAAACCGAGCTTTGGCCCGGTGCCGGCCTGGGTGAAACCGCAGCCCGCTCCGGCGACGCCTGCCCAGCAGGACGGCGCGCCGATGCGTGTTCTGCTGTCGGACCAGCAGGTGCAGTTCGAACGAGGACGACAGACGGTCTATTCGGCGAGCCTGATCGAGATCGAGACGCCGCCGGGTCTCGCCGTCGGCAACATCTCGCTGCCCTGGCGGCCCGACACGGACACGCTGACCGTCCACACGTTGCTGATCCACCGCGGCGCCGAGGTGATCGACGTACTCAAGGCGGGCCAGACCTTCACCGTGGTGCGACGCGAGCAGAACCTCGAACAGGCGATGCTGGACGGGGTGCTGACGGCGAATATCCAGCCGGAAGGCCTGCAGGTCGGCGACGTCCTCGAACTGGCAATGTCGGTCAGTCACGCCGATCCGGTGGTCAAGGGTCATGTCGAGCAACTGGCGGCAGCCTGGAACCCGCTGCCGATCACCCGGGCGCACGCCTCGATCCGCTGGCCGTCGGATATGCCGGTACATTTGCGCAGCAACGGCAGCCTGCCGCGTGTCAGCACCCGCAAGGAGGGTGGCTATACCGTCGCCGAAATCGGCATGGCGGACGTCGCGCCAGCCGTGCTGCCGAAGGGCGCACCGCCGCGGTTCCGCATCGGCCGCTTGCTCGAGGCGAGCGACTTCTCCTCCTGGGCGGACCTCGCCGGGCTGTTCGCGCCGCTGTTCGCGCAGGCTGCGCAACTGCCGGCCGATGGCGCCTTGAAAACCGAGTCGGACAGGATTCGCGCGCTTCCCGATGCCAAGGCGCGCGCGCAGGCCGCTCTGACCCTGGTGCAGGATCGCATCCGCTACGTCGCGCTGGCGATGGGGGCCGGCGGTCTGGTCCCGGCGGACGCGCCGACGACCTGGGCGCGTCGGTATGGCGACTGCAAGGCGAAGACTGCGCTGCTGCTGGGTCTGCTGCATGCCACCGGGATCGAAGCCGAACCGGTGCTCGTCGGGACCGGCTTCGGCGACGGCCTCGACCAGCGTTTGCCGATGATCGCGCTGTTCGATCATGTCCTCGTCCGTGCGCATATCGGCGATCGCATCTTCTGGCTCGACGGGACGCGCACGGGCGACACCGATCTCGACCGGATCAGGCCGCCGGCGTTCGGCTGGGGTCTGCCGGTCCAGCCCGAACGGGCGGCACTGGTGCGGATGATGCCGCCGCCGCTGACCGCACCGGGCGTGGCGACCACGATCCGGATCGACGCGCGCAACGGCCTGACGGTTCCCGCTCCCTTCATCGTCGACACGGTGATGACGGGCGACGAGGCGATCGGGCTCAACGCCTCGCTGTCGAACCTTACCGGTGCGGCGAAGGATCAGGCGCTCCGCGAATATTGGCACAGCCAATATGATTTCGTCGAGGTGAAGAGCGCCGCCGCGTCCTTCGACCGGGCGCGCGGCGAGGCACGCCTCAGCATGACGGGCAGCGCCAAGCTCGACTGGAGCAGCGGCTGGTACGAGACGGATGGCACCGGCGTCGGCTACAAGGCCGATCTTACCCGGGACGCCGGCCCGGATCGCGATGCGCCCTGGGCGCTGCCATTCCCGTATTACAATCGCGTGCAGGAGAGCATCCGTCTGCCGGCCGGGTTCCGGAGCGTCTTCGACTCGGCTGCCGCCGCCGTCGACGAGACCGTCGGGGGAATCGAATATCACCGTCATGCGGACGTCAAGGATGGCACCTTCACGATCGAGAAGACCGAACGCAGTCTCGCCCCCGAAATGACCAACGCGGAGGCCGCAGCCGCGCAGCCGCGTCTGCGTGCGCTCGCCGAGAAGACCGTCTATCTGCGCCGACCCGACGATTATGTCATGACCGACGCCGAACTGGCGATCGCGCTGAAAGAGACCCCGACCACCGCCGTCGCCCTGATCGATCGTGGCAACGCGTTGCTCAATCGCGAACGCCATGACGAGGCGATCGCCGATTATTCCAAGGCCGCTGCACTCGCACCCCATACCTATTGGCCGCTCGCCGACCGCGGGCTCGCTTATGCGCGGAAGGGCGACGTAGCAGCGGCGGAGCGGGACTTCGCTGCGGCCGAGCAGATCGAGCCGCGCAACCCGTTCATCGCCAACCGCCGCGGCTGGGTCGCGATGCAGAACAACCGCCCCAAGGAGGCGGTGGCGGCCTATACGCGCGCGATCGAACTCACGCAGGACGATACGGCTGCGCTCTACGCAAGAGCGGCGGCCTATCGCAAACTGACGGATAACGATGCGGCGCTAGCGGATGTCGCGAAGATCAAGGCGATCGCCCCCAAGGACATTCAGGCGTACATGCTGCGCGCCAACATCCTGCGGGATATGGGCCGGACCGATGACGTGCTGGCCGAGGCCGATGCGATCGCCAAGGCGTTCCCGACCGACACCTATGCCCTTGCCGGGGCTGCGGCGATACGCACCGCCGCCGGTCGGCCTGCCGAGGCCATGGCCCTGTACGATCGCGCCATCGCGATCAAACCGGAAGCGTATCTGTACGTGAATCGTGCGCTGGCACGTCCGGTGAGCGACGTCGTCGGCCGACGCGCCGATCTCGATGCGGCCTTGGCACTCGATGCGACGGGCGACGCCGTCAGATACAAGGCCGATCTCGAGCTCAAGGCCGGCGATCCCAGGGCAACGCTGGCGGCGGTGGACAAGGCGGCCGCGGCGCATCCGGACGACGACGATATCCTGCTGGTACGCAGCCTGACCCGGATGCGGGCCGGTCAGCAAGCCGCTGGCGAGTCCGATTGGGCTATTCTTCGGGCGAAGGCGACGACCCCGTTTCAGCTCAACAACCTCTGTTGGGAAGCGGCGACCACCGGCGTCGCGCTGGCGCGAGCCCTGGAAGCCTGCGACGCCGCGCTCATCAAGCTACCCAACGATGCGGCGATACGCGACAGTCGTGCGCTCACTCTGCTGCGGATGGGCCGTATCGACGAGGCGATCGTGGACTATGATTGCGTCCTGGCGATGGAACCCCGCGAGACATCGTCATTATGGGGCCGGTCGATCGCCTGGTCGAAGAAGGGCGACCGTGCCAAATCCGACGCCGACGCCGCCGCTGCGATCAAGATCGACCCACGCGTCGAGACGCGGTACGCCGCCTTCGGCATGACGCGGTGATTCACCGCCGCCGGCAGGTCCGCGGTTAGCGTTCGGGCCAGTCCAAATCGCGCGAGATACTTACGGAGTCGAGCAGCATCGTTGCACGAACGTCAAAAGTAGCGAGTTTGCGAACCGGCGTTGGCTTTCGCATTTCTCAGTTAAGCCTCAAGTCCGGATCGGGCAGGCGGTCGTCGGATGCGTTTGACGCCCAGCTATTGACGCAATTTGACCATCTTCCACCGCGCATATCCTAGCAGGATAGCTTTGGCGGAAGGATCGAGGTCAGCCGTATGGGTGTTCAAAGAAAGTACCCTCGGCTCACCTTTTCCGTAAGTTTGGGAGATGAATGGATAACTGCCCCGTGGGTGACGTTGATCGGTCTGGGGCTGGCTCACTCGACCGCTGTGAAGGCCCAGCAGAGCAGCTCGAACCAGTCCGCCATCGTTCAAGGCGAGGATGACAAGCTGCCCCGCGATGCCGACATCGTCGTTACCGGTCGCCGCGTCTTGGGCTCAATTATCTCGGATACGTTGCCGGTTGCGATCCTCGGCGGAGACGCGTTGCGATCGCTTGGGGCAACGGACCTCCGGACGGTCCTCAACCGGCTGAAACCGCTCACCGAGGCTGCTGGCGGTGGGGACCCCGTCATCCTGCTGAACGGCCGCCGCATATCGAGCATCGGTGAATTGCAGGGCCTGCCACCCGAAGCGATCGACCGAACCGAAGTGTTGCCCGAGCAGGAGGCCGCGCGCTTCGGCGTTCCTCCCACGGTTCGCGTGCTGAACTTCATCACGAAGAAGACCTATCGCGCAACGACCATCAGGCAGCTCGTCGGCACCACCACCGAAGGCGGCGGAGAGACGAACTTCGCCGAGGCCGCGATGGCGAACATAAACGGTCCGCGCCGGACCTCGCTCAGCGTTTCCCACCTCCGGCTGAACCCGATCCTGCAGGGCGAACGGGACATCGCCCCCGACACGGACACGCCTTACGCAATTGCCGGCAACGTCGTCGGCGTGAACGGCGCCAGCCTCGATCCTGCGCTGGATGCGCTTGTCGGCGCTCGCGTGACCTCGGCGTCGGTGCCGGCCGCACCCGCGCTACGCCGGCTGCTGGGCAGCTATGTCGGTCGTGCGAACGAACGCGCGGTCACCGATATCGGTCGGTATCGCACGATCAGGGATCGCAGCGACCGGATCAACGTCGATGGCACGTTGGCCGGGCCGATCGGCGGCCTAGATGGATCGATCAACCTCGCGATGGAGGCGCAGCGGACGTCCGGCCTGAACGGTCTGGCGCCAGCGACGCTGACCGTACCCGCCGGCAACGGTAACCTACCGTTCGCGAACGACGTGCTGCTCTATCGCTACCTGCCCGGAGCGGTATTGGGCGGGCGCAGCGACAGCCTCAACCTGCACGCTGGCGGATCGCTGCAGGGCGGCATCCGGCGCTGGAATTGGAACGTGACCAGCAACTACGATCGCCTGCGAAGCCGGGCCCGGTACGAACAGGGTTATGACCTGTCGGGGCTTCAGGCCAGCGTCGATGCCGGCGGCGATCCGCTGGCAACGATCGATCCGGGGCGTACGCCGCGGCTCGTCTCCCGGAGCGAGACGGTCACCGGCACGCTGGCCGGTAAAGCGGTGTTGAACGGTCCGTTGGCCACGCTGCCCGCCGGGGAGGCGCAGGTCACGGCGAGCTTCGACTATGCCCGCTCGACCAGTTCCGGGCGTCAGCCGGGCGTGCGCGGCTCCGCGCTTGATCTGGCCCGGACCACGACCGCCGCCCGCGTCAGCGCCGACCTGCCGATCACCTCGCCCGATCGCGACGTGCTGGCGTTCGCGGGACGCCTGTCGGCCAACGCGTCCATCGGCATCTCGAACGTGTCCCGCTTCGGACGCCTCGCCAGTTCGACCTTCGGTTTCAACTGGGCGCCTGTCGGGCGCGTGCAACTGACGGGTTCGCTCGACGATGCCCGTACGCCGCCCGACATCGCGCTGCTGACGAGCCCGATCACGACCTCGCCCAACACGCCGTTTTTCGACTTTACGAGCGGCAGGAGCGAGCTGGTCACGGTCCTTGGCGGTGGCAAACCGGATCTCGCGCCGGAGCGCCGGCGCAGAACGACGGTTGCCCTGTCTGTGCAGCCGATCAAGGACAAGGAGATCCGGCTCAACCTCGAATACGTCAACACGCGAACCTACGACCAAACGACGACGCTCGGCAGCGTGACGTCCGACTTCCAGCTGGCCTTTCCCGACGCGTTCCAGCGTGACCAGACGGGGAGGCTGTTGCTGGTCGACCTGCGGGCGACCAACGTCGCCTTCGAACGCGAGCGGAGGCTGCGCGCGACGGTCAACCTGTCGATGCCGATCGGTGCCAAGCCTCCTCCCGCGCCGGACAGGGCGTCAGCAGACGGGCCACCGCCTGCACCCGCGTCGCGGCGGCCGACGATCAATGCGACGATCGGCGCGACCTATCGACTTGCCGACGTGCTGTCGCTGCGTTCGGGCTCGCCTTTGCTCGACCTGCTCGACGGTGCGACGCTCACAGGCACAGGTGGTCGCCCGCGTTGGCAGAGCGATATCGACATCCGCGGCACCTACGCGACGGCAAACATCGGATTGTACGGTCGCCTCCAGGGGGCAACGCGCATCCGTAGCGATCTGGCCGCATCCGATCTGCGCTTCTCGGGGCGCGTCTGGCTGGTCCCGTATCTCGATCTCGGCGTCGAGAAGATCGTCAACCGGCCTTGGGCAAAGCAGATGTCGCTCCAGTTGACGATCGAGAACGCGCTCAACGACCGTATCGACGTGCGCGATCGCGGCGGACGGACCCCGGACCGGTTTCAGAGCGCCTATATCGATCCCGAGGGTCGTTCGGTACGCCTGGGCGTGCGGAAGATCTTTTGAGATGATGATGCCGACGACCGGCCCGTTGCAGACCGTTCAGCAAGAAAAATGCAAATTCGTTTCTCCAATACCTCACGACACGTCAGAACTTCGCGATTAGCGTGACGCCTCCGACCATCAGTAGTGCGCCGAGGAAGCGCCATGGGTTCATTTCGTGCTGCTCCATGCGGAACAGCCCGAAGTGATCGATCGCGAGGCTGGCGAGGATATTGGCGGTGATCGTGATGCCGTTGACGGGGCCGGCGCCAAGCTTCTGGATCAGCAGGAACCCGGCAAACACGGCGACTGCACCGACGATGCCCCCGAGTGGTGCCCACCATGGCATAGCGGCAAAGTCGCCCATGCTAGGCAGCGGCTTCGGCATGCACGCGAAAAGTGCGACCGTCAGGAACAAGACGAGCATGAACGAGATGGATGTTGCGAGCCACGGATTGCCGATCGACTTGTTCAACTGACCGCCCATCGACGCACCGACGGCTTGCAACATGCCAGCGACGAAAATGAATGGATAGGCCCAGGCTGCGTTCATCGAATGTCCCCCAATGATAGCATGATCGGCCCGCCGCGTCTCACTCAGGCGCAAATCAGACGTCCGACTGCCAAACCCGGAAACATTATGAAATATCCGGGCCGGTCCCTTTTATTTCAAGGTGGGCGCCCGTTCGCCTGTCCCGCGAACAAGCGCTTAGCCGCTGCACCATGCATCACTTGCTGGCTCGCACCGATCTTTGCGGCCAGCGGTGTGGGCTAGGTGCTCCATCTGCCAAAAGCCCATGGTCCGGTACGCCCACAGTCATGGGGGCAGGCCGGCGAACATCGTCTTCGGTCGCGACAGGTCGCATCAACGGATGGCTAAAGTTGGGAAGCGGGGAAGGGCGCGTTAATGTCCGCCTATGGGTCACACTTACAAAGCCGACTGCGTCGCGTGGGGAGTTGTCGCCGCGCTGTAACCAACCCCGCCTAGTCGCCGCCCGACTGATGGGGGTGCGCGTTGAGCTGGCTGCGGGATATCGATCGCTGGTTCGTCGCCGAGGTGCTGCCGCATGCGGCGGCCTATCGCGCCAAGGCAGTGTATTTCTGCGGCCGCGACGATGCCGACGATTTGGTGCAGGAGGCTTATGCGCGCGTCCTGAAGACACCGGATCATCGCGCGATCGTCGCACCGCGCGGGTTCGTGCTGACCATCGTGCACAATCTCGCGCTGGAGCGGCTGCGGCGCGCGCGCGTGGTCAGGATCGATCTGCTCGCGTCGCTGGAGATGCTGGACGTCGCCGATCCCGCGCCGGACGCCTTTGCGATCGCCGCGGGACGCTCCGAATTGCAACGGCTGCTCGATCTCATCGACGCCCTGCCGCCGCAATGCGGCCGCGTCCTGCATATGCGCAAGGTGCAGGGCATGTCGCCTGCCGCCATCGCCTTGGCGCTGTCGATATCCGTCTCGACCGTCGAAAAGCATATGGCTAAGGGGCTGGCGCTCGTAACCAGCGCCCGTCGCGATAGCGACGCGCGCGTGGAGGATCCTTGCCCGGCCATACCGACATCCCGCAGCGTCGTGCTGACCTGACCGACGAGGCTGCCGCCTGGCTGGCCGCGCTCGACGCGGGATCGGCGGACGTGGCGGCATTCGAGGCCTGGCGTGACGCCGATGTCCGCCATGCCGTCGCCTTCGCCGAGGTGGCGGGCGCGTGGCGGGATATGGACCGGCTGCGCGTCTCGCACGGCGAGATTCAGCATGCGGCGCCTGCTTTACCGGCCGATCCGGTCAGGGCGACGATAGAGCGTCCGAACCGAAGGCGCGTGTTGCGGGCCGCGGCCTCATTCGCGGCGGTAGCGGCGATCGGCGGCGGCGCGACCTATCGCGCCTATGCGCGCGACATGGCGGTGACGGCGGTCGGCCAGCGCAAGGCGGTAACTGCGGCGCCGGGTCTGTCACTCGATCTCAACACGGACAGCCGCGTGTTCTGGCGGGACGGCACCCCGGCGCGTGTGTGGCTCGATCGTGGTGAGATTGCGATCGCGCTGGCCGAGAACCGTCATCTAGAGCTGTCGACGCCGGGCGGACGGTTCCGGCTCGAACCGGGGCGGTACAATGCCCGGCTGCGCGGTTCCGGGTGCGAGCTGGCGGTGCTGGCTGGCAGCATCGCCGACGGTATGGCGCTGCGGATGGGCGCGGGCGATGTCGCGCTCGTCACCGCCGGGCAGGTCAGCCTGCAGACGCGTGACGCCGGCGCGCTCGGCCGCGTCACCGCGTGGCGCCACGATACGCTGGTGCTGAACGGCGAAAGCCTCGATTATGCGGTGGCGGAACTCAACCGCTATCTCCCCGACAAGATCGTGATCGGTGACCCGGCGCTGTCGCGGCTGCGGCTCGGTGGTACCTTCGCGACGACGGACCCGGCGGAATTCCTGCACGCGCTGCGCAGTTCGTTCGGCATCCGCGCCACCGCGGGCGGGAACGGCGTGGTCCTCACCCGCGCCTGAGAATTTTTTCGGCCGCGAATGGCGGTTTGTCGCCGCTCGTCCATCCCTGCATCGACATTCGTATCGAGCGGGGATTGCCATGTTCAAGTTTCTGACGACGACCGCCTTGGTGGCGGTCGCGATGCCGGCGGCCGCCATCGCCGCGCCGGGAGACGCCGCCCGCCTGCGCTTCGAGATCGGGGCGTCGGATACCGCGACCGCGCTCAACGCCTTCGCCCGCCAGGCCGGCGTGCATCTGGTCTTTCCCTATGATGCAGTCGCCAATCGCCGCGTCGGCGCGCTGCGCGGCAGCTTCACCCGCGACGAGGCACTGCGCCGGCTGATCGCGGGGCAGGGGCTGGTGATCGCCGAACAGACCGCCTCGATGATCTCGCTGAAGGTCGCCCCGGTCGACACCGCGCAGGAAACCGCGGCGACCACCGACCAGGATATCGTCGTGCTGGGGCAGGGGGAGTCGCGGCAGGTGCAGACGGTTTCGGCGAAGGTGATGGCGAAGCTGACCGCCGGTTCCTCGCCGTTGCGCGCGCTCGGTCGGCTGCCGGGCGTCAATTTCGACTCGTCCGATGCGCGCGGCACCTATGAGGCCGCGACGCAGCTGTCGATTCGCGGCTTCCTCACCGACCAGATGGGCTATACGCTGGACGGCGTGCCGCTGGGCAACATGCAATATCGCAACAACAACGGCCTCTCGATCAACCGCGCGCTGCTGACCGAGAACAACGGCCCGGCGACGCTGTCGCAGGGCAGCGGTGCGCTGGGCACCGCCTCCACCAGCAACATCGGCGGCACGGTCGACTTCACCTCGATCGATCCGACCGCACGGTTCGGCGTCGATGTCGAGGGCAGCTACGGCAGCGCCAATTCGTGGCGCGGTTTCGTCCGGATCAACAGCGGCGATCTACCGGGAAACGGCAGGATCGCGCTCTCCTATGCGCATGATCGGCAGGGCAAGTGGAAGGGCTGGGGCCAGCAGGTCCAGGATCAGATCAACGCCAAATATATCCAGCCGCTCGGCGACGACGTCACCGCGACGACCTTCCTCAACCTGATCGACCGGCGCGAGGACGATTATAACGACTCGTCGCTGGCTCGCATCAAAGCCTATGGCTGGGATTTCGACAACATCCCGACCTTCGCGCTCGCCGAGCAGCTCGCGACGCTGACGCAGAACGGCGGCACCCCGCCTGCGCCCTACGTCAACGCCGACGACAGCGTCTATCAAGGCGGCGGTGTGCGGCGCGATCTGCTCGCCTATGAAAAGCTTGGCTATCGCCTGTCGTCGCGGCTGTCGGGGTTCACGACCGGCTATCTGCACCTCGACAAGGGCATCGGCACCTGGGCGGACCCCTATGATCCCACGCCGGCAGCTTATGGTGGCTCGCCCATATCGGTATCGGCCAACCGCTACGATATCGATCGCAAGGGCGTCATCTCGCGCCTGACCTTCACTGCCGGCGATCACAAGATCGAGGGCGGCATCTGGTACGAACGCAACGCCTTCGATCAGGCCAATTACCTCTACGGTCTCCAGGCCGGCGTCACGCCGCAGCAATTTCAGCGCTTCTACACCAATCCGTTCCAGACGACCTATGCGAATCAGTATCGGACCGATACCGTCCAGCTCGATATCGGCGATATCTGGCAAGCGACCGCGCATCTTCGCCTGAATGCGGACGTGAAGGGCGTCGTCTCGACCAATCACGCGCACAGCATCGTCAGCCGCAAGCCGATCGACGGATCGATCAAGGCGCAGAACTGGTTCCTGCCGACCGCCGGCCTGCTCTACACGCTCGACGGACATAGCGAGTTCTTCGGCGACTATACGCGCAACATGGCGGCGTTCGTCGCCTCGACGTCGAGCGGGCCGTTCTCGAGCAGTTCGCAGGCGGGGTTCGACTATATCCGCAGCGACCTGAAGCCGGAAATGACCAACACGTTCGAGGCGGGCTATCGCTTCCACGATGCGGCGGTCCAGCTCTCGTTGACCGGCTATTACGTCAAGTTCACCAACCGCCTGCTGGCCTCGTCGATCAGCGCCACCGTCGTCGGCAATCAGAATGTGTTGCAGAACGTCGGCAGCGTCTCGTCGCGCGGCGTCGAGGCGGCGGCGAACTGGCGGATCGCGCCGGGCTGGTCGGTCTATGGCAGCTGGGCGTACAATGACGCGACCTATGACGATAACGTCCGGCCGCTGGGCGGCGCGGTCGTCGCCACCAAGGGCAAGCAGGTCGTCGCCTCGCCCAGGCATGTCGGCAATGTCGAGCTGAACTATGACGATGGCGTCGTCTGGGGCGGGGTGACCGCACATTATCGCAGCGCGCGCTATTACAGCTACCTCAACGACGCGGTGCTGCCCGGTGCGGTCAACGTGAACCTGTCGGCCGGCTATCGGTTCGACCGCCGCTTCGATCTTCAGCTCAACGTCATGAACCTGTTCGATGCGCATTACATCGCCTCGACCGGGACCGCGGGGTTCGTGACGTCCGATCCCACGGGAACCTACACCACGCTGCAGGCCGCCGCGCCTCGGCAGGTCTTCGTCACGGCGCGGGCGCATTTTTGATGCCCCGCACTCCTGCTGAACGAGGGTGATATATGGATCGACGCACTCTCCTGACCCTCGCGATGGCTGCGCCGTTTACACCGCTGCCGGCAAGGGCCGCGCCGCGCGTGACGGAGCCTGCCGGTGAGACGTTCCGCTTCGCCTTCATGGGCGATTGCCACATCCGGCCCGAACTGGATGCCGCACGTGCCTGTGCGATGTGCTTCGAGCAGATTTCGGCGTCGGACTGCGATTTTGCGATCCAGGGCGGCGATCATGTCGAGGACGCGCTGGAGACCGGGCGGGCGCGCGCGACGATGCTGATGGACCTCTATCAGCGCACCGAGCGCGCGCATCTGCGCAAACCGGTCCATCACGTCATCGGCAATCACGATTGCCTCGGCGTGTTTCCCAAGAGCGGGATCGACCCGACCGCGCTCGATTACGGCAAGCAATTCTACGTCGATCGCTTCGGGCCGCGCTATTATGCCTTCGATCACAAGGGCGTGCATTTCGTCGTGCTCGACACGATCGGCCTGACCGCCGACCGCAATTACGAAGGCCGCGTCGACGCCGAGCAACTCCAGTGGCTGCGCGCCGATCTCGTCGCGCAGCCGAGGGCCAAGCGGATCATCGTCGTCACGCACATTCCGCTCGTGACCGCGATGCAATGCTACGAGCCCGAATCCTGGGTCGATACGCCACACAATTGGACCTTCGTGGTCAATGGCCGCGAGGTGCTGCGCATCCTGCGCGACCATGACGTGCTGGCGGTGCTGCAGGCGCACAGCCACGTCTACGAGCGGATCGAGCTGAACGGCATTTCCTTCATCACGACGGGGGCCGTTGCCGGTGCGGACTGGCGCGGTGCATTCCTCGGCACACCTGAAGGTTATACCGAGATCACCGTCTCGGGTCGGATCGTCAGCAGCCGTTACCGGACGTACGGTTTCACCAGCCGCGATCCGCAGGATGTGCCGATCTGAGCCGTGCAGAAGGCCACAAGCAAGGTTGAAGTGCGTCAAGACCTAGATGGGCCCGCCAAACTTGATGCTGCTCGGCGTGGAAGCGAGAGTCTGAACTAGTCGGATACGGTCGCACGGAGGGGCGGGAAGTCTGATACGTTCATCATACCGGCGGATCGACCTTCGACAGTCACGGTGCATATCCTATAACTGGTCCGGACGATCTTCAAGATAAAACAATGATATTATATTAGGTGCAGGCGGTTAGCAGTTTTTGGTGTCGTCAAATACTGTCCTTGCCACCACCAGAACAGAAATTGATTTACCCCAAATGTTGATTACGATCGCATCCAAAAATTGAAGCTAGCCTGGACAGATTTCTTGTGACGCCGCTCCGACGTCACAAGCGAGCTCACCTTTAGAACGGCCGCTTCCGTGGTTGCCGCTCTTCTGCTAGATGAGGCGCGCTCGTCCGGGGCAAGACGAAAAGCAGGGTGAGGAACCGCAAGCCCAAGCGGATCGTGATTACCGTGGGCGCGCGCTCAAACGGCTCCTGGATGCGCTCAAAGCTTCGGACGAGGACGCAGGCAGGACCACTCCCTGCGACCATCCTGCTTACCGAGCGGGGCCAGTCATGGACGAGCGACGGGTTTCGTACGTCATGGCGCGAGGCATGCACCAAAGCCGGGATCGCCGACCTCACATTTCATGATCTGCGCGGGACGGTGGTGACCCGGCTGGCGATCGCGGGAGCGAGCGTTCAGCAGATCGCGACGATCACCGGACACAGCCTCAAGGATGTCGAGCCGATCCTCGACACGCACTATCTCAACCGCAATTTCGGGATAGAGGAAACGGCCATTTCGAAGCTCGAAAAACGAGGCAAAATGTAAACTGCGTTGTAAATCGGAGGGGGTAGGTCTGGCACAAAGCGCCGGCTCATCCCGTAAGTCACTGAGAAGAATGGTGGACGCACTTGGGCTCGAACCAAGGACCCGCTGATTAAGAGTCAGCTGCTCTACCAACTGAGCTATGCGTCCATGACTTGGCCGGTTGTTGGCGCTTTGGAGAGGCGCCGGCCCCGTCGGGAGGCGGCCAATTAGCAGTCGTGTGGCAGGTTGCAAACCCTTTTTTGCACCTGCGGCATTTTTTGTCTCACCAGCGCACCGCACGACGATTTTGGCGGTCGATCGACATCAGGATGCCTATGCACAGCAGGACGGTCATCTGCGCGGAACTGCCGAAGCTGACGAGGGGAAGGGGGATGCCGACCACCGGCGCGAGGCCCATCACCATCGCGAGGTTGATCGCGACGTAGAAGAAGATCGTCGTCGCCAGCCCCGCGGCGGTGAGGCGCGCGAAGCGGCTGGTGGCGTGCTGGCCGACGTTGACCCCCCAGCGCACCACCAGGATGAAGGCGAGGATCAACAGGCAGCCGCCGACCAGCCCCCATTCCTCCGCCATCGTCGCGAAGACGAAGTCGGTGTGGCCTTCGGGGAGATAGTCGAGATGGCTCTGCGTGCCATTGAGGAAGCCCTTGCCCCAGATGCCGCCGGAACCGATTGCGATCTTCGACTGGCTGATGTGATAGCCGGTGCGCAACGGATCGCTTTCGGGGTCGAGGAAGATCAGAACGCGGTTGCGCTGGTAGTCGTGGAGCACGTAGTTGAAGGCGATCGGGGCGGCGACCGACAGGGCCAGCGCACCGCCGATGAACAGCCGCATCGGCACGCCGGCGAGGAACATGACGACGACGCCGCCGCCGCAGACCATCAGCGCGGTGCCGAGATCGGGCTGTTTGGCGATGAGCGCGGCGGGAATGCCGACGAGCAGCGCGGCGGGCCAGATCGCGCCGAAGCGCCGCGTCTCGTTGGGCGGGAGCATGTCGTAGAAGCGCGCGCAGGCGAGCACGATCACCGGCTTCATGAATTCCGACGGTTGCAGCTTGATGCCGACGTCGAGCCAGCGCTGGCTGCCGCCGCGCACCGCGCCGACCAGCTCGACCAGCACCAGCGCGATGACGATCACGACATAAGCGGGCAGCGCCGACGCCTTCCAGATGCGTTCGGGAACGTAGGAGATGCCGAGCGCCGCACCGAGCAGCACGAAGAAGCGGATGCCCTGCGACAGCGCCCAGGGCTGGAGCGAGCCGCCGGCGGCGGAATAGAGGACGACCTGGCCGAACGCGCCGATCGCCACCACCAGCAGGATGACGCGCCATGGCTGGCGGGCGATGGGATCGGGGACGATACGGCTGCGGGTCATGGTTCGCTTCGTTCGGTCGTGCCGTCTTCGGCGACGGTGTTGCCGACCGGACCGGGGGTGGCGAGCGCCGCCTGGGTCTGGTTGGCGAGATCGGTCGCGGCCTCGACCGCGTCGGAATCGCTCGGCACGGTCGCGTCGGTCTTGGTGGCGTTGGCGGCGGGCGGCGGCGATTGTGCGGCGCGATAGGCGGCGGCCTGCGCCGCCATGCGCGTGCCGATGTCGCCGCCCCAGGTGGGCTCGACGTCGGCGAGGCTCTTCATCGCGCGGTCGCGGTCGAACAGATAGGTCATGATGTCGCGGCCGATCATCGGGGTGTCGAGGTTGCGGACGGTATGGCCGTTGTGTTCGAGCACCACCGCGATCGCGTAGCGCGGGTTGTCCGCCGGGGCGAAGCCGACGAACAGCGCGTGGTCGCGCATCTTGAAGGGCAATTGGCCGTTCTTGATGACGCCGGTGCTGCGCCGCTCCGCCATGGTGATGCGGCGGACCTGCGCGGTGCCGGTCTTGCCGGCGATGGCGACGCCGGGCACCAGCAGCCGTGCAGCGGCGCCGGTGCCGCCCTGGTTGATGACGCCGTACATCGCATCGCGGACGATCGCGAGATGTTCGGAGGCGACGGGCAGGGCGGGGGCGTCGAGGTGGACGTGGTTGGCGAGCAGACTGGGCTGCAGCGTCCGGCCAGAGGCGATGCGCGCCGCCATCACCGCGAGCTGCAACGGGTTGGCGAGCACATAGCCCTGGCCGATCGACGCGTTGAGACCGTCGGCGACGGTCCAATTATGCTTGTACTTCCTGAGCTTCCACTCGGAATCCGGTACCGTGCCATAACGCTGCGTGGCGATCGGCAGATCGAACTTCTGCCCGAGCCCGACCAGTCGCGCCACCGGGGCGATCTTGTCGTAGCCGAGCCGGCGGATCATCTCATAGAAATAGATGTCGCAGCTCTGCTCGATCGCGCCCTTGAGGTCGAGCGGGCCGTGGCCGCCCTTCTTGTGGCAGTGGAAGATGCCGGTGCCGACGCGCAGCGCGCCCGAGCAGACGATGCGGTCGTGCGCGCCGACGCCCGCGGCGAGCAGCGCCAGGCCGTTCATCGGCTTCACCGTCGACCCCGGCGGATACAGGCCCTGCGTCACCTTGTTCATCAGCGGCACATGGTCGTCGTCGGACAGCATCTTCCATTCGAGATGGCTGATCCCGTCGGAGAAGCTGTTGGGATCGTAGGCGGGCATCGACACCATCGCCAACATCTCGCCGGTGCGGCAGTCCATCACCACCGTCGATCCCGAATTGGTGCCGAGCCGGCGCGCGGCATATTCCTGCAGGCCGGCATCGATCGTCAGCCGCTGCGTCTTGCCCGGCACGTCGGCGCGGGTTGGCAGTTCCGCGACGACCTTGCCGCGCGCGGTGACCTCGACGCGCTTGGCGCCCGGCGTGCCGCGCAATTGCGCCTCGAGCTGCTTTTCGAGACCGTCCTTGCCGAGCTTGAAGCCGGGGGTGACGAGCAACTGGTCGTGCGTCTTCTTGAATTGCTCGGCGTTGGCGGCGCCGACATAACCGGTGAGATGCGCGACCGCGGCACCGGCGGGATAGGCGCGCGCGAAGCCGCGGGTCGGCGCGACGCCGGGCAGCTCGGGCTGGCGCAGGCTGATCGCGGCGAACCGGTCCCAGCTGATGTTCTCGGCGACCTGGACGGGCTGGAAGCCGGCCGCGCCCTTGAGGTCGATCTTGATCCGCTCGACGTCGTCGGGGGTCAGTTCGAGCAATCGCGCGAGCAGCCCGATCACGCGGTCGCGGCCGGCGTCGCCCCCCTCGAGGCGATCCGGGATGATGTCGATCCGGAAATCGGTGCGGTTGTTGGCGATCGGCGCGCCGTGGCGATCGATGATCCAGCCGCGGCGCGGCGGGATCATCGTCAGATTGACGCGATTGCTCTCGGCGAGGAGATTGTATTTCTCGTTCTGCGCGATCGCGAGCCAGCCCATGCGCGCGGCGAGCAACACGCCGACGCCCGCCTGCGCGGTGCCGAGCAGCCAGGCGCGGCGCGAGAAGCTGTAGGTCTGCATCGCCTCGGTGACGATGCGGGGAGAACGGCGGATCATGCGGCCGGTCCGCGTTTGCGGTCGATCCAGGCGACGAACCGGACCGAAAGGGGGAAGAGCATCACCGCGATCATGATCTGTGCCAATAGCACGGGATCGACGTGCGCGCCGAGTGGAAGCGCGATCCAGCGACCGAGGGTGAGGCAGAAGGCGATCGCGCCGCTGGCGATCAGCCAGTCCTGCCAGAAGTCGCGGAACACCAGGCGTTGTTCGATCAGGTCGATCGCGATGAAGCAGAGCGACCAGAGCAGCACCGCCGATCCCATCGGCTGGCCGCTGACGAGATCGTCGAACAGGCCGAGCGGCGCCGCCGCCCAGGGGCGCAATGCGAAGCGGGCGAGCAACCGCCAGGTCAGCAGCATCAGCAGCCCGAGCGGCGGCACCAAAGCGAGGCTGGCGACGACCGGCAGCACCGCGGTGAGCGCGGAGCCGCCGAGGACGCTCATCCACGGCACCGCCCGCGCCCGGCCGGGGGGCAGCGGCAGCTCGAACGGCCGGTGATCGATCGTGTAGCGGGACATCGGCGCTTTCCCGCTCAACGCGCGGGCGCGGGCGCGGATGGCGTCGCGGGAGGGGTGATCGCCCGCGGCGGCGGGGGCGGCGGCAACGGCATGAACGGCCGCTCGACCAGGGCGAAATCGAGCGAGTCCGGCGCGGCGAAGGGGATTGCGAGGACGCTGTCCGAGCCGTTCGTCTCGACCTGCGCGACCGGCACGCCGGGCCCGTAGAGGCCGCCCGTGCCCGAAGTGACGAACATGTCGCCGGCGGCGAAGCGGACGTTGGTCGCGTTGACCGAACGGATGTCGACGCGGCCGTCGCCGCGGCCGGCGGCGATCGCCGGCATGCCGTCGCGGGTGCGGCGCACCGGCACCAGGCTCTCGGGATCGGTGACCAGCAGCACGCGCGCGGCGAACGGCCCGGATTCGAGCACGCGGCCGACCAGCCCCTCGGGACCGCGGACCGGCATGCCGGGCGTCACGCCCTGCACCCGCCCGGCGTCGAGCAGGGCGAAGCGCCGGCCGCTCGACGCGGTCGAGGCGACGAGGCGCGCGGCGACGACCGGCTCGGGCGTGCGGTCACGGACCTTCAGCAGCGCGCGCAGCCGGCGGTTGTCGTAGGCGATGACCCGCGCCTTGGTGAGCAGAGCGCGGTGGCGCTTGGCCTCGGCGCGCAGATCGGCGTTCTCGCCATGGACGTGGAACCAGGTGCCGATCGCCTCGGGCACCGACGCGACCGCGTCGACGCCGGCGTCGAGGACGCTGGCGACGGGCGCGGTGACGCTCGCCACCGCCATCCGCACCGCGCTGAACGCCGGCGGATTGAAGATGGAGGCGGCGAGCAGCGCGGCACCGACCACCGCGCCCGCCACTGCGAGCACGTAGCCGAAGAACGCACTATACTGCCGTCGCCGCGAGAAACCCGTGCGACGGTCGCGGGCAGGCGCCATGCGCCGATGTCCCCCCGTCTCGTGTGAAAGAACGCCCGCGGCTTAGCCGGTCTGCAGCACGCCGCGGAACATCGGATCTTCGAGCGCGCGGCCGGTGCCGAGCGCGACGCAGGTCAGCGGGTCCTCGGCGACGGTGACCGGCAGGCCGGTCTCGTCGCGCAGCACCTCGTCCAGCCCTTCGAGCAGCGCGCCGCCGCCGGTGAGCACGATGCCCTGATCGACGATATCGGCGGCGAGTTCGGGCGCGGTATTCTCGAGCGCGACGCGGACGCCCTCGACGATCGTCGCGACCGGCTCGCTCAGCGCCTCGGCGATCTGGCCCTGGTTGATCTGGATCTCCTTGGGCACGCCGTTGACGAGGTCGCGACCCTTGACGAAGATGATCTTGCCGATGCCGTCGGCGGGCGGGCGGGCGATGCCGACCTCCTGCTTGATCCGCTCTGCGGTGGCTTCGCCGATCAGCAGATTGTGGTTGCGGCGGACGTAGCTGACGATCGCCTCGTCCATCTTGTCGCCGCCGACGCGGACCGAGGTGGTGTAGGCGAGGCCGCGCAGCGACAGCACCGCGACTTCGGTGGTGCCGCCGCCGATGTCGACCACCATCGAGCCGATCGGCTCGGTGACGGGCATGTCGGCGCCGATCGCCGCGGCCATCGGCTCCTCGATCAGATAGACCTGGCTCGCGCCCGCGTTCGACGCCGCGTCGCGGATCGCGCGGCGCTCGACCTTGGTCGAGCCCGACGGCACGCAGATCACGATCTCGGGCCAGCGCGCGAACTTGCGGGGGCCGTGCACCTTGCGGATGAAATGCTTGATCATCTCTTCGGCGACGTCGATGTCGGCGATGACGCCGTCGCGCAGCGGCCGGATCGCCTCGATCGAGCCCGGCGTCTTGCCCATCATCAGCTTGGCGTCGTCGCCGACCGCCTTCACCCGGCGCACGCCGTTGATCGTCTCGACCGCGACCACCGACGGCTCGTTGAGCACGATGCCGCGGCCGCGGACATAGACCAGCGTGTTCGCGGTGCCGAGATCGATCGCCATGTCATGGGACATGAATTTGAAGAAGCGAGGAAATGCCATCGGGCGCTAGGTTCCGTATGCGGGACGCGGGAGTTCCATGAGACCCGCCGCAGACCGTGTCGGTCACGAAGTTCGTCACGTCTGGCGGAGGGGCTCGCGGGATGCGTTCGCTTGGTATAGAGCTTGCGCGGTGTCAATACGCCGTCTGCCTGAACATCTCGTCAACCGTATCGCCGCCGGTGAAGTGGTGGAAAGGCCCGCCAGCGCGTTGAAGGAATTGGTCGAGAATGCGATCGATGCGGGTGCCCGGCGGATCGCGATAACCCTCTCCGAAGGCGGCCTTTCGCGGATCGAGGTGGCGGACGACGGGTGCGGCATGACCCCCGCCGACATGGCGCTGGCGCTGGAACGGCACGCCACGTCGAAACTGCCGGAGTCGCTGGTCGGCGACGAGGGCGCGATCGAAATGGTCGCCACGCTGGGCTTCCGCGGCGAGGCGCTGCCGTCGATCGCCAGCGTCGCGCGGCTGACGATCGAAAGCCGAGTCGCGGGGGCCGAGGGCTGGGCGCGGACGATCGACAATGGCGTGCTGGTCCGCGAGGGGCCGGCCGCGCTGCCGCCGGGGACGCGGGTGATCGTCGAGGCGCTGTTCGGGCGGGTGCCGGCGCGGCGCAAGTTCCTGCGCTCGCCGCGCGCCGAATATGCCGCCTGCCTCGATGCGGTGCGGCGGCTGGCGATGGCGCGCTGCGACATCGCCTTCACGCTCGAACACGACGGTCGCCGCGCGCTGGCGGTGACGCAGGCGGAGGAGCGGCCGGAGCGCGTCGCGGCGCTGACCGATCGCGCGCTCGCCGACAATGCGGTGCCGATCGACCTCAAACGGCCGACCGACGCCGGGCCGCTGGTGCTCGGCGGGGTGGCGAGCATCCCGACCTACAACCGCGGCGTCGCCGATCACCAATATCTGTTCGTCAACGGCCGGCCGGTGCGCGACCGGCTGCTGATGGGCGCGATCCGCGGCGCCTATGCCGAGATGCTGCCGCGCGACCGGCATGCGGTGGTGGCGTTGTTCCTCGACGTGCCGGCGAGCGAGGTCGACGTCAACGTCCACCCGGCGAAGACCGAGGTGCGCTTCCGCGATCCGGCGCTGGTGCGCGGGCTGATCGTGTCGGGGCTGCGGCGCGCGCTGGACGCCGCCGGCCACCGCAGCGTGCAGCGGCCGAGCGCGGATGCGCTGGCGATGTGGCAGCCCGAAACTCCCGCTCCGCCCGCTGGGGGGGCAGGTTGGGGGCTGCCGGAGACGTTAGGTACCGATGCGATGTCCGCGGCCCACGACACCGCGCCGCGCGGGGAGGGGCTTTATGGGGGCGTGCGCGATTATCGGCCAACCTTCTTCACCGCGCCGCCGGCGGCGCGCGCCGAACCCGCCTGGGCACCGCCGCCGCAGACCACGTCGCATCCGCTCGGCGTCGCGCGGGGGCAGGTCGCCAAGACCTATATCGTCGCCGAAGCGGAGGACGGGCTGGTGCTGGTCGACCAGCATGCCGCGCACGAACGGCTGGTGCTCGAACGGATGCGCGCGGCGCTCGCCGGCGGGCGGGTCGCGTCGCAGGCGTTGCTGATCCCCGAGGTGGTCGAGCTGGAGGAGCCCGCCTGCGACCGGCTCGAGGCGCGTGCCGCCGAACTCGCCGAACTCGGCCTCGACCTCGAACGGTTCGGGCCGACCGCGATGCTGGTGCGCGCGACGCCGGCGCTGCTCGGCCAGGCCGACCCGACCGGGCTGGTCACCGACCTTGCCGACGAACTCGCCGCCTTCGACCAGGCGCTATCGCTGCGCGAGCGGCTGGATGCGGTGGCGGGGACGATGGCCTGCCACGGCTCGGTGCGGGCAGGGCGGGTGCTCGGCGTCGCCGAGATGAACGCGCTGCTCCGCGAGATGGAGGCTACGCCGCATTCGGGCCAGTGCAACCATGGCCGCCCGACGTGGGTGAAGCTGGCGCATGGCGATATTGAAAAATTGTTCGGCCGCCGATGAGCGAATCCTCGAACAGCCAGGCCTCGGCGGCGCCGCGCTCGGCGAAATAGGCGATGCCCTCGCGTCCGGGCGTGGGCAGGCGGAGCATCTGCTGGCGCGACAGCGACATGCCGACGACGAAGGCCATGCGGCGCGAGCGCAGGTCGGGGTCGCGCGTCATCGCCATAAACGCCTCGACGACCTCGCGGCTCTGGATGCGCATGCCCGATGCGTCGGTCAGCGTCAGATGCTGGTTGGGACCGCAATGGAGCAGGCCGAGCGCGTCGCGATAGGACTGCCTGAACGCCGCGACGTCTTCCACCAGGAAAAACCCCGCCGACGTGACGGTGACGAGGTGACGAGCGGGGTCGACGGCGATGCTGAAACGGGCTGGCATGGATTAGTCCATAATGGCCGATGTCTTTCGCGTGAGTTAACGCGTTGATTTTCGGTGACCATTTTGGGTGTCGCCGGACGGCGCCAGCGGACATGCCATTTTATGAAAAAGGCCGCCCGGATCGCTCCGAACGGCCTCTTTCAATATATGAAGGCGAACGCGGGGCTCAGCCCTGCGCCGGCGCCTCGTCGGCGGGCTCGTCCTGCACTTCGGCAGTCGCGCCCGGCTCGGCGTTGGGATCGTAATCCTCGGTGAAGCCGGCTTCGTCGCGCTCGAACATCGACGACATGACGTCGACGCCCGATGCCTGCATCTCGGCCTCTTCCGGCGAGCGTGCGACGTTGACCTTGACGGTCACGGTAACCTCGGGGTGCAGCGCGACGCGCACGGTGTACAGGCCGATCGACTTGATCGGCTTGTCCAGCACCACCTGGCTCTTGGTGACCTTGTGGCCGTCGGCGACGAGCGCCTCGATCAGATCGCGGACCGCGACCGAACCGTAGAGCTGGCCGGTGTTCGACGCCTGACGGATCAGGGTGACACTCGCGTCCTTGAACGAACCCGCTTCCTTCTCGGCTTCGCCGCGACGGTTGGCGTTGTCGCTCTCGATGCGGGCGCGGTTCGCCTCGAACACCTTGCGGTTGGCTTCGTTGGCGCGCAGCGCCTTCTTGTTCGGCAGCAGGAAGTTGCGGGCGAACCCGTCCTTGACCTTCACCACGTCGCCGATGGCGCCGAGCTTCTCGACGCGCTCAAGCAGAATGACGTCCATGTGTCCGTTCCTTACTTAACGACGTAGGGCAGCAGGCCCAGGTGGCGGGCGCGCTTGATCGCCTGGGCGAGCTCGCGCTGCTTCTTGGCGCTCACCGAGGTGATACGCGACGGCACGATCTTGCCACGCTCGGACACGAAGCCCTGGAGCAGACGGACGTCCTTATAGTCGATCCGCGGCGCATCCTTGGCGCTGAACGGGCACGACTTGCGGCGGCGGAAAAACGGGCGAGCCATTATGCGGCCTCCTCTTCACGGTCACGACGGGGGGCACGGTCCGGACGATCGCCGCGATCACCGCGGTCGCCGCGCGGGCCACCGTCACGGCCGCCTTCGCGATCGCCACGACGCTCACGATCGCGCTCCTGCTTGCGCATCATCACGGTCGGACCCTCTTCCAGCCCATCGACCTTGACGGTCATGTAGCGGATGACGTCTTCGTTGATCTGCGTCTGGCGCTCCAGCTCGGCGATCACGGTGCCGGGGGCATCGATCTCGAGCATGACGTAATGCGCCTTGCGGTTCTTGGCGATGCGATACGCGAGGCTGCGCAGGCCCCAGGTCTCGGTCTTGACGACCTTGCCGCCATTGTCTTCGATGATCTTGGTGGCGGTTTCCGCCAGCGCGTCCACCTGCGCCTGTGCCAGATCCTGGCGCGCAAGGAACGTGTGCTCGTACAGAGCCATGCCTTGTCCTTCGTTGGCCGATCGCTGACGCCGCCCCATGCGACGCCCCTCCGACTGTCGTCTCAAACATAAAAACCGGGGCGGAGAGACTGGCTCTCCACCCCGGATGTCGCTCTCATACGCCGAAGCGGCGAAAAGGCAAGCCTTGGTGCTTAGCGGAACGAGCGCTGGATCACCCGCACGACGGTGCCGTTGTCGCGGACGAGAACCGCGTCATTGCCCGAGCGCGCCCAATACTGGCCGCGCGGCGGGGCGGCGAGGCGATAGGTGCGATAGTCGCGGACGACGCGATAGTTGGTCGCGTAGCGGCGATCGAAGCGCTGGCCGGCACGCCAGGCGCGCGGACCGTTGTTGCGGACGGTGGTCCGCTGCGTGACGACGGTGCGGCCGTTCGGGCGCTGCTTGACCGTGGTGACGGTGCGCTCGCGCTGCACGGGGGCGGCGTCGGCGGCGGCGAGTGCCAGCGGGCTGGCGACCAGGGTTGCGGCGATCGCGCTCAGGATCAGCTTCTTCATTGTAATCACTCCCATTTGCAAACCGGCGCCGTGTCCGGCGTCGACACAAGAGATAGGGGCGACTTGTCGCACACCTCTCCCGCCGATTCCCGAAAACGGTCGCAAGGTGTCGCAACTCCGAGAGGTTCGTTCAGGTTGCGTGAGGGCCGCAGCGGTCCTAGTGGCGCGCTCCTGTTATAGAGGAGACGCGCGATGCGGGCATTCATCTTCCCCGGCCAGGGCAGCCAGGCGGTCGGTATGGGCAAGGCGCTGGCCGAGGCGAGCCCGGTGGCACGCGAGGTGTTCGGCGAGGTCGACGAGGCGCTCGGCCAGCATCTGTTCCGGCTGATGGCCGAGGGGCCGGGCGAGGATCTGCAGCTCACCGCCAATGCGCAGCCGGCGATCATGGCCAATGCCATCGCCACGCTGCGCGTCGCCGAGCGCGAGGGCGGCATCCGTCTTGCCGACAAGGCCGATTATGTCGCGGGCCATAGCCTGGGCGAATATGGCGCGCTGTGCGCGGCGGGGGCGTTCGACCTTTCCACCACGGCACGGCTGCTGCGCCTGCGCGGCGAGGCGATGCAGGCGGCGGTGCCGGTCGGCGAGGGGGCGATGGCGGCGCTGCTCGGCGCCGATCTCGCCAAGGCGCAGGTGATCGCCCGCGCCGCGCTGGACGCGATCGCGGCGGAGGGTGGCGGCGACCTCGTCTGCACCGTCGCCAACGACAACGATCCATCGCAGGTGGTGATCTCCGGCCACCGCGCCGCGATCGAGCGCGCGGTGGCGCTGGCGAAGGAACACGGCGCCAAGCGTGCGGTGCTGCTGCCGGTCTCCGCGCCTTTCCACTGCCCGCTGATGCAGCCCGCCGCCGACGCGATGGCGGCGGCGCTCGCGGAGGCGCGGATCGCTGCGCCTCTGGTGCCGGTCTACGCCAACGTCGACGCGGCACCGATCGCCGACCCCGACGCGATCCGCGCGGCGCTGGTCCGCCAGGTGACGGGCATGGTGCGCTGGCGCGAATCGGTGCTGGCGATGGCCGAGGCGGGGGTGACGCAGTTCGTCGAATTCGGCGGCAAGGTCCTCGCCCCGATGGTCAAGCGCATCGCCCCAGACGTCGACGCGATCAGCGTCGTCACGATGGACGACATCGAGGATTTGCTAAAGAAGGTGTGATGTTCACGCGGAGGCGCGGAGGCGCGGAGAGATGGATCTTGAGGCGGCCGCAGCCGATGTCATTGATGTATCCTTGCGACTTCACCGGCAATTGGGTCCGGGCCTGCTCGAAAGCGTCTACGAAACCGTGCTTGCGGCTAAGATGGCGGCACTCGGTTATGCCGTGGGACGACAGCGACCAATCGCTATCGATTTCGAAGGGCTGCATTTCGACGCGGCATTTCGTATCGATCTCATCATCAATGACCGCTTGTTGGTCGAGATAAAATCGGTCGAGCGGCTGAATGCCGCTCATGCTAAACAATTGCTGACATACCTTCGGCTTACCAAGCAGCCGCTGGGTTTGCTCCTGAATTTCGGTGGCGAGACGTTGAGGGAGGGCATCCGTCGCGTCGTTAACGGCCACACCCCCTTTGCGCCTTCGCGCCTTCGCGTGAACAAAAATTTCGGAGACTAACATGTTCGATCTTACAGGCATGACCGCGCTGGTTACCGGCGCTTCGGGGGGCATCGGGTCCGCCATCGCCAAGGCGCTCGCGGGGCAGGGGGCGACGCTCGCAGTGTCGGGGTCGAACGCCGACAAGCTCGAGGCGTTTCGTGCCGGGCTCGGCGGGGCGCATGTCGCGGTTCCCTGCGATCTGTCGGATGCCGCCGCGGTCGACGCGCTGGTGCCGCAGGCGGTGCAGGCGCTCGGCGGGCGGCTTGATATCCTCGTCAACAATGCCGGCGTGACGCGCGACAATCTGACCATGCGGATGAAGGACGACGAATGGGACCAGGTGATCCGCGTCAATCTGGAAGCCGCGTTCCGCCTCGTCCGCGCCGCCGCGAAGCCGATGATGAAGCAGCGGTTCGGCCGCGTCGTGTCGATCACCTCGGTGGTCGGGCAGACCGGCAATCCCGGGCAGGCGAATTACGCCGCATCGAAAGCCGGCCTCGTCGGCATGTCGAAGGCGTTGGCGCAGGAGCTGGCCAGCCGCAACATCACCGTCAATTGCGTCGCGCCGGGCTTCATCCGCTCGGCGATGACCGACGTATTGCCCGAAGCGCAGAAGACCGCGCTGCTGGGGCGGATTCCGGCCGGCGACCTCGGCACCGGCGAGGATATCGGCGCTGCCGTCGTATACCTTGCCAGCCGCGAGGCGGGATATGTCACCGGCCAGACCTTGCACGTCAACGGCGGTATGGCCATGATCTAGGCAGGTTGGGGCTGATCACAACGATCGACCTTAACAGACGCTTGCCACCCGCACGCCTGCGTTCTACGGGCGTTCGGGAAGAACGAAACACCCCCAAAGCGAAGAGGGAATATACCATGAGCGAGACCGCCGACCGCGTGAAGAAGATCGTCGTCGAGCATCTCGGCGTCGAAGCCGACAAGGTGACCGAGGACGCGAGCTTCATCGACGACCTGGGTGCCGACAGCCTCGACATCGTCGAGCTCGTCATGGCGTTCGAGGAAGAGTTCGGGGTCGAGATCCCCGACGATGCCGCCGAGAAGATCACGACCGTCAAGGACGCGATCACCTATATCGACGAGCACAAGGGCTGAGCCTTCGGCTTGCCCGCGCCCGCTGAGGGCCGGATCTGAACGGCTCCCCGTCCCCGATTGTGAGGGCGGGGGGCCGTTTTTCGTAATAGCCGCCCGTTTCCGTCGGACGGCGACCTGTTTGGACTGGATGGAGTAAGGGTATGCGGCGCGTTGTCGTAACCGGTTTGGGTCTGGTGACCCCGCTTGGCGCGGACGTCGAGACCGCCTGGGCGAACCTGATCGCGGGCAAGTCGGGCGCCGGCCCGATCACGCGTTTCGACGCGTCGGACCAGAAATGTCTGATCGCCTGCGAGGTCAAGCCGGCGGATCACCCTTATGGCTTCGATCCCGACAAGCGCGTCGACCACAAGGTCCAGCGCCAGGTCGATCCGTTCATCGTCTATGGCATCGATGCCGCCGGCCAGGCGCTCGAGGACGCGGGCCTCACCGAGATGAGCGAGGCGGAGCGGTTCCGCGCCGGCTGTTCGATCGGTTCGGGGATCGGCGGCCTGCCGGGGATCGAGAGCGAATCGCTCGTCCTCGCCGAAAAGGGACCGAAGCGGGTCAGCCCGCATTTCGTCCACGGCCGGCTGATCAACCTGATCTCGGGTCAGGTTTCGATCAAATACGGGCTGATGGGGCCGAACCATGCGGTGGTCACCGCCTGTTCGACCGGTGCGCATTCGATCGGCGACGCGGCGCGGATGATCGCGCTCGACGATGCCGACGTGATGCTCGCGGGCGGGTCCGAGAGCACGATCTGCCCGATCGGCATCGCCGGCTTCGCCGCGGCGCGTGCGCTCAACACCAGCTTCAACGACCGGCCCGAACAGGCCAGCCGCCCCTACGACCGTGACCGCGACGGCTTCGTGATGGGCGAGGGCGCGGGCGTCGTCGTGCTCGAGGAATATGAGCACGCCAAGGCGCGTGGCGCGAAAATCTATTGCGAGGTGGTCGGTTACGGCCTGTCGGGCGACGCCTATCACGTCACCGCGCCGGAGCCCGAGGGATCGGGCGCGTTCCGCTCGATGGAGATGGCGATGAAGCGTTCGGGCCTCGCGCTGACCGACATCGATTATATCAACGCGCACGGCACCTCGACGATGGCCGACATGATCGAGCTCGGCGCGGTCAAGCGGCTGTTCGGCGATGCGATCGGCGGCCTGTCGATGAGTTCGACCAAGTCGGCGATCGGCCATCTGCTCGGCGGCGCCGGCGCGGTGGAGAGCATCTTCTGCATCCTCGCGATGCGCGACCAGATCGTGCCGCCGACGCTCAACCTCGACAATCCCTCCGAGGGTGCGGAGGGCGTCGACCTCGTGCCGCACGTCGCGCGCAAGCGCGAGGTGCGCGCGGTGCTGAACAATTCGTTCGGTTTCGGCGGCACCAATGCCTCGCTGGTGATGAAGGCGATCTGACGCCATGCGCAGGGTCGGTTGCCTCGGTCTGCTGATCGGCCTTGTCGCGATCGTCGCGGCGTTTCTGGTGGTGCAGGGCTGGGGCGGCAGCGGCCCGGCGCCGCGGACGCTCACCGTGCAGGTGGCGGAGGGCAGCAGCCTCGCGTCCGCCGCGCGCGAACTGGAGAAGGCGGGGGCGATCCGTTCGGCGGGCCGCTTCCGCTTGCTCGCCCGCGTGTTCGGATCGGGCGAGCCGATCAAGGCGGGCGAATATCGCATCCCCGCGCACACCAGCCCGGCCGACATCCTCAAGATGCTGCAAGGCGGCAAGGTGTTGCAGCGGCTGGTGGTGGTACCCGAGGGCTATCCTTCCGTGCTCGTCCACGAGGCGCTGATGAAGGCCGACGGCCTGACCGGCGACGTACCGGTGCCGGCGGAGGGGTCGGTGCTGCCCGACAGCTACGCCTTCCAGCGCGGCGATACCCGCGCGAGCGTGGTGGCGCGGATGCAGAAGGCGATGCGCGACTATCTCGCCGCCGCCTGGGCCAGGCGCAAGCCGGGGATCGCGGTGACCACACCCGAACAGGCGATCATCCTCGCCTCGATCGTCGAGAAGGAAACCGGCAAGCCCGCCGAGCGGCGTACCGTCGCGGCGGTCTATGGCAACCGGTTGCGGCAGGGGATGCCGTTGCAGGCCGATCCGACGGTGATCTATCCGATCACCAAGGGGCGGCCGCTGGGGCGGCGCATCCTGCGATCGGAACTGCACGCGAAGAACGGCTACAACACCTATGCCGAGGCGGGGCTTCCCGCCGGGCCGATCGCCAATCCCGGTCAGGCCTCGATCGATGCGGTGCTCGATCCGGCGGCGTCGAAGGCGCTGTATTTCGTCGCCGACGGGACGGGCGGGCACGTGTTCGCGGACACGCTCGCGCAGCACAACGCCAATGTGCAGAAATGGTATGCGATCCGGCGACAGCGCGGGGAGATGTAGCGCGCGTCAGCGCGCGGCCCCGTCCTCGCGCAAGCGCCCGTCGAGCTTGCGGCGTGACGAGGCGGCATAGGCGCGGCAGGCGCCGGGTGTCGTACGGAAGCGATCGGTGGCGCCGTCCTGATCGGCGTGCGCGGTGATCAGCAGATCACATGGCAGCGTCTGCATGACCGAATAGCTTTTACGGAAACCTGCGACGATCGGGCGGCTCGTCGCGGCCGTATAGCGATAGCCGTCGCTCGAGACGGGATTGAGGCTGGCGGCGAAGACGATCGTCCTGCACCCCTGGCGGGCGCAGGACCGCCAGCTCCAGCTCGTGCTGCCCATCGTATGACCGGGCGTCGCATGCGCGGTCACCGTGGTGCGCCCCAGCGTCAGCCGCTCGCCGTCCCCGATCACCCGAACCGCGGCGACGGCGGGAAAGCGGCTGTCATAGCCGCGCTGTGGATCGTCCGCGGCGAGGCGTCCGGATCGCAGCCCTTCGGCGGCGCGGGCGCTGGCGATCACCGTCGCGCCGGTGGCGCGGGCGAGCGCGGCGATGCCGCCGGCATGATCGAAATGCGGTTCGGTGCTGAGGATGTAGCGAATGTCGCGTGGCCGGAAGCCTAGCCGCCTGACATTGGCGAGGATCGCCGGCGCGGCCTGCGGCAATGCGCCGTCGATGAGGATCAGCCCCTTGCCCGTGTCGATCAGCGCGACGTTGAGCCCGCCGAAGCCCACCAGATAGCTGTCGCCGAACACCCGTACCGGCGGCCGCGGCGCCAGCCATTCGGCGACGTGATCTCCGACGATCGGCCGGGTGAGGGGATCGTTGTGCTGCATTGTAGCCACGGGCGTGGTCTGCGCGGCGAGCATGGCGGCAACGAGGCTGGCGATCATGGACGGCTCTCCTTCGCTCCCCGAATGCCCCCGGTGGCGATGCCGCACAAACCATCTTCCCTCGCCTCGGCCATGAGGATTATTCATGGCGGGATGGATCGTGCCCAGCTCCCGCTCAATGCCCTGCGCGCCTTCGAGGCATCGGCGCGGCATCTCAATTTCACCCGCGCCGCGAGTGAGTTGTTCGTCAGCCAGGGGGCGGTGAGTCATCAGGTCGCGGCGCTGGAGAAGCGGCTGGGCACCCCGCTGTTCCGCCGCCTGCCGCGCGGACTGGCGCTGACCGACGAGGGGCAGGCGCTGGTGCCGGTGCTCGCCGAGACGTTCGACCGGATCGGCGCGACGCTCGACCGGTTCGCCGGCGGACGCCTGCAACATCCGCTGGCGATCGGCGTGGTCGGCACGTTCGCCACGGGCTGGTTGCTGCCGCGGCTCGAACGCTTCGCCGCGCGCCATCCGCACGTCGACGTCCGGCTCTCGATCAACAACAACCGCGTCGATCTGGCAGGCGAGGGGATAGACGGCGCGATCCGCTTCGGGGACGGCGCATGGCACGGCACGCATGCCGAACCGCTGCTTGCCGCACCGCTGACGCCGCTCTGCGCGCCACGCATCGCCGCGCGGTTGCGTGGCCCGGCCGATCTGCTGCGCGAACCTCTGCTGCGCTCGTACCGGACCAGCGAGTGGGAAGGGTGGTTCGCCGAGGCGGGGCTTTCCCCGCCGGCACTGCGCGGGCCGTTGTTTGACAGTTCGGCGGTCATGGCGAGCGCGGCGATGGCGGGGTTGGGCGTCGCGCTGGCGCCGCGCGCGATGTTCCTGCGCGAACTCGCCGCGGAGCAGCTCGTCCAGCCGTTTGCGATCGAGATCGATGCCGGCCGCTACTGGCTGACGCATCTGCTCTCGCGCAAGCCGTCGCCGGCGATGCGGTCGTTCCGGGATTGGCTGCTGACGGAGGCGGGGGACTGATCCGCCGCCTCCGCCCTGTCGTCAGCGGCGCAGATCGCTCGCCGCGCGGGCCTTGGCCTCGATGTCGGCCATCGAGTCGCCGGTCACCCAGCTGCCGCCGACGCACAGCACCGGCTTGAACGCCAGCCAGTCGGGGGCGCTTGCCTCGGTGATGCCGCCGGTCGGGCAGAAGCGGCATTGATAGAAGGGCGCGGCCAGCGCCTTCAGCGCCTTCAGCCCGCCCGACGTCTCGGCGGGGAAGAACTTGAAATGGGTGAGGCCGAGGTCGAGCCCGCGCATGATGTCGCCCGCGGTCGCGGTGCCCGGCAGATAGGCCACGCCGGCATCGAGGATCGGCTTGGCCAGCCGCTCGGTGAGCCCCGGCGAGACGATGAACTCGACCCCGGCGTCGATCACCTGCCGCGCCTGTGCCTCGTTGACGACGGTGCCGGCGCCGACGATCGCGCCCGGGACCTTCTTCATCTCGGCGATCGCCTCCATCGCCGCGCCGGTGCGCAACGTCACCTCGAGCACCTTGAGGCCGCCGGCGACGAGCGCCTCGGCCAGCGGCCGCGCGGTGGCGGCGTCGTCGATCACCAGCACCGGGATGACGGCGCTGGTCTGCATGATGGTGGCGATGTCGGTCATGACGCAGGAGCCTCTTATATGTGTTCTTGGGCGAAGGCCGCGGCGGCGCCGAACAGGCCCGGCTGCGGATGGGTGATGAGCTTGACGGGGATGCCCGCCATCATGTTCTGGAACCGGCCCTTGGCGACGAAGCGCTGGTCGAAGCCGGAACGGATCAATTTGTCCTTGATGCGCAGGCCGAGCCCGCCGGCGATCACCACCGCCTTGGCGCCATGCGCCAGCGCGAGATCGCCCGCGACCGCGCCGAGCGCGAGGCAGAAGCGGTCGAGCGCGGCGAGCGCGATCGAATCGGTGCCGTCGAGCGCCTCGGTCCAGATCGTCTTGTCGTCGCGGCTCGGGACGGCGCGGCCTTCCAGTTCGGCGAGCGTCTCGTAGAGCGCGACGATGCCGGGGCCGGAGCAGATCCGCTCCGCCGAGACGCGGGTATAGGTACGGCGCAGGCGCTTGACGAACGCGTCCTCGATGCCGTCGAGCGGCGCGTAATCGACGTGCCCGCCTTCGGTGGGCAGCACGTGATAGCGGCCCTTGGTCTTGAACACCTGCGCGACGCCGAGCCCTGTGCCGGGGCCGCAGACCGTCGTCACGCCCTCGATGGGCAGCGGGGTGTCGGGGCCGCAGAGATGCTCGAAATCCGCATGCGGCAGCTGCGCGACGGCATGGCCGACCGCGCCGAAATCGTTGATGACGGTATAGATGTCCGCACCGAGCCGCTCGGGGATCAGCGACGGGCGGATCACCCAGGGATTGTTGGTCAGGCGGATGATGTCGCCGGTGATCGGCGAGGCGACCGAGATCGCCGCCGCCTTCGGCAGGGGCGAACCGTGACGCGCGGCGAACGCCTGCCAGGCGGTCTGGAGGCTGGCGTGTTCCGCGGTCTTGAGCGTCACCGGCTCGCCGAGCGCGACGACATGGCCGTCCTCCACCTCTGCGATGGCGAAGCGGGCATGGGTGCCGCCGATATCGACGCTGACGAGCTGCATTTCTGTTCTCTCCTGACGTTCCGCTCTCACCCTCACCCATCGCCGGCTTCGCCGTCTCTCCCTCTCCCGGCGGGAGAGGGAAGGGGCCCGCCGCCGCAAGCGGTGGGAAGGGTGAGGGTGGTTGGTGTTTCTATAGACCCGCCGCGGCGAGCATGCCCGATGCGCCCTTTTCGGCCTCGTCGGCGAGGCCGCGGAACATCGCGAACAGCTCGCGGCCGGTGCCGATCGCCGCGCCGGGCGCGTCGCACAAGGGCCGCGCCAGCCATTCGCCGGGATCGACGAGGGCGTCGAGCGTGCCGTTGACCGCATCGACGCGGATGATGTCGCCGTCGCGGATCTTGCCGATCGCGCCATGGCCAAGCGCTTCGGGCGAGCAATGGATCGCGCAGGGCACCTTGCCGCTCGCGCCCGACATGCGGCCGTCGGTGACCAGCGCGACCTTGAAGCCGCGGTTCTGGAGCACGCCCAGTGGCGGGGTCAGCTTGTGCAGCTCGGGCATGCCGTTGGCGCGCGGCCCCTGGAAGCGGACGACGACGACCATGTCCTGCTCCAGCTCGCCGCGCTTGAACGCCTCGAGGACGTCGAGCTGGTCGTGGAAGACGCGCGCCGGCGCCTCGACCACCCAGCGCTCGCGATCGACCGCGGACACCTTGATACAGGCGCGGCCGATGTTGCCGGCGAGGATGCGCATCCCGCCGTCGGGCGAGAAGGCCTCGCCGACCGGGCGCAGGATGCTGGTATCGCCGCTGTCGCCGACCGGCTGCCACGTGAGCCGATCGTCGACGATCGCCGGCTTCTCGGCATAGGCCGCGAGGCTGTCGCCGCTCACCGTGGTGATGTCGCCGTGGAGCAGCCCGGCGGCGAGCAGTTCGCGGATGACGAAGGGCATGCCGCCCGCCGCCTCGAACGCGTTCACGTCGGCGGCGCCATTGGGATAGACGCGCGCGATCAGCGGCACCGCGCGGCTCAACCGGTCGAAATCCTCCCAGTCGATGACGATCCCCGCCGCGCGGGCGATCGCCGGCACGTGGAGCAGGTGGTTGGTCGAGCCGCCGGTGGCGAGCAGGCCGACCGCGGCATTGACGATCGCGCGCTCGTCGACGCAATGGCCGAGCGGGCGATAATCGTTGCCGCGCCAGCCGATGCCGGCGAGGCGATGCACCGCAGCGCGGGTGAGTTCCTGGCGCAGCTTGGTGCCGGGATTGACGAAGGCGGCGCCGGGCATGTGCAGGCCCATCACCTCCATCATCATCTGATTGGTGTTGGCGGTGCCGTAGAAGGTGCAGGTGCCCTTGGAATGATAGGCCTGGATCTCGGCGTCGAGCAATTCCTCGCGCCCCGCCTTCCCCTCCGCATATGCCTCGCGCACCGCCGCCTTGGCCTTGTTGGGGAGGCCGGAGGGCATCGGTCCGCCGGGGATCAGGACCATCGGCAGATGACCGAAGCGCAACGCGCCCATCAGCAGCCCCGGCACGATCTTGTCGCAGATGCCGAGCAGCGCCGCGCCCTCGAACGTGCCGTGGCTCAAGGCCACCGCGGTCGCGAGCGCGATCGTGTCGCGGCTGAACAGCGACAGCTCCATGCCGGCATAGCCCTGCGTCACGCCGTCGCACATCGCCGGCACGCCGCCCGCGACCTGCGCGGTGGCGCCCACTTCGCGCGCCCAGACCTTCATCAGCTCGGGATAGCGGTAATAGACCGCATGCGCGGAGAGCATGTCGTTATAGGCGGTGACCACGCCGATGTTCATGCCGGTGTCGGCGCGCATCGTGTCGCGATCCTCCTCGGTGCCGGCATAGGCATGGGCGAGGTTGGCGCAGCCGAGCTGCGGCCGGCGTGCGCCGGTTTCGCGCTCGCGCTCGATCAGCGCGAGATAGGCGGCGCGGCTCTCCCGCGAACGTTCGATGATGCGGTCGGTGACGGCGGAGACTTCGGGGTTCATGACGCGGGTCCTGGGGAGGGGGGCAGCGGTCAGGGCGCCCAGTGGATGTCGACGGGCAGTTCGGCGTCGGCGAGCACGCGGCCGATCGGATAGGGCGACGACGGCCCCTGTTTGATCGCCTGTTCGATGACGTCGCGCTTGGCCTGGCCGGTGACCGCGATCAGCAACGCGCGCGCCGTCACGATGCCCTCGCGCGACAGCGTCACGCGCGGCACCGGTGCCTCGGGCGGCAGCGGATCGGGCATCACGCCGAGCGCGCGCCGTTCCTTGGGGCCGGACAGCGCCTCGTCGAAATCGGGGCCGGGGAAGATCGACGCGGTATGACCGTCGCCGCCGACGCCGAGCAGGCAGAGATCGAGCGGCCAGTGCAGATCCTGCATCAGCGCATCCGCGGAGCGGCCGGCGGACTTATAGTCGGCGGTCGCCTGCGGCACGATCGGCATCACCCGCGCGCCCTTGGGCAGGAAGGTCTTGGCGATCATCGTCACGTTCGACAAAGCGTCGCCGAGCGGGACGATCCGTTCGTCGGTGGGGACGATCGTCACCCGCTTCCAGTCGAGCTTGGCCTTGGACAATGTGTCGTAGATCGGGATCGGCGTCTTGCCGCCCGACAGCGCGATCACCGCCGCGCCGCGCGCGTCGATCGCCGCTTCGATGATGAACTGGATGTCGCCGGCGACCGCCTGGGCCATTTCGGCCGCGTCGTCGTAATCCCACCATTCGATCTCGGTCATGTCTTTGCTTTCGTTCGGTCGGCGTCGACGCCCGATAGACCGGGTGAACGCACAAGGTAAGAGGCCGCGCATACGTATGAGCGGCGGAAGGTGCTGGCCAGCCGGTCGGGACGCACCCCTATGTCCCGCAACCCCGGGTCAAGCCCGGGGTGACGGGGCGGGGGTCAGCCTAACCCCTCAATCGTCCTGCCACGTGACGCCGTCGCGCTCGGTCAGCGCGATCGCGCCGGCGGGGCCCCAGGTGCCGGCGGCATAATGTTTGGGCTTGGTCTGGTTGGCGTCCCAGCCGGCGCGGATCGCGTCGATCCACGTCCATTGCGCCTCGACCTCGTCGCGCCGGACGAACAGCGTCTGGTCGCCCTCGATCAGGTCGAGCAGCAGCCGTTCATAGGCGATGCGGCGGCGCGACCCGGCGAATTCGGCATCCATGCTGAGATTGAGCGGCACCTCGCGCAGGCGGATGCCCTCACGGTCGAGCCCCGGCTCCTTCGCCATCACCAAAAGCTGGACATATTCCTCCGGCTGCAACCGGATCACCAGCGTATTGGGTTGGAGGATGCCGCCGCGGCCCGAGAACATCGAATGCGGCACCGGCTTGAACTGGATCGCGATCTCGCTGCGCCGCTTGGCCATCCGCTTGCCGGTGCGCAGGTAGAAGGGCACGCCCTGCCAGCGCCAATTGTCGATGTGCGCCTTGATCGCGACGAAGGTCTCGACGTTGCTGTCATAGCCCAGTTCGTCGTCATAGCCCTTGACGACCTTGCCGCCGACCGCGCCCTCCTCATACTGGCCGGTGACGGTGCAGACCGGCACGTCCTCGGGCGCGATCTTGCGCAACGAGCGGAACACCTTGGCCTTTTCGTCGCGGATCGCGGCACCGTCGTAGAGGGCAGGGGGCTCCATCGCGATCAGCGCGACGAGCTGCAGCATATGGTTGGCGACCATGTCACGCAGCGCGCCCGCGCCCTCGTAATAGCCGGCGCGATCTTCCAGCCCGACCGTCTCGGCGATGGTGATCTGGACGTTGTCGATCCCTTGCGCGTTCCACACCGGTTCGAAGAACGAATTGCCGAAGCGCAATGCGAGGATGTTCTGGACCGTCTCCTTGCCGAGATAATGGTCAATGCGGAAGGTCCGCTCCTCGGGAAAGGCGGAGGCGACGGTGTCGTTGATCTCGCGGCTCGACGCGAGGTCGTAGCCGAGCGGCTTCTCCAGCCCGATCCGCACCGTCTCGCCGGCGAGGCCGACGCTTTCGAGGCCCTTGACCGCCGGTTCGAACAGCGACGGCGCGGTGGACAGATAGATGGCGAGCCCGCCCGACACGTCGCCGATCTTTTCGGCGAGGCCGGCGAAGCTCGCCGGATCGGAGAGATCGGCGGGCTGGAAGAACAGGCGTTCGAGGAAGCTGGCGATCTTGTCGTCGTCCTTGCGGTCGGCGGCGAGGAACTGGCCGAGCGCCTTCTGCACGAAGGCGCGGAAGGCGTCGTCATTCTGGTCGCCGCGCGCCGAGCCGACGATCGTCAACGCCTCGGGCAGCAGCCCGTCGGCGTGCAATCCGTACAGCGACGGCCACAGCATGCGCTGGGCGAGGTCACCGGTCGCTCCGAACAGGAGCAGCTTGCCGACGGGATTGCGCTGCATGACGGTCCTTCTGTTAAACGATCAGGCCGGCCAGGGGATCGAGCCCGGCCATGATGTTGAGATTCTGCACGGCGGCGCCACCGGCGCCCTTGCCGAGATTGTCGAGCGTGGCGATCAGCCGCACCTGCCCGCTGTCGGCATTGCCGCAGACGCGCAAGGTCATGCGATCGGTGCCGCTATTCTCCTCGATCGTCACCGCGGCGACGTCGCCGCTCGCGACCGAGATCAGCGCGCTGTCGACATAAGCCGCGGCGAGCGTCTCCTCGACTGCGGTGAGGCTCGGCCGGCCGGGGATTTGTGCCAGCGCGAGCGGCACCTCGCCGAGCATGCCGCGGTTGAGCCGCGCCACCGCCGGCGCGAACACCGGCGGGTGGGCGAGGCCGGCATGCGCGCGCATTTCGGGCAGATGCTTGTGCGCCAGCGTCAGCGCATAGGCACGCAGCGCCGTATCGACGCCGCCGCCCTCGAATTCCGTGATCATCGCCTTGCCGCCACCCGAATAGCCCGACACCGCATTATAGGTCAGCGGCCAGTCGGCGGGGATCAGCCCCGCCCGCACCAGCGGCGCGACCAATGCAAGGAAGGCGGTGGGATAGCAGCCGGGATTGGACACGAAGCGCGCCGCGGCGATCCGCTCTGCCTGCCCCTCGGCCAGCTCGGGGAAGCCATAGGTCCAGCCCTCGGCGACGCGATGCGCCGACGAAGCGTCGATCAGCCGCGTCGTGCCGCCGCGGACCAGCGCCGCCGCCTCGCGCGCCGCCTCGTCGGGGAGGCAGAGGATCGCGATATCGGCATCGTTGAGCGCCTCGGCGCGTGCGTCGGCGTCCTTGCGGCGTGATTCGTCGAGCGTGACGACGGCGATGTCGGTGCGGCCGCTCAGCCGCTCGCGGATATCGATACCGGTGGTGCCGACGGCACCGTCGATGAACACGGTGACGCTCATGCTGCGCTCGCCTTGTCGAGGATGGCGCGGTCGACATAGCCGACCAGGTCCAGACCAATCGCGCGGCCCCAGGCATGGCGACCGGCGAGTTCGAGCACCTCGAACACGTCACCCGCTGAGAGCGATGCGATCGGCTCGCTCATGTTGCGATCGGCGAAGACACCGGCGTCGCGCAGCGCCACCGCCGCCATCGGCGCGGCATAATGCGGCGCGAACACCTGTTCGGCGAGGCGGACGTCGGCCAGATCGCCGCGCACCGCATGCGTCCGGGGATCGAGCGTGACCGACGGGCCGGTGAGCGCGAACGCCCTACGCGAGGGCTGGCTGGAGCGACCTGGCGTCGCCTTCGCCAAGGAATTGCCCGAACTCTTCAAGAAACTCTGCCCCTTCGGAAGTACGCGCGACGAAGATGTTGCGCTTGTCGCTGTCGTCGCGTTGCCGGCGCAGATAGCCGAGCGCACCCAGCCTGTTCAAGGCGCGCGTGACGACGGGCTTCGATACGTTGAGCGCCCGGGCCAAACCGCGGACGGTATGCGGGCCGGGATTGAGGTAGACGAGGAGGAGCAGCGCCATCTGCCGGTTGGTGAGATCGGGTTCGCCCGACCGCACGTAATCCACCAGGGCCGTCATCCACGTCGCGAGTGATTGCGCGGCAGTTCCCACGATCAAATATCCGTTTCTGCGCCATTTTCGGGGCTTTGTTTCGCGGTCATAACGCCCCCGCACGGTGCAGGTTTCCGGTAAACGGACGGGCAGGGTGAATAAGTCGTCCCGGTATGTCTGCGGAAGGACGGCAGGGTCGGCGACGGGGCCTGGAAATGCGACACGGCGGGCGATCCTCCCGCATGCCATCGCGGCCGCCGCACCGGCACGGTTGATCGTTTCGCGACCCTCGCCTATGTGCGCGCCTTCATCCGAGTTTCCGGGACCATAGATGTTCACCTTCCTCCTCGTCGTTCATGCCATCATCGCCGCGGCGCTCGTGACGGTGATCCTGATGCAGCGGTCGGAGGGTGGCGGTCTCGGCATGGGTGGCAGCCCGTCGGGGCTGATGTCGGCACGCGGCGCGGCGGACTTCCTCACCCGGATGACCTCGATCCTCGCGACGGTGTTCGTCGGTATGTCGATCGCGCTCGCCTTCATCGCGGCGCACCGCCAGACGCAGACGATCGACACCTCGCTCGCCCGCACGCCCCCGGCGGCGGCACCGGCACCGGCGCCTGCCCAGGATGCGGTGCCCAACGCCCCCGCGGACAATGCCGCGGTGCCGCTCCAGCGCTAAGCCGCTGATCCGTTCATCGTGAATCGCGCGCGGGGCCGACCCGCGCGCTCTTGTCGTTCGACCCCATAACACGCTAGGCGATTTCTCCCATGGCGCGGTACATCTTCATCACCGGCGGCGTGGTCTCGTCGCTCGGCAAAGGCCTCATGGCGGCCTCTCTCGCAGCTTTGCTCCAGGCGCGCGGCTACCGCGTCAGGATTCGCAAGTTCGATCCCTATCTCAACGTCGATCCCGGCACGATGAGCCCGTATCAGCACGGCGAGGTCTACGTCACCGATGACGGTGCGGAGACCGATCTCGACCTCGGCCATTACGAGCGGTTCACCGGCGTCGCCTCGCGTCAGTCGGACAACGTCACCTCGGGGCGCATCTACAAGACGATCATCGAGCGCGAGCGGCGCGGCGACTATCTCGGCGCGACGGTGCAGGTGATCCCGCATGTCACCGACGCGATCAAGGCGTTCGCCCGCGCCGAGACGGACGATCTCGATTTCGTGCTCTGCGAGATTGGCGGCACCGTCGGCGACATCGAGTCGCTGCCGTTCATCGAGGCGATTCGCCAGCTCAAGAACGAGGTCGGCCGCGGCAATGCGATCAGCATCCACGTCACGCTCGTCCCCTATATCGCCGCCGCCGGCGAGCTGAAGACCAAGCCGACGCAGCATTCCGTGCGCGAGCTTGCCGCATTGGGCGTGCAGCCCGATGTGCTGGTCTGCCGCTGCGAACATCCGCTGCCGCCGTCGGAGCGCGCCAAGATCGCGCTGTTCTGCAACGTGCCGGAAAGCGCGGTCATCCCGGCGCTGGACGCCAAGAGCATCTATGCGGTGCCGCTGCAATATCACGGCGAGGGCCTCGATTCGGAGGTGCTGCGCGCCTTCGGCATCACGCCGTCCTCGGCGCCCGACCTCAGCCGCTGGACCGACATCATGGACCGGCTCACCAACCCCGAGGGCGAGGTGACCGTCGGCGTCGTCGGCAAGTATGTCGGCCTGCAGGACGCCTACAAGTCGCTCAACGAGGCGCTGGTGCACGGCGGCATCGCCAACCGGGTCAAGGTCAACGTCCGCTGGATCGATGCCGAGATCTTCGAGAATGACGACAGCGAGATCGTCAGCCAGCTCGAACCGTGCGACGCAATCCTCGTCCCCGGCGCGTTCGGCGAGCGTGGCGCGGAGGGCAAGATCAAGTCGGTCAAATTCGCCCGCGAGCGCGAGATCCCTTATTTCGGCATCTGCTTCGGCATGCAGATGGCCTGCGTCGAGGGCGCGCGCGACCTCGCCGGCATCGCCGGTGCCTCGTCGACCGAATTCGGTCCGACCGACGAGCCGGTGGTCGGCCTGATCACCGAATGGATGGGTCGCGACGGGCTGGAGAAGCGCGAGGAGCAGGGCGACATGGGCGGCACGATGCGGCTCGGCGCCTACGAGGCGGCGCTCGACGGCAACAGCGTCGTCGCGTCGATCTATGGCGACACGGTGATCCACGAGCGTCATCGCCACCGCTACGAGGTCAACACCGGCTATAAGGACGCGCTGGAAAAGGGTGGGCTGGTGTTCAGCGGCATGTCGCCCGACGGCACGCTGCCCGAAATCGTCGAGCGGCCCGATCACCCATGGTTCGTCGGCGTCCAGTTCCACCCGGAGCTGAAGAGCAAGCCGTTCGATCCCCACCCGCTGTTCGCCAGCTTCATCCAGGCGGCGCTGACCAAGAGCCGGCTGGTCTGACCTTGACGATTGCCGTAGTGTACGTACATTCTGGTACGGCGTTACGGTCTTCGAGTTCGACCCGGCCAAGGCGGCGGCGAATGTCGCGAAGCATGGCGTGTCGTTCGCGCTGGCGCAGGCGGTCTGGGACGACCCGCTGCATGTCATCGTGCCCGATCGCGTGGCCGACGGCGAGCGACGGTATCATGCGATCGGCATGGTGGGTCATGTCGTCTTGCTGGTCGTCGTCCATATGTATCCCGAAGGGGAGGACGCAGACCGGGTGCGGATCATCGGCGCGCGCCGTGCGACGCGCCATGAGAGGAGGCGATATGAAGAAGACGCGACTTGATCCTGCCTTGCAGCGCGAAGCCGAGCAACTCGCGGCGCTGGCGGACGAGACGATCGACACCGCGGACATTCCGGAGGCGCCCGCGGCGGCGTGGCGCGATGCAGTCCGCCCCGGCCTTTACCGGCCGGTCAAGCAGCCGGTAACCTTGCGGCTCGACGCCGATATCGTCGCCTGGTTCAAGGATCACGCGGTCGGAGCGGGTTATCAAACGGAGATCAACCGCGTGCTGCGCGATCATGTCGCCAGCACCGATCGTCGTGCTGCGAAGGGTACATCGGCCTGATCTAGCAAGGCGCCCGGACCGATCGGCCCGGACGCCCCCGACCGGTTAGGCGGCTTCGGCCACGTCCGGCGTGTTCTCGACCGCGGCAAGCGGTGCGCCGGTCTTGATCGCGATCGTCTTGGGCTTCATCGCCTCGGGCACTTCGCGGACCAGGTCGATGACGAGCAGGCCGTCGCTGAGACGGGCATCCTCGACGAAGACGAAATCGGCGAGTTCGAAGCGGCGTTCGAAGCTGCGATTGGCGATGCCGACGTGCAGGAAATTGGCGTTGCCCGCCTTGTCGTCCTTCTTGCCGGAGACCAGCAGCAGGTTCTGCTGCGCGGTGATCTCGATCTCGTCGCGCGAGAAGCCGGCGACCGCGAGCGTGATGCGATAGCGATCCTCGGCGAGGCGTTCGAGGTTGAAGGGCGGGTAATTCTCCGCGGTGGCGGCGCGCGCGTTGGTTTCCAGCATGTCGAACAGACGGTCGAAACCGATGGTCGAGCGGCGATAGGGGGTCAGGTCGAGTCGCATGTCAAATCCTCCGCGAGAAGCGAGTTGAACGACGGCATCCACGGACGTGCGATGCCGGTACACGGCCCAACAATCGGCGCCGTGCAGCGGGGATTTCGGTTCGCGCCAATCCCGGTTCAAGAGGGGGTTCGCCACCCCGTTCGGTAATTTTTCGCGTCTGCGCCGAAGCCCCGCTTTGCCGCCGCGAAGCATCTCCATCTTTGAACATCCCCCGAACCAGTGGAGTTTGCAGTCAAAATCACATCAGGGAAACCGCATGTCGCTCACGCTCGCCCTTCTTCTCGCCGGCCAGACCGCCGCTGCCGCCGCCGCACCCGGCGCGGCGCAGGACGATGCCGCACCGGCGACGGCGCCCGCCGGGGCGAGCGAAGATGCCCGGCCGGCCGCTGCGGCGGCGGGCAGCGGCGACATCCTCGTCACCGCGCGCCGCCGGGCCGAATCGGTGCAGCGGGTGCCGATCGCCATGTCGGTGGTCGGCGGCGCCGAGATCGACCGGACCGGCGCGTTCAACGTCAACCGGCTCCAACAGCAGCAGCCCTCGCTGCAATTCTTCTCGAGCAACCCGCGCAATTCGGCGATCAACATTCGCGGCTTGGGCGCGCCGTTCGGCCTGACCAACGACGGGATCGAACAGGGCGTCGGCTTCTATGTCGACGGCGTCTATATCGGCCGCATCGGCGCCTCGACGTTCGACTTCGTCGACGTCGACCGGGTCGAGGTGCTCCGCGGGCCGCAGGGTACGCTCTATGGCAAGAACACCACCGCCGGCGCGCTCAACGTCACCACCCGCCCGCCGAGCTTCACGCCCGAAGGGCGCGCCGAGATCAGCGTCGGCAATTATGACTTCGTCCAAGCCAAGGCATCGATATCCGGCCCGTTGTCGGACACGGTCGCGCTGCGGCTGTCGAGTTCGGCGACGACGCGCAAGGGCACGATCTACGACGTCACCTCGCAGCAGGACCTGCACCGCCAGCGCAACCTGGGGCTGCGCGGGCAATTGCTGTGGAACGCCACCGACTCGCTGCATTTCACCTTGTCGGGCGACTTCAACGTCCAGAACCCGGAATGCTGCGTGCAATATTATGCGCGGGTCGGCACGACGCAGCGGCCGATCGCACGCCAATATGACGCGCTGGCCGCGGCGCTCAATTACGCACCGCCCAGCCGCGATCCGTTCGACCGCCGCACCGATCTGGATGCCGCGATCAACTCGCGCCAGGAGGTGGGCGGTGCCTCGCTCGTCGCCGATTGGGACCTCGGCCCGGCGACGCTGACCTCGGTCAGCGCCTGGCGCTATTGGGACTGGCAGCCGCAGAACGATCGCGACTTCACCGGCCTACCGATCACCACCGTGTCGCAGAATCCATCGCAGCAGAAACAGGTGTCACAGGAACTGCGCCTCGCCTCGAACGGCACCAACCGGCTCGATTATACCGTCGGCGCCTTCCTGTTCCACCAGACGATCGATACCCAGGGCTCGCAGGTGCAGGGACCGGCGGCGAGCCGCTTCCTGCTGTCGGGCATCGACGCCAACAATCCCAACGTGCTCAACGGCCTGACCTCGACCAACACGATCACGTTCGACAACACCAGCTTCGCGGTGTTCGGCAAGCTCAACTGGGCGCTGACCGATGCGCTGCACATCCAGCCCGGCCTGCGCGTCAATTACGACCGCAAGTCGGGCTTCTACGAATCGGTCGTGAGTATCGCCAACAGCCAGTATAATTTCACCGCCACGGCGGATAACGTCGCGACGTTGCGGCTCAGTCAGCCAGCGGGCGCGGCGCGCACAACCTTCCAGAACCAGATCAACACGCTTGCGCCACAGCGCTACAGCCCGAAGTTCAGCGCGTGGAACACCTCGGGTGACATCACCATCTCTTATGATTTCACGCCCGAAATCCATGGCTACGCGACCTATGCGCGCAGCTTCAAATCGGGCGGGATCAATCTGTCCGGCTTACCGCTGAATCAGGATAGCACCGGCGTCGACCTCTCCACGCAGACGGTGAAGCCCGAGAAGGTCAACAATTACGAGATCGGCCTCAAGACGCAGTTCCTCGATCGCCGGCTGACGCTCAACCTCGCCGGCTTCTGGACCGACGTCTTCGATTATCAGGCGACGGTGAACAACAATGCGATCAACGTGATCCGCGGCTATCTCGCCAACGCCGGCGAGGTGCGGTCACGCGGCGTCGAATTCGATACCAGCTTCCGCCCGAGCAAGCGGCTCAACCTGTACGTCAGCGGCGCCTTTACCGACGCCACATATGTCGACTTCAAGAACGCGCCATGCCCGCCAGAACTGTCCGGCGGCAGCGCCGCGAGCCTGACCAATCCGGCAAGCCCCGCCGGTCAGGCCGGAAGTTCGACTCAACCCTCGTACAGCCCGGCGCAATGCGACATCTCCGGCCAGCGCCTGCCGGGCATCTCGAAATGGTCCTTCTCCTACGGCGGCGAATATAACCTCCCCGTCGATGGCTCGGGCGGCGAGGTCTATGTCGGCTATGACGGCAATTACCGGTCGCGTTTCTCGTCCAACCCGTCGCCGTCTGCCTATACGTGGATCGAGGGTTATTCGATCTCCAACGTTCGCGCCGGTTATCGCAAGGACGATTTCAACGTCTTCGGCTGGGTTCGCAACGCGTTCGACCAGAATTACTTCGAATTGCTGTCGACCCAGTCGGGCAACACCGGTCTGGTTGTCGGCCAGCCGGGCGATCCGCGGACGTATGGAGCCACCGTGTCGAAGCGGTTCTAGGCCGATCGACATTCAACTCGTGCACGATGACAATTCCTCCCCCTGGCGGGGGAGGACTTACATTACGACGATGAATGGTGGCGCATACCGTTGCCGTCATCGCGACCATGGGTCCCGACTTTCGTCGGGATGACGAAGAAGCCAAGCGCGCCGCCCAAACCGGATTCGGTCCGGAATCGCAGATATTTCGGTCCGCGTTATGACCCGGTTCAGGATTGTTCGGCAATAAACAGGATCGCCGGACAGGGGGCGCGACCTGGAAGCTCCCTCCCTCTGCCCGGCTACTCTGGTCTAAATCTGCGGCGGACAAGCAAACGCCCGGACCGTTGCCGATCCGGGCGCCTGCGTGACGAGAAAACCCGTCAGCCCCCTTAGGTCGTTTCCCGACGATCGCGCGTTGTTTCGCTGCGCTGCCGTTCCACTCTTCCCCGAACCACGGCCGTTGCCTGTGTCTCAGTAAGTCTTTGCTAGGCAGCACTGCCGGCTTTGTCACCGGCTATGTGGAGGGCCGGAATCGATTGCCCGAAACCTGTGTCGAATCCGCAACATTTGTTGCTTGTGACTCGCACGTCACCTAGAGGTCCGGCCATGCTCCTCTCACGCTACGAACGGATGATCGCCCGGCGCTACCTGCTCCCGGGCAAGGGCGAGGCGTTCATCTTCCTAGTCGCCTCGATCAGCCTCGTCGCGGTGATGCTCGGCGTCGCCGCGCTCGTCATCGTGATGAGCGTGATGAACGGCTTCCGCGCCGAACTGTTCGACAAGATCGTCGGGCTAAATGGCCATGCCGTCATCCAGGGCGTCGGCGGCCGCCTGCCCGACTGGCGCGAGATCGTCGCCGAGGCGCGCCGGACGCCCGGCGTCACCTCCGCGACGCCGATGGTCGAACAGCCGCTCGCCGCGACCTATAACGGCCGCGCCGAAGGCGTGCTGGTCCGCGGCGTCCGCATGGCCGACGTCAAGCCGGTGATCGGCGACAAGCTCGTCATGGGGACGCTCGCCGGCATCGCACCGGGCAACGGCCGCATCGCGATCGGTTCGCGGTTGGCCGAGGCGCTCGGCGCGCAGGTGGGCAGCGAAATCTCGCTGTTCAATCCGCAGGGGCAGGCGACGCCGTTCGGCACCGTGCCGCGCATCGTCAACTATACGGTCGGCGCCATTTTCGAGATCGGGCTGTACGATTACGACAAAGCCTACGTCATCATGCCGATCGAGGATGCGCAGACGCTGCTGCTGCTCGGCGACAACGTCAGCCAGATCGAGTTGCAGACGGTCGATCCCGACAAGGTCGCGCCGATCCTCGCCCCGCTCGCCGACAAGCTGCGCGGCGGTGCGGTGATCGCCGACTGGCGCAGCATGAACGCGCAGCTGTTCCAGGCGCTGGAGGTCGAGCGGGTCGCGATGTTCACCGTGCTGTCGATCATCATCCTCGTCGCGGTGTTCAACATCCTGTCGTCGCTGATCATGCTGGTCCGCGCCAAGACCCGCGACATCGCGATATTGCGGACGATGGGAGCGACGCGGGTCGGATTGATGCGCATCTTCATGGTCGTCGGCACCACGATCGGCGCGCTCGGCACGCTCGCCGGACTGGCGCTCGGCTTCGTCTTCCTGTTCTACCGGCAGGCGGTGGTGAACCTCGTCCAGCTCGTCACCGGGCAGAACCTGTGGGACCCGTCGATCCGCTATCTCACCGAATTGCCGTCAAAGCCCGATCCGGTCGAGATCGTCATCATCGCGCTGATGGCGCTGGTGTTCAGCTTCCTCGCCACGCTCTATCCGGCGTGGAAGGCGGCAAGCACCGATCCGGTACAGGTGCTGCGCTATGAATGACGTCCTCCGCACCACCGGCCTGACCCGCAGCTTCCGCCAGGGCGAGGAGACGATCCACGTCCTGCGCGGCGTCGATCTGTCGGTCGCGCCGGGCGAGATCGTCGCGCTCGTCGGCCCGTCGGGGTCGGGCAAGTCGACGCTGCTGCAGGCGGTCGGCCTGCTCGAAGGCGGCTTCCAGGGCTCGATCATGATCGGCGGCGAGGAGGCGGCGAAGCTCGACGCGCATGGCCGCACGATCATGCGCCGCGACCGCCTGGGCTTCGTCTACCAGTTCCACCATCTGCTGCCCGACTTCAACGCGACCGAGAATGTCGTGCTGCCGCAGCTCGTCCACGGCGCCGAGCGCAAGCCGGCCGACGATCGTGCGGTGGCGTTGCTCACCGCGCTCGGCCTCGGCCATCGCCTGACCCACCGGCCGAGCCAGCTCTCCGGCGGCGAGCAGCAGCGCGTCGCCGTCGCGCGTGCGCTCGCCAACCGGCCGGCGCTGGTGCTCGCCGACGAGCCGACCGGCAATCTCGACGAACATACCGCCGACGTGGTGCTCGCCGAACTGCTGCGGCTGGTCCGCGGCGAGGGGTCGGCGGCGCTGATCGCGACGCATAACGAGCGGCTGGCGCAGCGGATGGACCGCGTCGTCCGCCTGCACGAGGGCGTGCTGACGTGACGCTCTGGCGCGAGACGCCGACGCTGATCGGGCGTCACGTCACGCTGCGGCCGCTGGTGCGCGCCGACCGGGATGCGCTGGTCGCCGTCGCCGCGGCGGACGATCTGTGGGACACGTTCTACGCCAATGTCGCGCAGCTCAAGAACGCGGATCGCTGGATCGAGACGTCGTTCGCGCAAGCCGATTACGGCCGCGCGCTCCTGTTCGCGGTATGCGATCCGGCGGGGCAGGTGATCGGCACCACGCGCTATATGCGGATGGCGCCGGGGCATCGCCGGCTCGAGCTCGGCGGCACCTTCTACGCCAAGGCGGTGCAGCGCACCGGCGTCAACACCGAGGCCAAGCTGCTGCTGCTCACGCATGCGTTCGAAGCTTTGGTTTGCCAGTGCGTGCAGATCCGCACCGATTCGCTCAACAAGCGCAGCCAGACGGCGATCGAACGGCTCGGCGCGACGAAGGACGGCGTGCTACGCGGGCATCAGCGGATGGCCGACGGCCGGTTGCGCGATACCGTCGTCTATTCGATCCTCGACCGCGAATGGCCGGGTGTGAAGCAGAACCTCCACTTCCTGCTGGCGAGGCACGCATGACTGCGATCACCGACTTCACCGTTACCGGTGCCGACGGCGCCGCCGCATCGCTCAATCGTTGGGCGGGGCAGGTGCTGTTGATCGTCAACACCGCATCGAAATGCGGCTTCACGCCGCAATATGAGGGGCTGGAGGCGCTGCATCGGCGCTTCGCCGACCGCGGTTTCGAAGTGCTCGGCTTCCCCTGCAATCAATTCGGTGCGCAGGAGCCGGGCGACGCCGCCGAGATCGCCAGTTTCTGCTCGCTGAGCTATGACGTGACCTTTCCGGTGTTCGCCAAGGTCGACGTCAACGGGGCAGGGGCCGATCCCCTGTTCGTGCGGCTGAAGGCCGAGGCGCCGGGGCTGCTGGGGTCGAAGGCGATCAAGTGGAATTTCACCAAGTTTCTGGTGAACCGCGAGGGGAAGCTCGTCCGCCGCTACGCACCGACGACCAAGCCCGAAGAGATCGCTGGGGATATCGAAGCATTGCTGTAACGCTTACAATGTCCAGTACCCCGGCCTCCGCCGGGGTACTGGTCTTGCGCGAGAGGACCGCTCACACCTCCGGCGCGGCGAAGGCTTTCGCGCCGGTCTTGTGGTTGAGCGCCGACGCCACCGACGCGACGCCACCGAGCAGGAAGCTGATCCCGAGGATGAACCCCGGCAGCGTCAGCGCCGACCAGGGCAGCGTCGCCAGCACGTAGATCGCCAGCAGGATGTTGACCACGCCGAGGACGATCATCAGCCCCCGCCCGCGCTTGAACCGCGCGCCCAGCCCGATCTCCAGCGCACCGCGAATGCCGAGCCAGATCGCCACCAGCAGCGTCAGCGAGATCGCCGCCGTGGCGGGCGCGAAGGCCATCAGCAGGCCGATCACCAGCGACAGGATGCCGAAACCGATCGCATAGCCGCGCCCCTCATGCCCCCTGCCGGCGAAACCGGCGGCGATCGACACCAGTCCGGCGGCGATGAAGAACGCGCCGATCACCAACGTCGCGGCATAGGTCGCCGCGAACGGATTGAGGAAGGCGAGCACGCCGAGCACGATCGACAACACGCCATAAGCGAGGATCCAGCCCCAGCCGGCGCCGGCCGAGTCCGGCGTGAGCGGATTGGTGAAAGCATTCCTGTCCGACATCGACGTATCCTCCGTTGCCCTGCCGAAACGGAGTTATCCACGACCGGTTCCTCGCGCCGCCCTGTTCGAATCACGGCGGACGGACTAAGTCCCGGCAATGGCTCATTCCGGTTTCGTACCGCTCCGCATTTTCTCGTCCTACACGATGCTCGACGGGGCGATCGAGCCCAAGGCGATCGCCAAACAGGCGAAGGCGATGCGCTTTCCCGCCGCCGGCCTGACCGATCGCAACGGCCTGTATGCGGCGATGGCCTTTTCGGATGCCGCGAAGAAGGACGGCGTCCAGCCGGTGATCGGTACGATGCTGTGCGTCGCGCGGCCGGACATGCCCGACGGCGTCGTCGTGCCGCTCGACTGGATCGCGCTCTATGCGCAGGATTCGACGGGCTATGACAATCTGTGCGCGCTGGTCAGCCTCGCGCATCTCGAACGGCCGATCGAACTGCCCGCGCACGTCGATTTCGCCGCGCTGGAGGGGCGGACCGACGGCCTGATCGCGCTGACCGCGGGCGGCGAGGGTGCGCTCGCCCGGCTGATCCACGAGGACCAGCCGGCCCGCGCCGCCGCTTACCTCGACCGGTTGCAGGCGCTGTTCCCCGATCGCCTCTACATCGAGCTGGCCCGCCGCAGCGACGCGATCGAGGAGGCGGCCGAACAGGCGCTGATCGACTTCGCCTACGACCGCGATCTGCCGCTCGTCGCGACCAACCCCTGCTGTTTCTCGGACAGCGCCTTCCTCGACGCGCATGACGCGATGCTGTGCATCGCGCATTCGACCTATGTCGAGAGCGAGGATCGCATCCGCTCCTGCCCGGACGCATGGCTCAAGCCCGCCGAGACGATGCGGCAATTGTTCGCCGACCTGCCCGAGGCGATCGACAATACGCTGGTCGTCGCGCAGCGCTGCGCGGTGATGGCGCCCTATCGCAAGCCGATCCTGCCCAGCCTCGCCGGCGATCGCGAGGGCGAGGCGGCGATGCTGCGCGCCGAGGCGGCGGCGGGGCTGGAGAAGCGGCTCGACCGGATCGAACAGCTCGGCACCCAGCCCGCCGACGACCCCAATTGGCGCGACGCCTATCGCGCGCGGCTCGCCTTCGAGGTCGACGTCATCGTCCAGATGGGGTTTCCCGGCTATTTCCTGATCGTCGGCGACTTCATCAAATGGGCGAAGGATCACGACATTCCGGTGGGGCCGGGGCGCGGTTCGGGCGCCGGTTCGGTCGTCGCCTGGGCGCTGACCATCACCGATCTCGATCCGATGAAGCTGGGTCTGCTGTTCGAACGCTTCCTCAACCCGGAACGCGTCTCGATGCCCGACTTCGACATCGATTTCTGCGAAACCCGGCGCGGCGAGGTCATCCGCTACGTGCAGGAGAAATACGGCCGCGATCAGGTCGCGCAGATCATCACCTTCGGTAAGCTGAAGGCGCGCGCGGTGCTCAAGGACACCGGCCGCGTCCTCCAGATGAGCTATGGCCAGGTCGATCGCCTCGCCAAGCTGGTCCCCAACCACCCGACCGACCCGTGGGACCTCAAGCGCGCGCTCAACGGCGTGCCCGAGCTTGCCAAGGAATATTCGAACGACAATCAGGTCCGCCGCCTGCTCGATCTCGCCACCAAGCTCGAAGGCTTGCCGCGGCACTCCTCGACGCACGCCGCCGGCGTGGTGATCGGCGACCGGCCGCTCGCGCAGCTGGTGCCGCTCTACCGCGACCCGCGTTCGGACATGCCCGTCACCCAGTTCGACATGAAGTACGTCGAGGGCGCCGGCCTCGTGAAGTTCGACTTCCTCGGCCTCAAGACGCTGTCGGTGCTCAAGAAGGCCGTGCAACTCCTCGCCAAGCGCGGCATTTCGATCGATCTCGACGCATTGCTGTGGGACGACGAGGCGGTCTACAAATTGCTCCAGAAGGGCGACACGGTTGGCGTGTTCCAGCTCGAATCGGAGGGGATGCGCCGCACGCTCAGCGCCGTGCGCCCGACCAATTTCGGCGACATCATCGCGCTCGTATCGCTCTACCGCCCCGGCCCGATGGACAATATCCCGAGCTTCGGCCGCCGCAAGCAGGGCACCGAGCCGATCGTCTACCCGCACGACCTGCTCGAACCGATCCTGTCCGAGACCTACGGCATCTTCGTCTATCAGGAACAGGTGATGCAGGCGGCGCAGATCCTCGCCGGCTTCTCGCTCGGCGGCGCCGATCTGCTGCGCCGCGCGATGGGCAAGAAGATCAAGGCGGAGATGGACGCCCAGCGCGCGATCTTCGTCGAGGGCTGCGCCAAGGTGAACGGCATCGACAAGGCAAAGGCGAACGAATTGTTCGACTTGATCGACAAATTCGCCGGCTATGGCTTCAACAAGAGCCACGCCGCGGCCTACGCGCTGCTCGCCTATCAGACCGCGTGGCTGAAGGCGCATCACCCGGAGGAATTCTACGCCGCGTCGATGTGCTACGACATGGCGCAGACCGACAAGCTCTGCATCTTCGTCGACGACATGCGCCGGCTGGGCGTGGCGATCTGCGGCCCCGACATCAACAAGAGCGATGCCGAATTCGACGTCGAGGTGACCGAGGACGGCGGCCTCGCCGTCCGCTACGCGCTCGCCGCGCTGAAATCGGTGGGCGAGGGGGCGATGGAGAAGCTCGTCGTCGAGCGTAGCGCCAACGGCCCGTTCAAGAGCATCGACGATCTCGCCACCCGCGTCGATCCGCGCCTGATCAACAAGCGCCAGCTCGAAACGCTCGCCGCCAGCGGCACGTTCGACAGTTTCGACGCCAACCGCGCCGGCATCCACGCCGTCGCCGAGACGATCCTCGCCGTCGCCGCGCGCACGCACGAGGGCAAGACCAGCGGCCAGCACGGCCTGTTCGGCGCCGAGGATGTCGCCGGCGACGCGATCAAGCTGCCGGCGGGCGCGCGCTGGTCGATGGCCGATGCGATGGAGCAGGAGAAGGAGGCGTTCGGCTTCTATTTCTCGGCGCATCCGGTCGATCGCCACACCCATCTCGCCAAGATGCACGGCGCGCGCCAATATGTCGCGCTGACCGAGCTCAACATCCCCGAGGACGGCACCCGCGCCGGTGCGACGATGGCGGTGCTGGTCGAGGACGCCCGCTGGCGTACCTCGGCACGGGGCAAGCGCTATATGATGGCGACGCTGTCGGATGCGAGCGGCCAGTTCGTCGCCACCTGTTTCGATGATTCGGTCGCCGCCGAACTGGAGGACGCCGCGCGTTGCGGCGGCTGCGGCCTCATCACCGTCGAGCTCGACCGTCGCCCCGGCGAGGAGACGCCGCGCGTCTCGGTCAAGCGCATCCAGCCGTTCGAGGGGCTAGCGTCGATCGCGCGCTTCACGATCGAGGCGAAGGTCGCGCACGCCACCGCCTTTGCGGCGCTGTCGGCGTTGCTCGCGCATCACCGCGGTGCGCGCGGCGAGGTGCGCGCGCGCATTCCGGTGGAGGAGGGCGAGGCGACGGTGCTGCTCGGCCGCGACTTCCTGCTCGACATGGAATTGGTCGAGACGATCCAGGCGATCCCCGGCGTCAGCGACGTCGCGCTCGACCGCGTCGCTTCGCAATTGCGCTCGGTGGGCTGAGCCATGTCGATCGACACCAGCCTCGCTTTCCGCCCCGTCAACATCGCGGTGCTCACCGTTTCCGACACGCGCGGGCTCGCCGAGGATCGCTCGGGCGACACGCTCGTCGCGCGGATCGCGGCGGCGGGCCACGTCCTCGCCGACCGCGTCATCCTGCGCGACGATACCGACGCGATCGTCGCGCAGCTCCACCGTTGGATCGACGACGAGAGCGTCGATTGCGTCGTCACCACCGGCGGCACCGGCGTCACCGGCCGCGACGTCACGCCCGAGGCGGTCGAGCGCGTCGCGACCAAGATGATCCCCGGCTTCGGCGAGTTGTTCCGCTATCTCAGCTACGCCAAGATCGGCACCAGCACGGTCCAGTCGCGCGCCTGCGCCTGTGTCGCCCGCGGCACCTATATCTTCGCGCTGCCCGGCTCGACCGGCGCGGTGAAGGACGGCTGGGACGGCATCCTGCAGGACCAGCTCGACAGCCGCCACCGCCCCTGCAACTTCGTCGAGCTGATGCCGCGGCTGACGGAACGGTGATCGGCCAGCGGCTGTAGGCCGGCGCCGGCTCACCGGCGGAAAGCGCACGACGTCACTCCGAACCACCCGTCACCCCGGAACAAGCCCGGCATGACGGACAGTGGCTCACCGGGTCCGTCAAGAAACGAAATTAGCCCGCGTCCACCTGCATCACCGCCAGCTCGTGTCCATCGGGATCGGCGAAGTGGAACCGCCGCCCGCCGGGAAAGGCGAACACGGGCATCGTCACCCGCCCGCCGGCCGCCTCGACCGCGGCGAGCGCCGCATCGACATCCGCCACCTCGATCACCGGCAGCGCCGCCGCGGTCTGTTGGGCGGGATCGGCCTGGAACCCGATATCGGTATCCCCGCTCGTCGTCGCCGCATAGCTCGGCCCGAAATCGCTGAACCCCCAGCCGAACGCGGCGCCGTAGAAGGCCTTCGCCCGCGCCGTATCGGCCACCGGCAGTTCGAGATAGTTCAACCGCGCCATCGTATCGCTCCCATCAATGTTCTTGCTATGTTCTACGCGCCGGCCTAGCCCCGTGCAATGGCAAAGCCCCATGTCAAACGTGCCGTCCGCGGCGCCACGGTCAACACCGCGAGCCACCGCTTCAACCTGCCGCAGGTCGAGGCGGATGGCGACTGGCTCGACGCCCGCGCGGATATCGACGGTGCCGCCGCGCCGCTGCGCACCAGCGTCACCGTCGAACAGCCGCGCACGATCATCACCCGCAACAGCTCGCCCGACGTGTTCTTCGATCGCTCGATCAACCCCTATCGCGGCTGCGAGCACGGCTGCATCTATTGCTTCGCGCGGCCGACGCATGCCTATCACGATCTGTCCCCCGGCCTCGATTTCGAAACGCGGCTGTTCGCCAAGCCGCAGGCCGCCGCGCTGCTCCGCGCCGAACTCCGCAAGCCCGGCTATGCCGTCGCGCCGATCGCGCTCGGCACCAACACCGATCCCTATCAGCCGATCGAGCGCGACTGGCGGATCACCCGCGGCATCATCGAACTGCTCGCCGAGACGCGCCACCCGCTGACCATCACCACCAAATCCGATCGGGTGACGCGCGATATCGACCTGCTCGGCGCGATGGCTGCCGACGGTCTGGCAGGCGTGGCGATGTCGATCACCTCGCTCGACCCCAAGATCGCCGCGACGCTGGAACCGCGCGCGCCGCATCCCGAACGCCGGCTGAAGGCGGTGCGCGCGCTCGCCGATGCCGGCGTGCCCGTCTATGTCTCGATCGCGCCGGTGATCCCGTCGATCACCGATCACGAGCTGGAGGATCTGGTCGAGCGCGCCGCGGAGGCGGGTGCGACATCCTGTTTCTTCATCCCCGTCCGCCTGCCGCACGAGGTCGCGCCGCTGTTCCGGGCGTGGCTCGACGAACATTTCCCCGATCGCGCCGGCAAGGTGATGAGCATCATCCAATCGCTGCGCGGCGGCCGCGACAACGATCCCGATTTCTTCACGCGCATGCAGGGTGCCGGCCCCTGGGCGGAGCTGATGCGCACCCGCTTCCGGATCGCCTGCCGCAAGCACGGCCTCGGCAACCGCGGCCGGCCGCTGCGCACCGACCTGTTCCGCGCGCCCGCCGGGCCGCAGGGCGAGCTGTTCTGAACGGCGTTAGCGCCCCGCTAACCCTCCCGGCGCCATGACGGGCGCCGCATGACGCACCGGCTTTCCTGGCTGATCCTGATCCTCGCCGCGGTGGCGTTGCGGCTGCCCGATATCGGCAATCCGCTCGTCGACGTCGACGAACAGATGTACCTGCTCGTCGGCCAGCGGATGTGGGACGGGGCGATCCCCTATGTCGACATCTGGGATCGCAAGCCGATCGGCCTGTTCCTGATCGCCGCCGCCGCGCGCGGCCTGCCCGCCGATCCCGGCGTCGCCTATCATGTGCTCGCGCTCGCCGCCGCGGCGGCCACCGCCGGCCTGATCGCGACGATGGCGCGCCGCCATGCCGGTGCCGGTGGCGCACTCGCCGCGGGCCTGCTCTACCTCATCTGGCTGGAGCTGCTCGGTGGCCGCGGCGGGCAATCTCCGGTCTTCTACGATCTCGCCATCGTCGCGGCGGCGCTGCTGACCCGCGACACGATCGCCGGCCACCGCCGCGCCGCGATCCCGGCGATGCTGCTCGCCGGGATCGCCTTGCAGATCAAGCCCACCGCGGTCTTCGAAGGCGGGTTCCTCGGCATCGCGCTGCTCGTGGCCGTCTGGCAGCGCCATCGCAGCCCGGCGCGGCTCGCCGTAGCGGCCGCGCTCTACGCCGTCACCGCGCTGCTCCCGACGATCGCCGCCGCCGCGGCTTATGCCGCACTCGGCCATGGCGAGGCGTGGTGGTTCGCCAACGTCGAATCGATCTTCCTGCGGCAGGCGACCCCCGGCGATCCGGTCGCGGCGCGGCTCGCCGGCGTCGCGATCGTCCTGCTCGTCCCCGCCGGGCTCGCGGTGCGCGGGCTGGTTTTGCGACCCGATCGGTTCCTGACCGGCTGGCTCGCCGCGGCGGTGATCGGCTGGCTGCTCGTCCCGCCCTATTTCAATCATTACGCGCTGCCGCTGCTCGTCCCGATCGCGGTCGCCGCCGCGATCGCGCTTGATCGTCGCGCGATGCAGGCGCTCGCCGCCGCCGCGGCGGTGGCGCTGCTGCTGTTCAGCGGGTATCCGCATCGCGGCGAGACCGCCGATACGCGCCGGCGCCTCACCGCGCTCGCCGGGATCATCGATCGCGCCCGCGGGCAGGGCTGCCCGTTCCTCGTCCAGGCCCCGCCGGTGCTCTACGACGCGACGCATGCCTGCCTGCCGACGCGGTACCCGTTTCCGTTCCACCTCGTCGAAGCCAGCGAGGCGCACGCGATCGGCGTCGACCCGACGCAGGAGGTCGCCCGCATCCTCGCCGCCCGCCCGCCGGTGATCGCGATCGGCGACATCCCTCGCAACCGCCGCCGGCCGGTCGTGATCCTCGTCCGCCGCACGCTCGCGCGTCACTATCGCGTGATCGCCCGCGACCTCGGCGTCACCGTCTATCGCCGCGCCGGCTGATCGAGATCAGGACGGTTGCGACCGCGCGCCATTGCCGGGAACGACCGGGCCGACCGTCGGTTGGTCCCGGACGCCGTGTTGCAGAAGGACAGACGATGACCGACCCCGACCGCACCGAAGACCAGGACAAGAACGACCACAATATCGATCCGCTCGCGCCGACCGAGAATACCGACACCGAGGAATCGGGCGCCGGTTACGGCAATCACGGCGAAGGGCAGGGCAGCGTCAACGACAACGAATAATCCCTTCCGCCATCGTCCCGGCATGCGCCGGGACGTTGGATGAGGGTCAGGGGATGAGGGTCAGGCCGCGACGTCCCGCCGTTCCCGTGCATCCGCCATCAATCGATCGCGGCTCGACAGGAACGGCCCCTCCGGTCGCCGTGCCGGTGCGAAAGCCCCCAGCCCGACCGGATCGTCGATCCCCACGTAGATCGCCTCGATTCCCCCTTTGGCGCTATACGCCTCATGCCAGAACCCGCAGCCGTGGCGATCCGCGAGGAAGTCCCGCCACCAGCCGCTGTGCGGCGCCGAGCGGGTGAACCGGCCGAGGCTGTCGAGATCACGCCAATAATGGCGGATGCCGACGTGGTTCCAGCCGAACATCATGCCGTCATTGCCCAGCAATCCCTCGGGCGGCGAACGCCCGATCGTGGCGAGGCCGCGGCCGATCCGCATCAGCGCGGGCAGTCCTCGCAGGCTGCCGACCCGGAACCCGAGCAGCACCATCACCAGATCGGGATAGCCCGACAGGTCTACCGTCGCGCGCGCCGTCGCGGTTCGTCCATCCGTTTGCATCATCCGGCCTCCTTGTTTACACCGTAAGCTACCATCCCATGCTTACAGTGTAAACAGCTTATGACCACCGCACCTTCGCTCCGCCAGACGCTCGTCGATCATGCGATGCGGCTGCTTGACGCGGGCGAGCACGATCCCTCGCTCCGCGCCGTCGCGAGGGCGGCAGGGGTGTCGGCGATGGCGCCTTATCGCCATTTTCCGGACAGGAATGCGCTGCTCGGCGCGGTGGCGGCGGAAGGCTTTGCGACGCTGCATGGCCTGCTCGTCGCCGCCGATGAACGGGGTGGCGCCGTCGCGCCCGAACAGGCGCTGGTCGAACAGGGTCTGGCCTATGTCGGCTTCGCGCAGGCGCATCCCGCACTGTTCCGGCTGATGTTCACCGACGCGATCGCCGCCGCCGTGCACGTCAGCCCCGACTGCGCGGCCGAGGGCGACGCTTATGGTGTGCTCGCCGCGCGCGTCGCGACGCTCTGCCCGGATAGGGCCGCGGCTGCGACGATGGCCGCTTGGGCGCTGGTCCACGGTTTCGCGACGCTCGCGCTCGACCGCCGGCTGCCGCCCGAGCCCGACGCCGCCCGTGCCGCGCTCGCGCTGTTCGTCGCGGGTCTTACGAAAAAGGGCCCGGACGCTTAAGCGTCCGAGCCCCCGATCGTTTCAGGCGAAGGCGATCAGCCCCAGTTCGCCATCTTCTGCTCGAGGTTGGCGCGCACCGCCTCGAAGAATTGCTCGGTGGTCATCCACGGCTGGTGCGGCCCGATCAGGATCGCGAGATCCTTGGTCATCTGGCCGTTCTCCACGCACTCGATGCAGCACCGCTCCAGCGTCTCGGCGAACTTGGTCACCTCGGGCGTATCGTCGAACTTGCCGCGATACTTCAGGCCACCGGTCCAGGCGAAGATCGACGCGATAGGGTTGGTGCTGGTCGCCTTGCCCTGCTCGTGCTGGCGATAATGGCGCGTGACGGTGCCGTGCGCGGCCTCCGCCTCGACCGTCTTGCCGTCCGGCGTCAGCAGCACCGAGGTCATCAGGCCGAGCGACCCGAAGCCTTGCGCGACCTGATCCGACTGGACGTCGCCGTCATAGTTCTTGCAGGCCCAGACGAACTCGCCGTTCCACTTCAACGCCGAGGCGACCATGTCGTCGATCAGGCGATGCTCGTAGACGATGCCCGCTTCCTTGAACTTGTCCTTGAACTCGGCCTCGAACACCTCGGCGAACAGGTCCTTGAAGCGGCCGTCATAGGCCTTGAGGATCGTGTTTTTGGTGCTGAGATACACCGGCCACTTGAGGTTGAGGCCGTAATGCATCGAGGCGCGGGCGAAATCGCGGATCGAATCGTCCAGATTGTACATCGCCATCGCGACGCCGGAGCTGGGGAAATCGAAGACTTCGCGGTCGATCGTCTGGCCGTCGACGCCCTCGAAGACGAGGCGCAGCTTGCCGGGGCCGGGGACGAGGAAGTCGGTCGCGCGATACTGGTCGCCGAAGGCGTGACGGCCGACGACGATCGGATGCGTCCAGCCCGGGATCAGGCGGGGGACGTTCTTGATCACGATCGGTTCGCGGAAGATCGTTCCGCCCAGGATGTTGCGGATCGTGCCGTTGGGCGACTTCCACATCTTCTTGAGGCCGAATTCCTCGACGCGCTGCTCGTCGGGGGTGATCGTCGCGCACTTGACCGCGACGCCGTGCTTCTGCGTCGCCTTGGCGGCGTCGACCGTCACGCGGTCCTCGGTCGCGTCGCGATTCTCGATGCCGAGATCGTAATAATCGAGCTCGACGTCGAGATACGGCTTGATCAGGCGCTCGCGGATCCATTCCCAGATGATCCGCGTCATCTCGTCGCCGTCGATCTCGACGATCGGGTTCTTCACCTGAATCTTGGCCATATGCGCTTCCTGCGAGAGGGGATTTGCGCCGTCGTCTAGGCACAAGCGGGCAGGGGATCAACCATCTCGGACGGTTTGGCGGGGCGGGAGGCATGGTTGCCGGCAAAACGTTGTGTTGCATGAACGACACGGTTACACCGTGTGGTTATGCCATCGCTCGAAAAGCCACCGACCACCCCGCTGCCGACGACCACGGTGAAGTGGCGCTTCCCCTCCGTCCATCCCGAGGGTCACAAATACGCCGCCATCGCGCTCGGCATCACTTTGCTCGCGACGGTGATCACCAAGGTGCTGTTCTGGCCGTTGCTCGCCGTCGTCGTCTGGGTGCTGACCTTCTTCCGTGATCCGATCCGCACCACGCCGGTCGGCGACGGTCTCGTCGTCGCGCCCGCCGACGGGCTCGTTACGATGATCCAGCGGGTGGCGGTCCCGCGCGAACTGGTCGGCGAACTCGGCGAGGCGCCGCTGACGCGGGTTTCGATCTTCATGTCGGTGTTCGACGTGCATATCAATCGCACGCCGATCGCCGGTACGATCCGACAGGTCGTCTATATCAGCGGCAAATTCCTCAACGCCGATCTCGACAAGGCGTCCGACGAGAACGAGCGCCAGCATATCGTCGTCGAGGGGCGGGACGGGCGGCGCATCGGCTTCACGCAGATCGCCGGGCTCGTCGCGCGCCGTATCGTCCCCTTCGTCAAGCCGGGCGACATGGTCGCGACCGGCCAGCGGATCGGCCTGATCCGCTTCGGCAGTCGCGTCGACGTCTTCCTGCCCGACGACATCATCCCGCAAGTGACGCTCGGCCAACGCTCGATCGCCGGCGAGACCGTCATCGGTCGCGTCGGCGGCGCGCCCGTCACCGGCATCGCACAATGATCGGCAAATAAATGGAACCGCGCGACTCCACCCCCGACGCCGCCCGCCGCCTGCCGCGTCGGCTGCCCCGCCGTCCGCGCGGGCTGCCGCTGCGCGCGGTCGCCCCCAATGCCGTCACCGCGCTCGCGCTCTGCTCGGGCCTCAGCGGCGTGCGCTTCGCGATCGGCGGTGAATGGCAGAGCGCGGTGACGATGATCATGATCGCCGGCGTGCTCGACGGTCTCGATGGCCGCATCGCCCGCATGCTCCACGGCGAAAGCCGCTTCGGTGCGGAACTCGACTCGCTGTCCGACGCGATCTCGTTCGGCGTGGCGCCGGCGCTCATCATGTATCTCTGGTCGCTCGCCGCGCTGCCGCGTCTCGGCTGGATCAGTGCGCTGATCCTGGCGGTTTTCTGCGCCTTGCGGCTCGCCCGCTTCAACGCGGCGATCGACGCGGACGACCAGCCGCATAAATCGGCGGGCTTCCTGACCGGCGTTCCCGCACCCGCCGGGGCGGGCCTTGCGATGCTGCCGCTGTATTTCTGGTTCTGGACCGATCAGCCGATCTTCGCCAACCCGTATATCGTCGCAATCTGGGTCGCGTTCATCGCGATGCTAATGGTGTCGAGCGTCGCCACCTTCTCCTGGGGCTCGCTCCGCCTGCGCCGGACGATCCGGTTCGAGGCGATCGCCGGCGTCGTCCTGCTCGGCGCGGCGCTCGTTTCGGCGCCGTGGCATACGCTGAGCGCGATCTGTGTCGGTTACCTCATCACGATCCCGTTCAGCGTCGCCAGTTACGCCAAGATCAGGCGGCAGCGCGCAGGCGGCGAACGCCTGCGGGAACCGGAGCCGACGCCCAGCGCCTGACGGCGATACGGCGCTCGGCCGAGGCGAGCTGCGACAATGGCGCGAACGCGGGTTCGACATGACCGGCGGCGAGGCGGACGATGCGCTGCCATTGCGGCGCAACCGTCGCGGCGATCACGCCGACCGCGACCAGGAACGCACCGGAAAATACGAGAACACTGACGACTGCAACCATCGAAACGACTCCCTGGCAGGCGCGCGAGCAACCTGTGGATAACTCGCTTAACCATTGTTTAATCAGTGAGTTCCCCGCTGTGTCCATATTCGCCGATTTAGCGATGCCGCAGCGCCACTAAACTGGGATAGACTCACCGTGTCCACTGTCTGGACGCTTTATGTTCCACCTACGTTCCACTGTCAAGCAGAACGGAACGCTTGCCTTTTGCCGCCGCTGCGGCTAGTGGCGCAGCCCTCAAACCCCGCATGGGAAGCAACATAGCCCGGTGCGTGCGACCGCAAGGTCCGCGTCATCCGCTTCCCAGAGGCTTAACCGGAAGGAATTATCCTATGGCGGCACCCGTCGTCACCATGCAGCAGCTCATCGAGACCGGTGCGCACTTCGGCCACCAGACCCACCGCTGGAACCCGAAGATGAAGCCTTACATCTTCGGCGACCGCAACGGCGTCCACATCCTCGACCTGTCGCAGACCGTTCCCCTCTTCGCCCGCGCGCTCGAGTTCGTCTCGTCGTCGGTGGCCGGTGGCGGCAAGGTGCTGTTCGTCGGCACCAAGCGCCAGGCGCAGGACGCCGTCGCCGATGCGGCGCGCCGCTCGGGCCAGCATTTCGTCAACCACCGCTGGCTGGGCGGCATGCTCACCAACTGGAAAACGATCAGCAACTCGATCAAGCGCCTCAAGACGCTCGAAGAACAGCTCTCGGGCGACACGCACGGCCTCACCAAGAAGGAAGTGCTCCAGCTCACCCGTGAGAAGGACAAGCTTGAAATGTCGCTCGGCGGCATCCGCGACATGGGCGGCGTGCCGGACGTCATGTTCGTGATCGACGCGAACAAGGAAGAGCTGGCGATCAAGGAAGCCAACACGCTCGGCATCCCCGTCGTCGCGATCCTCGATTCGAACGTCTCGCCCGACGGCATCGCTTTCCCGGTGCCGGCGAACGACGACGCGAGCCGCGCCATCCGCCTGTATTGCGAAGCGATCGCCATCGCGGCGACTCGCGGCAACCAGGAGCAGCAGTCGCGCCGCGGCGTCGACCTCGGTGCGCAGGATGTCGCCCCGGTCGAGGAAGCGCTGACCGTCCCGACCCCCGAGCCGGAGCAGCAGGCTGCCGGCACGGTCGAGGGTGCGGGCGCCGAGGCCGAGCGCCAGATCGACGCGTAACCGCAGTCGTCGAACCGTCATGCGGGCGGGGTAGGGCGGCGCCCTGCCTCGCCCGTAAACACATTCAGAACAAGGAATATGCAACATGGCTGATATCACCGCAGCGATGGTCAAGGACCTGCGCGAGAAGAGCGGCGCGGGCATGATGGATTGCAAGAAGGCGCTCAACGAGACGAGCGGCGACATGGACGCCGCGCTGGACTGGCTGCGTACCAAGGGCCTCGCGGCCGCGCAGAAGAAGTCGAGCCGCACCGCCGCCGAAGGTCTCGTCGGCGTCGCCACCGCCGGCACCAAGGGCGCCGCGGTCGAAGTCAATTCGGAAACCGACTTCGTCGCCAAGAACGACCAGTTCCAGGATTTCGTCCGCGAAGTGACGCAGATCGCGCTCGCCACCGGCGGCGATATCGAGGCGCTCAAGGCCGAGGCGATGCCGTCGGGCACCACCGTCGCCGAAGTGCTGACCAACAACATCGCCACGATCGGCGAGAACCAGTCGCTGCGCCGCGCGCGTCGTCTCGAAGTGTCGCAGGGTGCGGTCGTGTCCTACGTCCACAACCAGGCGTCGCCGGGTCTCGGCAAGATCGGCGTGCTCGTCGCGCTCGAATCGGACGCGTCGGACGAGGTGCTCCAGGGTCTCGGCAAGCAGATCGCGATGCACATCGCCGCTGCGTTCCCGAAGGCGCTGAACGAGGAAGACCTCGACGAGGCCGAGATCGAGCGCGAGCGCGCGATCGCGACCGAGAAGGCCGCCGATTCGGGCAAGCCCGCCGACATCATCGCCAAGATGGTCGAAGGCGGCATCGCCAAGTTCCGCAAGGAGCATGCGCTGGTCAGCCAGCTGTTCGTCATGGACGGCAAGACCAAGATCAGCGACGTCGTCGCCAAGGCGGCCAAGGACGCCGGCGCGTCGATCGTGTTGAAGGACTATGTCCGCTTCCAGCTCGGCGAAGGCATCGAGAAGGAAACGTCCGACTTCGCGGCCGAAGTCGCCGCCGCCTCGGGCGTCGCGCAGAAGGTCTGATCCGGCCGGCACGCTGCGGCGCGCCACGCAATCGAACGAAGGGCGTCGCGCATCCAGCGCGGCGCCCTTTTTCGTTGCGGGAGGTGGCGATGCGGGTGCGGCGCTAAGCCGCTGGGCCCGCCACCGTCCTCGCTCAGTTGCTCGTCCATCCGATCGTAACCCGGAGCGCGAGCACCAGCGCATTGCGGATCGTCGGATCCGCTGACGGGTGGACGACATATTGGATGTCGGGCTGCAGCGACACGCCGTGAACCGGTTCGTCGCTGTAGGTTGCCTCGTAGATTGTCTCGATCTGCCCGAGCCCGGCCGGCTGGCTGCGGCGGTAGCTGCGTGACAACATGCCGCTACCCGCGCCGACCGACAGCGCACTCGCCGGTCGTGCGGCGAAAGGGCGCTGGAGCAGCAATCCGCCCTGCCAGCCGCCGCGAAACGGCGTGGTCCGCCCCTCCGACAATCCCAAGCGCAAAAAGCCGATCAGATGACGCGGCCCTTCGACGGTGCCGAGCAGATCGTGCTCGCCGAGCAGATAGACGCCCCGCGATACATGCGTGCCGAGCCCGACGGTGAGGCCCGGCGACAGGATCGCGGGCTGTTTGCGGGTATAGCGCCACGCGCCGATCGCGAACCGGCCGCTGCCGGTCCAGCCCGCCTCGCCGATCAGCAATGCGCCGTCGCGACCGGACAGATCGATGCCGTCGTCGTCGCCGATCGTGCCGGCATGCGCGTTGACGACGGCGAACGCGCCATAGCTTCGTGCGGTCGTCACGCGGAAGCGCGCGGCGAGCGCGGTCGACGGAAAGATCGCCGGTCCGTTGACGCCCGTCGCCGCCAATTCCGATCCGACGCCGAACATCGGCGACACCAACAGCCCCGCGGCCTCGTTCTGGTAGAATTCGCTGTTGATGTCGTAGAGCCCGGTGCGCAGCGTTGTATCGCTGCCGATCCCCTGTTCCAGCCAGGCCTCGTAGAGCTTGAGCCGGCGATCCGCGACTTCGATATTGTCGATGCCCTGGATCGACCCCGCGAGCCTATTGGGCTGGCCACCCAGGTTGTTGAGCAGCGAGGCATGCGCCTGTGCCCGCTTCCAGCCGAAGGCGGCGTCCAGGTCGACCTTGCCGGCGATATAGAGGTCGTCGAGCATTCGTAACCCGGTGTCGAGCCCGCCGGACGCGACCCCGGCGACATCGGCCTTGTAGGTCGCCGCCAGCGTCCAGGCCGGGGCGACTGCGTCCTGCGCCTGCGCCGACCCGCCAATGGCGAGCGCGGTCGTCGCCGCTGCCCGGCCGATGGCGGTGCGTGCCGTCTGCCACATGATCGAAAACTTGCCCCCGTATGCCCCAGCGGAGACCTGTGGCGGCTAGCCTATTTAAACGCGTTGATTTTGCTGGATAATGCACGTTTAACCGGAGCTCTTCATTCGACGTCAACGGATCGGACAATTTCAATTCGCGCGAAAATCCGGCGAAATCAGCTACATGCCGCGACAGTCGACGAAGCGAGCGCATGGCGCCGTCGGTACCGCGCCTGCGCTGGTGACCGACGAAGGCCCCGGGTTCTCGCCGCCGCGTATCCGGTCCGGGATATCCACGACCGTCCACATCCGCGCAGCCGAAGGTTGCCCCGGCGCGCGCGTACGCCTAAGGTCCGACCCGCTTTCTCCCACCAGCGATAGGAACTTATGACGTTCGCGCCGCGCTTCAAACGCATCTTGTTGAAACTGTCCGGCGAAGTGCTGATGGGCGAGGGCGGTGGCCTGTCCATCGACCCCGCCGTGACCGCGCGCGTCGCGGAGGAGATCGCCGACGTCAAGGCGCAGGGCTATGAGCTCTGCATCGTCGTCGGTGGTGGCAACATCTTCCGCGGCATCTCGGGTGCCGCGCGTGGCATGGAGCGGGCGACGGGTGATTATATGGGCATGCTCGCCACGGTGATGAATGCGCTCGCGGTGCAGAATGCGCTCGAGCAAATCGGCGTCGAAACGCGCGTCCAGTCGGCGATCCCGATGGCGTCGGTGTGCGAGCCGTTCATCCGCCGCCGCGCCGAACGCCATCTCGAAAAGGGGCGGATCGTGATCTTCGCCGCCGGCGTCGGCAGCCCGTTCTTCACCACCGATTCCGGTGCCGCGCTGCGCGCCGCCGAGATGAAGTGCGATGCGCTGTTCAAGGGCACCTCGGTCGACGGCGTCTACGATGCCGATCCCAAGAAGGTGCCGACCGCGACGCGCTATGCCACGGTCAGCTATTCCAAGGTGCTGTCCGACGACCTCAAGGTCATGGATGCGAGCGCCATCGCGCTGTGCCGCGACAACAACATTCCGATCGTCGTCTTCAACATTCGCGAGCACGGCAATTTCGCCGCGGTTCTCAACGGTGATGGCGTCTCGACGGTCGTCCAGAACGAACAGGAGTAGACCATGGCAGCCTATGACAAGGCCGATCTCGAGCGCCGGATGGCCGGCGCCGTCGAGGCGCTCAAGCACGACCTCAACGGCCTGCGCACCGGCCGCGCCTCCACCGCCTTGCTCGACCCGGTGACGGTTGAGGTGTACGGCAGCCACATGCCGCTGGTGCAGGTCGCCACCGTCTCGGTGCCCGAGCCGCGCATGCTGTCGGTGCAGGTGTGGGACAAGTCGAACGTCGGCCCGGTGGAAAAGGCGATCCGCTCCGCGGGCCTCGGCCTCAACCCGATCAACGACGGCCAGACGCTGCGCCTGCCGATCCCCGATCTCACCGAGGATCGCCGCAAGGAACTCGCCAAGCTCGCCGGCAAATATGCCGAGGGCGCGCGCATCGCCGTCCGCAACGTGCGGCGCGACGGCATGGACAATCTGAAGACCGACGAGAAGAAGGGCGTCATCAGCGAGGACGAGCGCAAGCGCCACGAGACCGAGGTGCAGAAGCTCACCGACGCGACGGTCGCCGAGCTGGATGCGGCCGCCGCGGCGAAGGAAAAGGAAATCCTCGGAAAGTGAGTCCGACGGCGGCCTCGGTTGCGTCGCTGGCGGCGGTCCCGGACACGGGGCCGGTGCCGCGTCACGTCGCGATCATCATGGACGGCAACGGCCGCTGGGCGAAGGCGCGGCACCTGCCGCGCGTCGCCGGTCACAAGGCCGGGGTCGAGGCGGTGCGCCGCGTCACCCGCGCGGCGCGCGCGATGGGCGTCGAGGCGCTGACGCTCTACGCCTTCTCCAGCGAGAATTGGCGCCGTCCCGAGGATGAGGTCGGCGCGCTGATGGGGCTGCTGCGGCTGTTCATCCGCAGCGATCTCGCCGAGCTGGTCGCCGAAAACGTGCGGCTGCGCATCATCGGCGACTATCGCCGCTTTGCGCCCGACCTGGTCGCGCTGGTCGACGATGCGATGGCCAAGACCGCCGCCAATACCGGCCCGATCCTGGTGATCGCACTCAATTACGGGTCGCAGGCCGAGCTGGTCGCCGCCACCCGCCGGCTCGCCGCACGCGCCGCCGCGGGCGAGATCGAGGCGAGCGCGATCACCGCCGAGCATATCGAGGCGGAGCTCGACACCGCCGATCTGCCGCCGCTCGACCTCGTCATCCGCTCGTCGGGCGAGCAGCGGCTGTCGAACTTCCTATTGTGGCAGGCGGCCTATGCCGAGCTGCTGTTCATCGACACGCTCTGGCCCGATTTCAGCGCCGACACGCTCGCCGACGCCATCGCCGCCTTCGGGCAGCGCCAGCGGCGCTACGGCGGCCTGTGAGCGACGCGCCCGCCGGCAAGCGCCCCTCGGAGCTTGCGACCCGTACGCTCACCGGGCTGGGCCTGATCGCGCTCGCGCTGGTCGCGCTGGCGCTCGGCGGCTTCGTCTTCTGGCTGCTCGTCGTCACCGCGGGCGTGTTCATGATGGCGGAGTGGAGCGATCTCCACGGCGCCGATCCGAAGACCAAGCGGCTCGGCCAATATGTCCTGTCGGTGCCGCTGGCGATCATGTGCCCGCTCGCCGCCGGCCCGGATTTCTTCGCGCTCGGGCTGCTGGTCGGCGCCTTCTTCTTCCTGACGATCATCAGCCGCCGCCCGCAATTGGGCGCGGGGGTGCTCTATTGCGGCCTGCCGATCTATGCGCTGCTGCTGATCCGGCACGAGCCCGACGGCCTGCGCAACGCGCTCTGGGCGCTGAGCCTCGTCTGGTCGACCGATATCGGCGCCTATTTCGCGGGTCGCAGCATCGGTGGCCCCAAATTGGCGCCGTCGATCAGCCCCAATAAGACCTGGGCCGGCCTGATCGGCGGTATCGTGCTCGCGACGATCGTCGCCGCGGCGATGCACCAGTTTTACCTCCTCCCGTTGCGCTTCGTGCTCGCGACGCCGCTGCTCGCGATCCTTGCGCAGGCCGGCGACCTCTACGAAAGCCACCTCAAGCGCCGCGCCGGCGTCAAGGATTCGGGCAGCGTCATTCCCGGCCATGGCGGCTTCCTCGACCGTCTCGACGGCGTCGTTCCGGTGATGCCGGTCGCGGCGCTGCTCGTCGTCGTGCCGCTCGCCTTCTGACATGAAAAGCGTCTCAATCCTCGGTGCGACCGGCTCGGTCGGCACCTCCACGCTCGATCTCGTCGAGCGCGAACCCGACCGCTTCAAGGTCCGCGCGCTCACCGCGAACGGCGACGTCGGCAAGCTCGCCGCCGCGGCGCGCCGCACCAGAGCGGAGCTTGCGGTGGTCGCCGACGAATCCTGCCTGCCCGCGCTGCGCGAAGCGCTCGCCGGTACGGCCACGCAGGTCGCCGCGGGACGGCAGGCGATCTGCGACGCCGCGGCGGGGGCCGACTGGACGATGGGCGCGATCGTCGGCTGCGCCGGGCTGGAACCCGTCATGGCGGCGATCCGCCACGGTGGTACGGTGGTGCTTGCCAACAAGGAGCCGTTGGTGTCGGCGGGCGAGGTGATCCTCGCCGCCGCCGCGCGCTCGGGCGCGACGCTGCTGCCCGCGGACAGCGAACACAACGCCATCTACCAATGTTTCGACTTCGCCCGGCCCGAGGGCGTGCGGCGCATCATCCTCACCGCCAGCGGCGGCCCGTTCCGCGACTGGTCGCGCGAGCAGATGGCCGACGTCACCGTCGAACAGGCGGTCGCGCATCCCAATTGGTCGATGGGCGCCAAGATCAGCATCGACAGCGCGACGATGATGAACAAGGGGCTGGAACTGATCGAGGCGGCGCGCCTCTTCCCGGTACCGCACGAGCGGATCGAGGTGGTGATGCACCGCCAGTCGGTGATCCACTCGATGGTCGATTATGTCGACGGCTCGATGCTCGCGCAGCTCGGCCCCTCCGACATGCGCGTGCCGATCGCGCATACGCTCGCCTGGCCCGAGCGGATGGCGACGCCGATGGCGCCGCTCGATCTCGTCGCGATCGGCCGGCTCGACTTCGAGGCGTGCGATCCCGTGCGCTTCCCGGCGATCAAGCTGGCGCGCGACGCGCTGGAGGCGGGCGGCGCGCGTCCCGCCATCCTCAACGCCGCCAACGAGATCGCCGTCGCCGCGTTTCTCGACCGGCGCATCGGCTTCCTCGAAATTGCCGCAATCGTCGCCGATACGCTGGATCATTACGATCCGCCGGCTCCGGAGACGCTGGAGGCGGTCCTCGCCATCGACGGCGAGGCGCGACGAATGGCGGACGAGCGTATTCGGGAACATGCTAAGGGGCGTGTAGAGGTTCGCGCGTGAAGGATTGCCTAGCTTGATCCAGTCTCCCGGCGTTCTGATGGCCGCGCTCGCGTTCCTCTGCGCGATCGGCCCGCTCGTCTTCATCCACGAAATGGGCCATTATCTCGCCGGCCGGCTGTTCGGCGTGAAGGCGGAGGCCTTCTCGATCGGCTTCGGGCGCGAGATCGCCGGCATCACCGATTCGCGCGGCACCCGCTGGAAATTCGGCTGGCTGCCGCTCGGCGGCTATGTGCGGTTCGCCGGCGACATGAACCCGGCGAGCCAGCCCGATGCCGCGTGGCTGGCGCTCCCCGCCGCCGAACGCGCGCTGACCTTCCAGGCCAAGCCCTTGTGGCAGCGGGCGATCATCGTCGCCGCCGGGCCGGCGATCAACCTGATCCTCGCGGTGCTGATCCTCGCCGGCTTCGCGCACCATTACGGCGTCGACCGTACCCCGGCGGTGGTCGGCACGGTGATCGCCGGTGCGCCCGGCGCGAAGGCGGGCCTGCAACCGGGGGATCGCATCCTGTCGATCGACGGCCGCGCGATCCAGAGCTTCACCGACGTCGCACGCTACGCGCTGATCCGGCCGGGCGAGCAGGTCACGCTGCGCGTCGCCCGCGACGGCAAGGCGTTCGAGCGCCCGCTGGCGATCGGCGTCGTCCACCAGCGCGATCGCTTCGGCAACGAATATCGCATCGGTCGCATCGGCATCGGCAGCGGCGATCCGGTGCTCGCGCCGGTCGGCCTGCTCGAGGCGCCGGCGGCGGGCGTGCGGATGACCGTCGACATCATCTCGGGCACGCTCGAGACGCTCGGCCAGATCATCAGCGGCCGCCGCTCGATCGACGAGCTCGGCGGGCCGATCCGGATCGCCAAGATCTCGGGCGAACAGATGGCGCTCGGCGTGTCGGCCTTCGTCTGGCTGGTGGCGATGCTGTCGATCAATCTGGGGTTCATCAATCTGCTGCCAGTACCCATGCTCGATGGCGGACACCTCTTCTTCTATGCGATCGAGGCGATCCGCCGCCGGCCCCTCGAACCCAGGGTGCAGGAATGGGCATTCCGCGGTGGTCTGGCCGCGGTATTGGCGCTGATGCTGATCGTGACCTTCAACGATTTGAGTGCAGTCGGTCTGTGGCAGCGGCTGGCCGGCTTGATCGGCTGACCGGTCTGGGGCAGGGCAGGCGCCTGCGTCCCGGCGGATATTGGTATCCTGACGTATTTGGGGTGGGTTGAGTGACAGCGATGAAGAGTACCAAGTTCGCGCCGGTGAGCGCCGCGTTGCTGGCCGGCACGATGCTGTCGGGCATGCCGGCGATGGCGCAGACCGCGCCCGAACCGGCGGCGCAGCAGCCCGCCGCGCCGGCTGCCGATTCGCCCGCCGCGACACCGACCGCAACGCCGACGCCGGCTCCCACACGCGCGCCGGCCGGCGCTCGCACGCCGGCGCGTGCCGCCCGCACGCCAGCCACGCCGGCCGCCCCGGCGGCGGCGGCGCAGCCCGCGACGCCGGCCGTGGTGCGCACGATCAAGACGCTGCGCGTTGAGGGTTCGCAGCGGATCGAGCCCGAGACGGTGCTGTCCTACACCAAGCTGCGCGTCGGCATCCCCTATACCGCCGAAACGCTCGATCAGGCGTTGAAGGACCTGCAGGCGTCGGACCTGTTCGTCGACTTCTCGATCTCGGGCGTCGAGACCGGCGACATCGTGCTGCGCATCCGCGAGAATCCGATCATCAACCGCGTGATCCTCGAGGGGAACAAGGCGCTCAAGAGCGACAAGATCACCAAGGAGATCAAGCTCGCGCCGCGGCAGATCTTCACCCGCACCGCGGTCCGTCAGGACGTGTCGCGGATCATCGAACTGTATCGCCGCCAGGGCCGCTTCGCCGCAGTGATCAGCCCGAAGATGGTCAGCCTCGACCAGAACCGCGTCGACGTGGTGTTCGAGATCACCGAAGGGCCGAAGTCCAAGGTCCGCCAGATCAACATCATCGGCAACGAGATCTTCAACGACGGCAAATTGCGCGGGGAGATGGTCACCAAGGAATCGCGCTGGTTCCGCCTGCTCTCGTCCAACACCTCCTACGATCAGGATCGCCTGAACTACGACCAGCAGAAGCTGCGGCAATTCTATCTGACCGAAGGCTATGCCGATTTCCGCGTCACCTCGGCGGTCGCCGAGCTGACCCCGGACAAGCGCGACTTCATCATCACCTATGTGGTCGAAGAGGGTAAGCGCTACAAATTCGGCGACGTCACCGTCGACAGCGAGATCCGCGACTTCGACAACAAGAAGCTGGCGGCGTCGCTGCCGGTCAAGAAGGGCGATTGGTACAACGCCAAGCTGGTCGAGACCTCGATCGACCAGTTGAGCGAGGCGGCCGGCCTGTTCGGCTACGCCTTCACCGACGTGCAGCCCGATTATGCGCGCGACCCCGACACGCTGACGATGGGGCTGAACTTCCACATCGCGCAGGCGCAGCGCACCTATGTCGAGCGGATCGACATCAACGGCAACACGCAGACGCAGGACAAGGTGATCCGCCGCGAGATCCGTCTCGCCGAGGGCGACGCGTTCAACAGCTTCCAGGTCAAGCGTTCGCAGGATCGCATCAACTCGCTGGGCTTCTTCCAGGACAAGATGGAGATCAAGCAGACCCCCGGGTCGACCCCCGATCGCATCATCCTCGACACCACGCTCGAAGAGAAGAGCACCGGCGAGCTTCAGCTCTCGGTCGGCTATTCCAGCCTCGAACGCTTCATCATCCAGGCCAATATCACGCAGAACAACTTCCGCGGTAAGGGCCAGGTGCTGCGCGCCGGCGTCAATTATTCGACCTATTCGAAGTCGATCGAGCTGGGCTTCACCGAACCCTATCTGTTCGACAAGAACGTCGCAGTCGGCGTCGACGTGTTCCGCCGCGATTACAATTCGTTCAACTATATCGGCACGCAGCGCCAGACGACCTATTCGCAGGTGTCGACCGGCTTCCAGGTCCGCATGGGCGTGCCGCTGACCGAATATTGGTCGCTCGCCGGCCGCTACGGCTTGTCCTACGACGAGGTCGGGCTCGACCAGTCGACCTATTTCACCGACGGCGCCTGCGATCCGCTCAAGGCCGGCCGCTATCTCTGCGAGGCGATCGGCAACCGCTGGACCTCGTCGGTCGGCTATTCGCTGATCTACGACAGCCTCAACAGCCGCCTGCGCCCGACCGCGGGCCAGCGGCTCAGCTTCAGCCAGGATTTCGCCGGTCTCGGCGGCGACGTGAAATATATCCGTACCCGGCTCGAAGGCTCGAAGTTCGTCAACGTCGGCTCGGGCTTCATCGGCTCGCTGGTCGGCGAGGCGGGCTATATCAAGTCGCTCGAGGGCAGCCGCGGCGAGGGCGTCGACCGCATCCGCATCACCGATCGCTTCTATCTCGGCGAACCGCAGTTCCGCGGCTTCGACATCCGCGGCGTCGGCCCGCGCGTCCAGCGTCAGCAATATACGGTCGATACGACGACGGGTAAGCAGATCCTGGTCACCGATCGCGACCAGCTCGTCGACGACGCGCTCGGCGGCCGCGCTTATTATCTCGCCCGCGCCGAGCTGGAGATTCCGTTGGGTGCCGGTGCGCGCGAACTCGGCCTGCGTCCGTCGATCTACGTCCAGGCGGGCAGCCTGTTCGGCCTGACCCGTCCGCTGCCGACCGCGAGCTTCCCGACGATCACCGATGCCGCGGGCAACGTCACCGTGCTGCCGATCCAGCGCCTGCTGCTCGATTCGTCGGGTCGCCAGCTTTATCAGGTGCCGACCGGGGCGACGGCGGGAGCGGGGGCCTTCACGACCTGCGCGATCGGTTATTCGGAGACGCTCGGCGGCGCCTGCGCCGGCAGCTCGACCAACGCGATCTCGTATCAGTCGCCGATTTCGCCCTTCAAGGAAACCTATTACGCCAGCAGTGCGACGCCGCGCGTCAGCATCGGCATCGGCGTCAACTGGACTTCGCCGTTCGGTCCGTTGCGGATCGACCTTGCCAAGGCGCTCGTCACGCAGAAGGGTGACGATCCCAAGCTTATTACCTTCAACGTGGGGACTCAGTTCTAATGAAGACGATCACCAAGACTTCGCTGGCGGCACTCGCCGGCGCCTCGATCGCGCTGGCGGCCGGTGCCGCGACCGCGCAGACGGCGGGTATCGCCACGGCGCAGGCCGATGCGGCGATCTTCAGCGCCAAGGCGTTCGACGCTGCCAACCAGCAGATCTCGACCACCTACAAGACGCAGCTCGATCAGGCCGCGGCAGCGCAGACCGCGCTGAACACGCAGCTGCGCGCGTTGCTCGACACCAACAAGGACGGCCAGGTCAGCCAGGCCGAAGCCGCCGCCGCCGAGGCGCAGAACAGCGCGATCGGCAACCAGGTCCGCGCCGCGCAGCAGAAGGCGCAGCCGAACATCGAAACGCTGCAGGGTCCGGCGATCAAGGCGCAGGCCTATGCGCTCGAGCAGATCACCGCCAAGTACGACCCGGCGCTGCGCGCTGTCGTCGCCGCCAAGAAGATCACCGTCGTGCTCGCGCCGAACGCGATCCAGTACGCGCCGCCGGCGACCGATGTGACCCGCGACATCATCGCCGAGATCGATCGCAGCACGCCGACCGTCTCGATCACCCCGCCGGCCAATTGGCAGCCGCAGCAGCAGACGGTCGAGCTGCTCCAGCAATATCGCCAGCTCGTCTATGCGAACGCCGCCCGTCGTCAGCAGGCCGGCGCACCCGCTCCCGCCGCCGGCACCCCGGCACCGGCCGCCGGCGCTGCGCCGCGCGCCACGCCGCAGGGCCGCTAAGGCTGCACGGGTGAGCGAAGACGCAACCCAGCAGGGCACGACCTTGGGGCCGCTCGATATCGGGCGGGTCATGGCGGCCCTGCCGCATCGCTACCCGATGCTGCTGGTCGACCGGGTCGAGGAGATCATCCTCGACCGGTCGATCGCGGCGATCAAGGCGGTGACGATCAACGAAGGCTTCTTCCAGGGCCATTTCCCCGGCCGGCCGATCATGCCGGGCGTGCTGATCGTCGAGGCGCTGGCGCAGGCCGCGGGCATCCTCGCGGTCGAGAGCCTCGGCCTCGCCGGTTCGGGCAAGCTCGTCTATTTCATGGCGATCGACGGCGCCAAGTTCCGCAAGCCGGTCGAACCGGGCGTGCTGCTGCGCCTTGAGGCGACCTTCGTCCAGAAGCGCAGCTCGGTGTGCAAGTTCGCCGGCGTCGCGAAGATCGACGGACAGGTCGTCGCAGAGGCCAATTTCACCGCGATGATCGCCGATCCGCCCAAACGCTGAGCCCGACGATCTTTGACAATCCCGCGGCGCTCATCTACGGGCGCCGCTTCTCTTCCAGGCTGGTCGGAACCAGCCGCATCAGGAGCGCATCGGCGTGAAGAAAGATACCCATCCCGACTACCACATGATCAAGGTCCAGATGACCGACGGCACCGTGTTCGAAACCCGCTCCACCTGGGGCAAGGAAGGCGACACGATGCAGCTCGACATCGATCCGCTGGCGCACCCCGCCTGGACCGGTGGTCGCGGCACGATGCTCGATGCCGGCGGCCAGGTCGCCCGCTTCAACAAGCGTTTCGGCGGCGGGCTCACCCTCCGCAAGAGCTGATCGGCTCGTTTACGCAAACATAACCATGGTCTCGCTAGACCGTGGTCATGTTCGCGGCAGAGTTCGAACCTGCATTGACCTACGGCCGGCGCCGCGTTCCGCGTGCGCCGGCTTCGTTCGTTGGGGAGATCGACAAGGCGCATCGGACCTTGTGCAAGGTCGTCGATATCTCGCTGCACGGCGCGCGGCTGCAGACCTATTGCCCGCTGGTCCGCCACAGCATGATCTGGCTGACGCTGCCGGGGGCTGGCTGCATCGCCGCCGAGATCCGCTGGGCGGAGGAGTTCGCCGCCGGCTGCCGCTTCAAGGAGGCGCTCGATCTCGACGTGTTCGAGATGCTGGTCGCGCTCAACCGCATGGATCGTTGAGCCAACTCACCCCTTGATCCCACGGCCGTACGTCGCCATAGGCTTGCGCGGGAGTCGGGCGGACGTGGTCGTCGCCAACCCGGTCAGGTCCGGAAGGAAGCAGCCGCAACGATTTCGCCGCGGGTCGTCCCGGCTCCCACCCCATAACATCGGGTCAATTGGGCCGCTTGAGCCAGGAGCGCTCGCGGAACCACTTGGTGACGATATATTTCGTCCCCTCCACCACCGCCGTCCCCTCGTGCAGCGTCGCCGTATTCGGCGTGCCGTCCGCATTCATGTTGTTCCAGGCGAGCAGCAGTCCCTGCCGCGGCGCGATCTTGAAGCCGGCCTGCGGGAACCACGTCGCGCCGCCTTCCGCGACGTCGTTGAGGTAGATCATCGTCGTCCAGGTGCGCTGCCCGCCCGACGTCTGCATCTGCTCCCAATAGCTCTCGGTCTCGTGAAAATAATCGTGATGCGCGCGGAATTGCTGCCCGGCGGCATAGCGCTGGCCCTGCAACGTCTCGCCGTGATCGGCGGGGAGGCCAAGCAGCGCGGCTATCGCCTCGTCGATCGGCTGCACCTCGGGCGCATAGCGGTTCATGTCGCAGCTCTCGCTGGTCCGGAAGCCCGGGTCTGCGCGATCGGACAGCAGCGACGACGGCCGGCGATTGGCGTCGATCATCGCGATCAGCGTCGCGCATTGCGCCGCATCGAGGAAGTCGAGCTGATAATAGATCTGGATCGCCGGCACCTCGGCGCGGGTCACCGCGGGATTGGTGTCGAGCCGCTGCGCGACACGGGCGCCGGCCTGCTGGCGCAGCGGGGAGGGGGCGGGCGCTTTGCGACGGGCGAACATGGCCGGAAAATGCCGTCGCCGCGCCGCAAAGACAACCTTCAAAGCAGGGTAACGCCCCGCCCGATCAATAGAAGATGCCGTAGACCGTATCGATCACCAACCCGCTACGCAGGTCGACCAGCAGCGCATCGTCGTAATAGCGCACCCAGCGATACGGGCCATAGGCCTCGGGCAGGCGATAGGCATAGGGATCGCCGATCCAATAGGCGCGGCTGAACAGCACCGGCGACAGCGGCACGCCGACCCCGAACCGGCGATAGCCGCGGCCCCAGCCCGACGGCGCATAATAACGCGGCAGGCGATACGCACCGCGGTTCACCGCGCGATAGCGGTTCCAGTCATAGCGATCATCGTCGCGCCAGCCGCGATCCCAGGCACCGCCCCGCTGGCCTGCGCGCCAGTCGCGCGCCACTGGCCCGCGATCGTCGAAGCGCCGCTCGTCCCATCCGCGACCATCGTTGGCGCGGCCGACGTTGGCGCGGCCGACGTTGCCGCGGCCGACATTGCCCCAGCCGACGTTCGGGCCGCGATCGCCGGGGCGCGGGCCGTCGCGATCCGGCCGCGGTCCACGCTCGGGACCGGGACGGTCGTCGCGGACGCCCGGCCCGCCGTCGCGCCCATCACGCGGCGGCGGGGGACCGCGATCCGGACCGAAGTCGCCGGGCTGCGGCCGCTCGGCGCGCCCCTGCGCCTGCCAGCCGAGATCGCCCGATGGCTGCGGTCGCGGCCCGCGGTCCGGCCCCGGTCCGCGCTCTGGCCCCGGCCCGCGCTGATCCCAGCCGCCGCGGTCGTCCTGCGCCTGTGCGGCCACCGGCATCAGCATCGAAGCCGCCAGCAACGCCTTGATCACGGTCTTCATCCTGTTCGTCCTCAACCCGCCGGCGCACGAGCCGGCTCCGATGATGACCCCTTCTAGCGACGCTGCGATGTGGCGAAGCTGAATTGGATCGTCAGCGTTCCGACAGCTTGTCGCGCGCGGCGTCGGCCGGGGGCGGCACCAGCGCCGGCACGACCCGCGCCGCATCGGCGGGATCGATGCCGGGCCGCGCGCCGGCGGGGATCGTCTCCTCGCCGCGCGCCGCACGGCCGGCGCGCTGGATCGCCTCGATCAGCCGCGGGTAGACGCCGCAGCGGCACAAATTGCGTATCGCGCCGCGGATATCGGCCTCGCCGGGATCGGGATTGTGCTTGAGCAGCACCGCGGCGGCCATCAGGATGCCGGGGATGCAGAAGCCGCATTGCGGCACGTTGGCGGCGATGAAGGCAAGCTGCAGCGGGTGGTTGCGTTCGCGCGACAGGCCCTCGACCGTGGTGACGTAGCTGCCCTCGACCGATCCGATCGCGACCCGGCACGACAACATCGCGCGCCCGTCGACATCGACTGTGCACGCGCCGCAGTCGCCGGTGCCGCAGCCATATTTGGTGCCGGTCAGATTCGAGGCGTCGCGCAGCGCCCACAGCAGGGGCGTGGCGGGATCGAGCCGGTATTCGACCGGCTGGTTGTTGACCGTGAGGCGCGACATGGCGCCTCTTAGGCGAAACGCGGCGTTTCGATCCAGATGATTGCGGTACGGGCTGCGAGGCGCGACCTTGCCGGCATGACGCTTCCGACGCTGTTCGTGCCGCATGGCGGCGGCCCCTGCTTCTTCATGGACCCGGCCGGCGGCCCGCCCGATCCGATGTGGCGGCCAATGCAGGCCTATCTCGCCGGCCTGCTCGCCACGCTGCCGGAACGGCCGCGCGCGATCCTGATGGTCTCGGGCCATTGGGAGACGCCGGATCTCACCGTCCATATCGGCGAGCGACCGTCTCTGCTGTTCGACTATTACAACTTCCCCGAACATACCTATCGCCTGCGCTGGGATGCACCGGGCGCCCCCGATATCGCGCGACGTGCCGCGGCGCTGCTGCGCGGCGCGGGCTATCGGGTCGGCGAGGAGGCGGCGCGCGGCTGGGACCATGGCGTGTTCATCCCGATGATGGTCGCCGATCCCGCCGCCGACATCCCGCTGGCGCAACTGTCGCTGCGCGCCGACCTCGACCCGGCAGCGCATGTCGCGATCGGGCGGGCGCTCGCCCCGCTCCGCGACGAAGGCGTGCTGATCGTCGGATCGGGGATGAGCTTCCACAATCTGCGGGCGCGCGGGCCGCAGGTGACGCCGGTCGCCGCCGCATGGGACGCGGCGCTCACCGCCGCGGTCACCGATCCCGATCCGGAACGCCGCGCGGCGCGGGTGATCGACTGGGAGGGGCTGCCCCACGCCCGATTCGCGCATCCCGACGCCGAACATCTGTTGCCGCTGATGGTCGCGCTCGGCGCGGGCGGCGAGGGGACGGCGGTGTGCGACTATCGCGACGTCGTGCTCGGCTGGGCGGTGTCGGCCTATCGCTTCGGCTGAACCGGCTCGGCCGAATCGCCCGAGCCCAGCCGCGGTGCCGGGCGGCCGGTCGCCAGCGCCGCGTCCGAGAAGCGGATCGGCGTGCGCAGCCCGCTGATCGGTGCCTGGTCGAGCACCAGCCCGCGCGCCAGCACCTGCGGATCGGTGAGCGCCTGTTCCACGGTGTTGATCGGCCCGGCCGGAACGCCCGCCGCATCGAGCTGCGCGAGCAATGCGTCGCGCGCGAACCGCCGCGTCGCCGCGGTGATCGCGGCGAACAAGTCGTCGCGATGCGCCAGCCGCAGCGCGTTGCTGGCGTAGCGCGGATCGTCCGCATCCATGCCGACCACCGCGCAGAAGCGGCGGAACTGGCCATCGTTGCCGACCGCGAGGATGAACCAGCCGTCCGCCGTTTCGAACACCGCATAGGGGCAGACGTTGAGATGCGCATTGCCGACCCGCGCCGGCGTGACGCCGCTGGCGAAATAATTCGCCGCCTGATTGGCGAGCACCCCGGTCATCGTGTCGAGCAGCGCCATGTCGATCCGCTGGCCGCGCCCGGTCCGCTCCCGCATCGCCAGCGCCGCCTGGATCGCGATCACCGCGTAGAGGCCGGTGGTGATGTCGGCCATCGCGACGCCGATCTTCTGCGGCGCACCGTCGGGGTCGCCGGTCAGGTCCATCATCCCGCTCATGCCCTGCACGATGAAATCATAGCCGGCGCGCGGTGCGTAGGGCCCGTCCTGCCCGAAACCGGTGATCGAACAATAGACGAGGCGCGGGTTGTCGGCCGACAGGCTGGCATAATCGAGCCCGTATTTGACCAGCCCGCCGACCTTGAAATTCTCGATCAGCACGTCGGCCTCTGCCGCGAGCGCGCGGACGCGCTGCTGGCCCTCCGCCGTGGTGAAGTCGATGACGTGGCTGGTCTTGCCGCGATTGCAGGCGTGGAAATAGGCGGCATCCCGCGTCCCGTCGCCATAGTCGACGAACGGCGGGCCCCAGGCGCGGGTGTCGTCGCCCGCCGGGCTCTCGACCTTGATCACCTCGGCGCCGAGATCGGCAAGCACCTGTCCCGCCCACGGGCCGGCGAGGATACGCGCGAGTTCGAGCACCTTGAGCCCGGCCAGCGGGTGGTCAGCCACCGCGTTGCTCCTGCGGCCGCATCAGCCTCAAAACGCCGCGATCCCCGTAATCGCCCGCCCCAGGATCAGCGCATGCACGTCATGCGCCCCCTCATACGTGTTCACGGTCTCGAGGTTCATCATGTGGCGCATCACCTGATATTCGCCGGAAATGCCGTTGCCGCCATGCATGTCGCGGCTCATCCGCGCGATCTCCAGCGCCTTGCCGACGTTGTTGCGCTTGACGAGGCTCACCATCTCCGGCGCGAACCGCCCCTCGTCCATCAGCCGCCCGACGCGCAGCGACGCCTGCAGCCCAAGCGCGATCTCGGTCTCCATATCGGCGAGCTTCTTCTGGTAGAGCTGCCGCCCGGCGAGCGGCGTGCCGAACTGCTTGCGGTCGAGGCCATATTGGCGCGCGGCATGGAAGCAGAATTCCGCCGCTCCCAGCGCGCCCCAGCTGATCCCGTAGCGCGCGCGGTTGAGGCAGCCGAACGGCCCCTTCAGCCCCTCGACATTGGGCAATAGCGCATCCTCGCCGACCGCAACGTCCTCCATGACGATCCCGCCGGTGATCGAGGCGCGCAGCGACAGCTTGCCCTCGATCTTGGGCGCCGACAGCCCCTTCATGTCCTTGGTCAGCACGAAGCCGCGGATCGCGCCGCCATGCGCGTCCGACTTCGCCCAGACGACGAAGACGTCCGCGATCGGGCTGTTCGAAATCCAGGTCTTCGCGCCGGACAGGACGTAGCCGCCGTTGACCTTGCGCGCCCGCGTCGTCATGCCGCCGGGGTCGGAGCCGGCATCGGGCTCGGTCAGCCCGAAGCAGCCGATGTATTCGCCGCTCGCCAGCTTGGGCAGGAAGGCGCGCTTCTGCGCCTCCGATCCATAAGCGAAGATCGGATACATCACGAGGCTCGACTGCACGCTCATCATCGAGCGATAGCCCGAATCGATCCGCTCCACTTCGCGCGCGACGAGCCCGTAGGCGACATAACCCGCACCGACGCCGCCATATTCCTCGGGCAGCGTCGGCCCGAGCAGGCCCAGCTCGCCCATCTCGCGGAAGATCGCGGGATCGGTGTGCTCGGTCCGGAACGCCTCGACGATCCGCGGCGCGAGCTTGTCCTGCGCATAGCTCCGCGCGGTATCGCGGATCATCCGCTCGTCCTCGCTCAACTGGTCGTCGAGCAGGAAGGGATCGGCCCAGTCGAACTTGCCCATACCGGCCATCGCATCATCTCCTTTTGAAGGCGCGGTACGGGAGGACGGTAGGCGACGCAAGCTCCTCCCCGGCACGGGAGGGGGACCAGCGAAGCTGGTGGAGGGGGGCTTCCTCAGACGGTTCGCCTGGTGGGAGCCCCCTCCGTCACGGCCTCGCCGTGCCACCTCCCCGTGCCGGGGGGAATGCGATGTTTACAGTCCGAAGCGAAGCGTCACCCGGATGTCGCGCCCGGCGAGCGGCGCGAAGTCCTTGAGGAAGCTCGAATGCCGGCGCGCGACCACGTCGAACAGATTGTTCGCCGACAGCAACAGGCTGGTCTTGCTGTCCTTGCCGAACGGACTGATCGAGGCCGAGGCGTTGACCATCGTATAGTCGCTGGTCGGCGTCTCGAACGCGGCGATGCGGTTCTGGTCGAAGACGTGCTCCACTTCGACCCGGCCGCCGAGCCGGTCGCCCTGCGCCTCGATGCCGCCGAGCACGCGCGCCGGCGGAATGCGCGGCACCGGGCCGAGATCGACGATATTGGCATGGACGTAATCGCCCAGCAGGTCGGCGTTGATCGTATAGCCGCCGATCCGCGCCAGCCGCACCGAGGCATCCGCCTCGAACCCGTAATAGCGCGCGTCGCCCTGCTGATATTGGAAGCAGGGCAGGCCGTCGAGTTCGTCGGTCCGCGTCAGGCACACCGCCGGATCGACCCGGTTCTCCGAGATATAGTTGGAGAACCAGTTGTAATAGGCCGAAGCATCGAAGCTGTAGCCGTCGCCATGCGCGTGCAGCGTCGCCTCCAGCCCCCAGGATTTCTCCACCCGGAAGTTGGGATCGCCCAATTCATAGGCCTGCGTGCCGGCATGCGGTCCGTTGGCGAGCAATTCTTCCGCCGACGGCGCACGCTCGGTACGCGAGCCGTTGAGGCCGATGCGGATGCCGTCGCCGATCGCATAGGAGGCGCCGACCGAGCCCGACAATGCCTCGAAATGCCGCGTGCCGCCGAAGAACCGGTCCTCGCCGTTCGGCACGCGCCCGGCGACGTCGGTCAATTCGTAGCGCAGGCCGCCCTCGGCGCGGAACGGCCCGGCGCTATATTGTTGCAGCGTGAAGAAGCCGGTCTGGTTGGTCTCGTTCTTCGGCAGGAAGGCCTCGTCGCCGACGACGTTGAAGATGCGATTGAAATATTGGACGCCGCTCGCCCCCTGCCAGCCGCCGCGGTTCGCCTGAACGACCTCCAATCGCCCCTCGAGCCCCTTGTTGTAGAAAGCGGTGCCGACGCTGCCGTCCTCCTCAAGCTCGAAATGGCGATAGGTCGCCTGACCCGCCCGGATGCGGATGCGGTCGAAGATGTCGCCGCCGGTCTTCACCTCGCCGCGCAGGTCGACGCGGTTCTGCACCACCGACAGCCGGGGCGCCTCCTGCTCCTGGCCGACTGCGGTCGCGTAGCGGATCGGCACGCCGTAGAGGCTGTCGTAATGGCTGTACGACACGCCGAGATTGCCGGTATCGGTGATGATCGCCGCGCCGGCGCCGGCGGTCCAGGTCGTCGCCGCCGAATTGGGCAGGCGGTTGAGCAGCCCGGCAGAGGCGGCGAAGTCGATCGGCTCGTCGGTATCCTGCGGCAGGCCGACCTGGCTCAGCGCCGCGGCGCGCGCGCTCGGCGACAGCAGATAGCCGTGGCCGGTGCGCAGATCGTCCGCCTTCAGATACGAACCATCGGCGTGCAGCACCAGATGCTCGCCGATCGCGACATCCCCCGCCGCGCCGCCCGAGCGCTCGTCCGCCGCCGATCCGTAATTGGCGATGCCGTTCAGCCGATAGCCCTTCTCCGGCACCGTCCGCGGGATGCGCGTGTCGATCACGTTGACGACGCCGCCGACCGCCGACGATCCGAACAACAGCGCCGACGGCCCGCGCAGCACCTCGATCCGTTCGGCGAGCAGGGGATCGATGATCACCGCATGGTCGACACTGGTGTTCGATACGTCGATCGAACCGATGCCGTCGGTCAGCACGCGGATGCGATCGCCCTGGAAGCCGCGCAGGATCGGCCGCGACGCGCTCGGCCCGAACGAGGTCGCCGACACGCCGGGCTGGCGCGCTAGCGTCTCGCCGATCGTCGGGCGCAAATTGCGGGTCAGTTCCTCGCCCGAGATCACCGACGTGCCCTGCAACACGTCGCGCTCGCTCTGCGGCAGCGCGGCGGTGACGATGATGTCTCGGCCCTGCGGCGCCGGAATGGTCGGATCGGTCTGGGCGAGGGCGGGGAAGGGGACGGCGATCAGGGCAGCGCCCGCCAGCAGGGAAAACTTCAGCATCGAAACTCCGCGGTGCACGATAGACAACCCGCGATTGTGCAGGTGCGAAGCATCTAGGCGGTATGTTACATTATATCCAAATACATTCGGCTGCGGTTCGTCGCGGTGTCGTCTCGTGTCGTCGCACTACAAACTCGTGCGAACGTCGAGCAATTCGGGAAAGAAACGCTGTTCGACCACCTCGGCGAGATAGGGCACGCCGGCGGTGCCGCCGGTGCCGGTCTTGAACCCGATCACCCGCTCCACCGTCTTGAGATGCCCGAACCGCCAGAGCTGGACGTGATATTCCAGATCGACCAGCTTTTCGGCGAGTTCGTACAGGTCCCAATAGTCGTTCGGCCGACCATAGACGGTCGCCCAACAGGCCTCGACCGCCGCCGACGGCGGCGCGATCTGCGCGAAGTCGCGTTCGATCCGGGCGGCGGGCACCGGCAGTCCGCGACGCGCGAGCAGCCGCAGCGCCTCGTCGTACAGGCTGGGCACCGCGAGCTCGGCCGCCAGTCGCTCGCGCACGACCGGCTCCTCGAACAGCGCGACCATCGCCGCATTGCGATTGCCCATGATGAATTCGAGGCAGCGATATTGGTCGGACTGGAAGCCCGAACTCTGCCCCAGGCTGCCGCGCATCGCGGCATAATCCGCCGGGGTCATCGTCGCCAGCACCTCCCACGACTGGATGAGCTGCGTCTGGATGCGGCTGACCCGCGCCATCATCTTGAGCGCCGGCGGCAGATCGTCCGCCGCGATCCGCCGCCGCGCCTCGCCGAGTTCGTGCAGGCAGAGCTTCATCCACAGCTCCGACGCCTGATGGATCGTCACGAACAGCAGTTCGTCATGCACCCCGCTCAGCGGCGATTGCAGATCGAGCAATTCGGGCAGGCGCAGGTAGCTGCGATAGGTGATCGTCATTGCAGTAGCTTAGCCGAAGCCATCACCACTCTCCAGCAACAGCACCGCCAGCGTCGCGCGCGTCGCGACGGCGTGCGTCACCACCAGATCGGCGACCAACCGGCCCGGCACCGGCAGATCCTCTTCGGGCAGCGCCGCCAGCCAGTCGCCGGGATCGCCGCCACCGATCGCCAGGTCGAGCGTCAGCCGCCAGCCGGTGAAGGTCGCGCTCGACCACGGCCGCTCGCGCACCGTGACCGGATGCAGCGTCAGGCCGTAACAGGCGGCGCTCGCCGCCAGCGCGCGGTGCAGCCGGCGCTGCGGATCGGGGCGGTGGATCATATTTCCCTCCCGTCGATGAATCGCGTGATCCGCGCCTCGACCGCCGGACCGATCACGCGGCCGCGGATCATGTCGGTGACCAGCCGCGGATCGTTGACCGCCAACCGGCCGAATTGCGTGCGCGACATGTTGGTACGCCGCAGATAGCGGTCGATCTTGACCAGCAATGACATCTTTCCCTCCCGAGTCCTTGGGGTGATGTTCCCGATCTGTTCCGAGCAATCCAACTTGTCTAGGAAAATTTCCTACGCTATCGTCGCGGCTATGGCGCAAGGCGAGGCAGGGCTGCGGTTGAAGGCATTGGCGGCGGCGCGCGGCGACAGCCTCGCCGCGCTGTCGGCGATGCTCGGCCGCAACGCCGCCTATCTCCAGCAGTTCGTCGTTCGCGGCTCGCCGCGCCGGCTCGCGCCCGACGATCGCCGCCGGCTCGCCGATTATTTCGGCGTTGATGAGGTCGAACTCGGCGCGGACCCCGGACGCCGCCCGTTCACGCTGCCGCGGCTCGACGTCACCGCTTCGGCGGGGCCGGGCGCGTTCGTCGATGGCGAGGTGATGCTCGGTGCCGCGGCGATCGATCCGGCGCTGGCGACCAGGCTCGGCCTGCGCGGGGGGATGGCGGCGATCGTCCGGGTGCGCGGCGATTCGATGGAGCCGGGGCTGGTCGACGGTGACCTGATCGTCGTCGATCAGGCGCGGCGCACGCCCGATACGCAGGGGCGGGTATTCGTCATCCGGATCGAGGACGCCGTCATGGTCAAGCGCATTGCGCGTCGCCGTGAGGGGCTGACGATCGCCAGCGACAATCCCGCTGCGCCGCCGGTGCCGGACGGCGTCGTGGAGGTGATCGGTCGCGTCGTCTGGCTGATGCGCGAACCGCGCTGATCAGCGGCGGCTGTCGCGCAGCCACACTGCGACCGCGCCCGCCGCGCCGATCGCGAGCCCGGCGAGGAAGCCGATCGTCACCTGACCCTGGATCAGACCGACGACCGCACCGCCGATCGAGCAGATCGCCACGAGGATGCCGCCGGCAGCGGAAGGAGGAGTTTCGGCCATGGCGCGGTCCTGCCACGTCCCGCCGCGAGACGCCAGCGTCCCCGCCTGGGACACGCGGGACGGCGGCGGCGCAAGGGTTTACCATCGTCTCCCGCCCCTCGGCACCCATTCCATGATCTGGCACGCGGCGTGTAGGGATGCGGCGATGATCCATCAGGACTTAGATAGCGCGCCGTTCCATCTCGACGATGCCGAGCAGGTCGTCGAGGCGACCGACCTGATCATGCTGTTCGGCGCTCACGCCCCGGTCGAAGCCGCGATCCGTGCCGGCCATATGCGCGACATCGGCAACGTCGTGCACTTTTGTCGCTGGCGCCAGACCGCTCGCCTGATCGCCCTTCTCACGCGCGAAGAGGCGGTCGGCACGGTGCATTGAGGACGGTCGGAAGTCCCGCGCCTTATCCTTGCCCGCGGCCGGTCGCGGTCCAGTAGATCCCGCCGAGCAGATGTTGCAGGTACCGGTCGTCGCGATACATTTCGACGTTGTGGCCGAGCAGGGTGACGAAGACGCGGCCCTTCTCGTACGAGCGATACCAGGCCTCGGGATGATCCTTGCCCATCCGCCGGCCGACCTGCCCCGGCCAGATCCGCGTCGGATCGTAGCTCGTCTCGTCGGCGTTCAGCACCGGGTGGATGGTCACCTTATAGGGGTTGGCGGTGACGTAATATTCGTCGCTCCAGATCCAGCGGTCGGGCAAGCCGAAGGTCGCGGGGAAGCTTCTGTCGGTCACCGTCACCACGCCGGTCTGCAACATCGGATGGTTGACGAAGGAGCGGCCGACCAGCTGTTCGTACCACGGCCACGCCGCGGGCGGGATGATCGCGGCGCGATGCACCACCATCGCATTGCCGCCGCCGCGCATATAGGCCTCGAACCGCCGCCGCCGCGGTTCGCTCAGCGTCTCGGCGGGCGTGTTGAGGAACATCACCGCGGCATATTGGCCGAGATCGCCGTCGAACGCCGCGCCGTCGCTCGTCCAGGTCATCGCAAAGCCGTGCAGCCTTGCGAGCCGCTCCAGATTCTCCCGCGCGACCGGGATGTATTCGTAATGATAGGTGCTCGGCGCGGCGATCACGAGCAGCTTGAACTGGTCGTCGGCCACCGCGGCGGCGGGGACGAGCGACGCGGCCAGCGCGGCGAGCAGGGGCAGGGCCTTCATGGCGTTCCTTTCATCGGCGAACACGTGCTCGCATGCCCGCGCGCAGCGTTGCCGCGCAACCGCAACCTTGGTCGGGCTCGCATCCGCGGCCGCGCCGCGCCCGGTCGGGCGATATGCGCGCCCGATCGAGCGCAAACGCGTCGGAAATGGGACTGTTGCGAGCAACCGCCGCGCGCTAGGACGGCGCCATGCTGTTGCGTTTGGGGTGGTTCGGGCTTGGCGCGACTGCCGTGCTCCTTCTTCCCGGACAGGCCGCGGCGCAGACCATGCCGGCGGACGCGACGCCGCTCGACCCCAATGCGCCGCTCGCGCCGCTGCCCGACATCGGCGTCGCCTGGCCCGAGCTCGGCGCCGACCCCGCCGGCGCCGCGGCCGCGGCGGCGACCGACGGTGCCGCCGAACGGCGCTACGACTGGCGGATCGACGGTATCGACACCAGCGCGACGCCGCTGCTGCGCAAGCGCTTCGAGGAATTGTCGACGCTCGACGCCAATGACGGCACCGCCGCCAACGCCGCGCAGCTCGATCGTCGCGCGCGCGAAGACGCCGACCTTCTCCAGACGTTGCTGCGCGGCGAGGGCTATTACGACGCGCGCGTGACGACGCGGGTCGAGCCCGGTGCCAAGCCGCTCGTCGTGCTCGCGGCCGAGCCCGGCACGCTCTACCGGCTGAAGGACGTGACGCTCGGCGGTATCGCCGCGGCGGGTGCCAAGGCGCAGCCGCTGCGCAGGGCGTTCGGGGTGAAGCCGCAGGACCCGGTCAACGCCGATGCGATCGTCGCCGGCACCGCGCGGCTGACCGCAGAGATCGGCAAGTCCGGTTTCCCGTTCGCCGACGTCGGCGAGCCGCAGGTCGTCGTCGATCACGCCACCAAGAGCGCGACGCTCGACCTTCAGGTCGCGCCCGGCGCGGAGAGCCGCTTCGGCAAGTTCGTCGCGCTGCCCGGCAATCGCGTGTTCGACGCCGAACACGTGCAGGAAATCGCCCGCCTGTCCCCCGGCGACACGTTCGACGCGACGACGCTGGACGACCTGCGCCGCGCGTTGATCCAGACCGGGCTCGTCGCCGCGGTCGAGGTCAAGCCGATCCCCGGCGACGCGCCCGGCACCGTCGACATCGGCGTCAAGCTCGCCGCCGCGCCGCCGCACACCATCGCCGGCGAATTGGGCTACGGCACCGGCGAGGGCGCCCGCGCCGAACTGAGCTGGACGCACCGCAATCTGTTCCCGCCGGAAGGCGCGCTGACGCTGCGCAGCGTGCTCGGCACCCGCGAACAGCTCGGCAGCGTCGTCTTCCGCCGCAACAATTTCGGCGATCGCGATCGCGTGTTCACCGCGCAGATCTCCGCCAGCCACGTCCAGCGCGACGCCTATGAGGCAAAGACCTATACCGTCGCCGCCAATATCGAACGACAGACGACGATCTTCTTCCAGAAGACCTGGACCTGGTCGATCGGCGGCGAGGTGCTCAGTTCCGACGAGCGCGACGTCATCGCCGCGACCGGTGAGCCACGCCGCCGCACCTTCTACATCGCCGCCGCGCCGACCAGCCTCAATTACGACGGCTCCGACGATCTGCTCAACCCGACCCGCGGCTTCCGCCTCGGCGGCCGGTTCAGCCCGGAATTCTCGCTGGAGAACGACGCCTTCGGCTATGCGCGCGTGCAGATCGACGCCAGCGCCTACCAGCCCGCGCATCGCGGCGTCGTGCTCGCCGAGCGCATCCGGCTCGGCTCGATCCTCGGCGCGTCGCGCGACAGCATCGCGCCGTCGCGGCGCTTCTACGCCGGCGGCGGCGCGTCGGTGCGCGGCTATGGCTATCAGGCGATCGGCCCGCGCGACGTCAACAACGATCCGATCGGCGGCCGCAGCCTCGCCGAATTCTCGATCGAGGCACGCGTCAAGACCTTCGGCAATTTCGGCATCGTCCCCTTCCTCGACGGCGGCACGATCTACAGCAGCGCGATCCCGAAACTCGGCGACTTCCAATATGGCGCCGGCGTCGGCGTCCGTTATTATTCCAACTTCGGCCCGATCCGCTTCGACGTCGGCACGCCGCTCAACCCGCAGCCGGGCGACAGCCGTATCGCCGTCTACGTCTCGCTGGGGCAGGCGTTTTGACGCGCTGGCTGCGGCGCATCGCGATTACGCTGGTCGCGCTCGCCGGGATCGCCGCGCTGGCGCTGCTGATCGTCGACACCGACGTCGGCCATCGCTGGGTGGCGCAGCGGATCGGCGCGATCCGCACCGCCAACGGGCTGCGCTTCACCATCGGCCGGATCGACGGCTCGCTCTATGGCCGCACCCGCCTCAAGGACGTGCGCGTCTACGATCTCGACGGCCTGCTCGTCCAGGCGCCCGCGGTGGCGCTCGACTGGGCGCCGTGGCGCTGGGCGCGTCACCAACTCATCATCAGGGAGCTGGCGATCCCGCAGGCGACGCTGTTCCACGCGCCGCACACCCGCGCGTCCGCGCGCCCAGGGCCGATCCTGCCGGATTTCGACATCCGCATCGGCGCATTGAGCGTCGATCGGCTGGTGCTCGCCCGTCGCGTGCTCGGCAGCGAGCGGATCGGCCGCGTCGCCGGGCGGGCCGACATCCGCCACGGCCGCGCGCTGGTCCGGCTGGATGCGCGCGTCGCCGGCTCCGACCGGCTCGCTTTGCGCCTCGACGCCGAGCCCGACCGCGACCGGTTCGACATCGACGTCCGCGCCGCGGGGGCTGCCGGTGGCGTGCTCGCGCGCAGCCTCGGGTTGCGGCGCAGCGTCGCGCTCGACATCGACGGCGACGGCCGCTGGTCGCGCTGGCGGGGCAGGGCGACCGGCCGCGTCGGTGCCGCGCGCGCGCTCGACCTCGCGCTGGCGGCGACCAACGGCCGCTACACGCTGTCCGGCGAGATCGCCCCCGCCGGCATCGTGAGCGGCGCGGCGCTGCGCCTCGCCGGCCCGCGGATGCGCGTCCGCGGCGACGCGACCTTCGCCGACCGCCGGCTCGACGGCAGTCTCGACCTGCGCAGCCCGGCGCTCGCGCTGGATGCGGTCGGGCTGGTCGATCTCGGCGCCAACGCCTGGCGCAACCTGCGGCTGCGCGCGCGGCTGCTCCGCCCCGCGGCGGTGATCCCGGCGATGACCGGCAGCGGCGTCGAGCTGCGCGCCGTGCTCGACGGCGGCTTCCGCACCGCCCGGTTCGACTATCGCCTCAAGGCGGACCGGCTCGCGATCGACCGCACCGGGCTGGACACCGTCCGCCTCGCCGGCAGCGGCCGGCTGGGACCGGGCAAGCGGACGCTGCCGACGCGCTTCACCGCGGCTGAGGTCACCGGCATCGGCACCGTCGCCGGCGGTATCCTGCGCAACTTCAGCCTCGACGGGCCGCTCGTGCTCGACGGCTCGCTGCTCACCGGCGACGCGCTGCGGCTGCGCTCCGACAAGCTCGCCGGCCGGCTGATGGTCGCGCTCGACCTCGCCACCGGCCGCTACGAGGTCGGGCTGAACGGCACGCTCAACCGCCTGTTCGTCAAGGGGCTCGGCGTGGTCGATCTCCGCTCCGACCTGCGCGTCGTGCCGGGGGCGGGCGGCAGGGGCACGCGCATCGTCGGTCGCGGCACCGCGCAGGTCGTCCGGCTCGACAACGGCTTCCTGCGCGGCCTGACCGGCGGCCTGCCGCGCATCGTCACCAACCTCGAACGCGGCGCCGACGGGCTGCTCCGTTTCTCCGACATGGTGCTGACCTCGCCGCTGCTCACGCTGCGCGGCAACGGCTATCGCCGCGCCGACGACACCTTCCATATCGAGGCGATCGGCCGTCACGCCACCTATGGACCGGTGACGCTGCGCCTCGACGGCAAGATCGATCGTCCGACGCTCGACCTCCAGTTCGCCAGCCCCAATGCCGCGCTCGGCCTGTCGCAGGTGCGCGCGCACCTCGATCCGACGCCGACCGGGTTCACCTGGCGCGGCGAGGGCGGCTCGCGGCTCGGGCCGTTCACCTCCGCGGGATCGATCCTGCTGCTGCCGCCCGGCGTCGACGACATCCTCGTCGTCGATCGGCTGTCGGTCAGCGGCACCGATGCCGCGGGCCGGCTGGCGATGGGCCATGGCGGCTTCACCGGCCGGCTCGCCGTCACCGGCGGCGGACTGACGGGCGAATTGCTGTTCCGCCCGGTCGGCACCGTGCAGCGTATCGAGACGCATCTCGACGCTGGCAATGCCCGGCTCGGCGCCGCCACCCTGCGCCGCGGCCACGTCGATGCGGCGCTGCTGCTCGACCCCGCCGGCACCGCGCTCGATCTCACCGCGACCGGCGCCGGCGTCCGTCAGGGCCGGCTCAGCCTCGCGCGCTTCGCCGCCAATGCCAAGCTGCGCGGCGGCGTCGGCGAAGTGCGCGCCTCGATCGCCGGCTCGCGCGGCCGCGCCTTCGACATCCAGACCGTGACGCAGGTCGCCCCCGACCGTTTCTCGGTCGCCGCGCAGGGCACGCTCGACCGGCGCCCGCTGCGCCTGCTCTCGCCCGCCGAGATCACCCGCGACGGAGACGGCTGGACACTCGCGCCGACCCGGCTCAGCTTCGCCGGCGGCGAGGCGCAGGTCGGCGGCCGGTTCAGCGACGCCGCTTTGTCGGTCGACGCCTCGCTCACCCGCATGCCGCTGGCGATCCTCGACATCGGCTATCCGCGCCTCGGCCTCAGCGGCACCGCCTCGGGCAGCGTCAGCTACGCGACCGCCGCCGGTGCCGCGCCGACCGGCAAGGCCGATCTCACCGTGCGCGGGCTCAGTCGCGCCGGGCTGGTGCTGGCGTCGCGGCCGATCGATCTCGGCCTCGCCGCCGCGCTTTCCGCCGACCGGCTCGGCTTGCGCGCGGTGATGGCGTCGGGCGGCCGGACGATCGGCCGCGCGCAGGCGCTGCTGCGGCCGTTGGGCGAGGGCGACCTCGCCAGCCGCATCGCCGCCGCGCCGTTGTTCGCGCAATTGCGCTATCAGGGGCCGGCGGACACCGTCTGGCGGCTGACGGGAATCGAATTGTTCGACCTCTCCGGTCCGGTCGCGATCGGTGCCGACGTCAGCGGCCGGATCGGCGCGCCGGTGATCCGCGGCGTCCTGCAGGCAAACGGCGCACGCATCGAGAGCGCCAATACCGGCACCGTCCTCACCAACGTCCAGGCGACCGGCCGCTTCGGCGGCTCGCGCCTCCAGATCGACCGGTTCGCCGCCGACGCCGGCAAGGGCGGGCGCGTCACCGGCAGCGGCGGCTTCGACTTCGCCGCGGCGCACGGCATCGGCCTCGACCTCAAGCTGCGCGCCGATCATGCGGTGATGATCAACCGCGACGACATCGGCGCGACCGTCACCGGACCGCTCACCTTCACCTCCGACGGCGCCGGCGGGACGATCGCGGGCGACGTCGTGCTCGACCGCAGCCGCTACCGGCTCGGCCAGGCGAGCGCCGCGAGCGCGCTGCCGCAGCTCAAGATCCGCGAGATCAACCTGCCCGAGGGCGGCGAGGAGGACGAGGCACCGCCGCCGCCCTGGACGCTGGCGATCAAGGCGAAGGCGCCCGACAAGGTCATCGTCAGCGGCCTCGGCCTGTCGAGCGAATGGTCCGCCGATCTCGGCATCGCCGGCCAGCCCGGCAATCCCGCGATCACCGGCCAGGCGAACATGATCCGCGGCGATTATGAATTCGCCGGCCGCAAGTTCCAGCTGTCGCGCGGCGTCATCCGCTTCGCCGGCGAAGTGCCCGCCAATCCGGTGCTCGACATCGAGGCGAACGCCGACAGCACCGGCCTCAACGCGACGATCCGCGTCACCGGCACCGCGCTGAAGCCGGAGATCGGCTTCACCAGCACGCCCGCCTTGCCCGAGGACGAATTGCTGTCGCGCCTGCTGTTCGGCACCTCGATCACCAAATTGTCCGCGCCCGAGGCGTTGCAGCTCGCCGCGGCGGTGGCGGCGTTACAGAACGGCGGCAACGGCCTCAACCCGATCAACGCGGTGCGCCGCGCCGCCGGCCTCGATCGCCTGCGCATCCTCCCCGCCGACCCGCAGACCGGCCAGGGCACCTCGATCGCCGCGGGCAAATACGTCACGCGCCGCCTCTATGCGGAGATCGTCACCGACGGTCAGGGCTATTCTGCGACGCAGGTCGAATTCCAGGTCACCCGCTGGCTCTCGCTCCTGTCGAGCATCTCGACGCTCGGCCGCCAGAGCGCCAACGTGCGCGTGTCGAAGGATTATTGAGGGGGGCATGGGGTAGCGCGTCAGGGCCGTGGTCAGCTCGCAACGATGATTTGCGCCTGTCACTCTAATGCAACATCTCCGCAACAATTTGCAATGCATGGGCAGCGTGATTGACCCATCGTGAATCCCGGACCTACCATCGCCCCAAGATAAAGTAATGGTTCAGGGGCATTTTCTATGATCTTCCGGACGTCTCGATCGCGCACCCTTCTCGGTGCGAGTGTCATTGCATTGGCAGTGTTGAGCATGCCGGCAGGTGCGCAGACGACCACCAGTCCCGACCAGCCGGGTGTCACCCCGCCGGCGAACCAAGCCGATGCACAGGCGCAGCAGGGCGAGGTCGGCAATACGCCGCCGAGCGATGCCGCCGATGGCGCCAACGACATCATCGTGACCGGCTCGCGTATCCGCCGGCTGGATTTCGCCAGCCCGAGCCCGATCGTCTCTTTGGGCGCGGAGACGATCCAGACGTCGGGCACCAGCAATCTTACCGACTTCCTCTCCGGCTATCCCGCTCTCGTCGGATCGTCGACATCGGGGGACAATTCGGGATCCGGCGCGGGGATCGGCGCGACCGGGCTCAACCAGCTCAATCTGCGCAATCTCGGCACGCAGCGCACGTTGGTGCTGATCGACGGGCGCCGTCAGGTTGCGGCGACCCCCGGCGAACAGTCGGTGGACATCAACACAATCCCGACCGATCTGGTCGAGGGAATCGACGTGCTGACCGGCGGTGCCTCGGCGATCTACGGCGCCGACGGCGTCAGCGGCGTCGTCAATTTTCGTTTGAAGCAGAATTTCGAGGGTATCTCCGCCCGCGCGCAGAACGGTATCTCGACCCGCGGCGACGCTGCCCAGCGGTTGCTCGACCTTACCGTGGGAAGCAATTTCGCCGATGGCCGCGGCAATATCGCGGTCGCATTCGAACATGGCGAAGAAGACAGACTGCAAGCCAAACAGCGGGCTCGCTACCGCGAAGGCAATCTTCAGACGTTCGTGCTCAACCCGAACGATCCCAGCGACGATCCAAAGCTCCCCGATCGCATACCGTTGCGTGATATCCGCTATGATGGCTCCGCGCCGAACGGCGCGGTCGATACGACGTTCGACGGTTACCCCGATTTCGATGGCTCAGGCGCGGTCTGGAACTCCGGTACGCAGCTTGGCGAAGGGTTTACGCAGGGAGGGTCGGCGACCCCCGTCGCCCGTTATGCCAATGATCTGCTGCCGCAGACCAATCGCGACATCGTCAACATCCTTGGCCATTTCGACGTCAGTGACAAGCTGACGATATTCGCCGAAGGCAAATACGCCAACATCAACACCTTCTCCTTCGGTCAGCCGAGCTTTGATTACAATATCCTCGTTCCGCAGGATAATCCTTACCTGCCGGCGAGCATAAGTGCGGCGATTGACCCGGAATTAGGCGGCGTTCTGGTCAGTCGTGACAATTTCGATCTTGGGCAGCGAGGCGAGCGTATCCGGCGTGAAACGTACCGCGGTGTGGTCGGGGTGCGCGGTGACATCTCGCCGTCGTTCCATTACGAACTGTCTTACAACTACGGCGAAACCAAGGTTCGCAGCCGATATCTCGGCGACGTCTACAGCGACCGGTTCTTCGCCGCGCTCGACGCGGTCCGCGACCCGGCGACCGGTCAGATAACCTGCCGCATCAATGTCGACCCCAGCTGGGAGCCCGATCAGCCCTATGCGTCGCGCAAGGTAAATCCGGTGACGACGTTCAAGCCGGGGGACTGTTCGCCGCTCAATCTGTTCAACGATGGCCAGAGCGCGCAGGCTGTCAATTTCATCACCGCGGCGACAACCGACCGTTCGACGATCCGGCAGCAGGTGGTGTCGGGATCGATCAGCGGCGACACCCGCCAGCTCTTCGAACTGCCGGGCGGCCCGGTCGGCTTCGCGCTCGGCGGCGAGTATCGGAAGGAGGACAGTAGCTTCCAACCAGACCCGATCATCCAGCAGGGCCTGACCTATACCAACGTGCTGCTGCCCACGAACGGTAAGTTCGACGTCAAGGAGGTCTTCGGCGAAATCAATCTCCCCGTCGTCAAGGATCGGCCGTTCTTCCACTCACTCGAACTCGGGGCAGCGATTCGCTATTCCGATTATTCGACGATCGGCCGGACGACGACGTGGAAGGTCGACGGCATGTACGCGCCGGTTCGCGACATAACGGTTCGCGGCACCTATTCCGTTGCGATCCGTGCACCGAACATCAGCGAATTGTTCGGTGGCCAGTCGCAAACGTTCGCTTTTTTCCAAGATCCCTGCACGACGCAGAACCTCAACAATGGCACCGGGAGCCGCGCAGCGAATTGTCAGACGTTGTTGAGTGGGCTTGGGGTCGCCAATCCAGCCGCATTCACGGATTCGCGCTCGGTCAATATCCCCGGCCTCCAGGGTGGCAATCCGGCGCTTGCGCAGGAGAAGGCAAAGACTTGGACGGCAGGGTTGGTGTTGGCGCCGCGTTTCCTGGCGGGTCTGACTGCATCCTTCGACTGGTATGATATCCGCCTCACCAACGCGATCAATACGGTTGCGCCACAGCAACTGGCAGAGCTCTGCGTTGACCAGCCGTCGCTCGACAATGGCTTCTGTTCCTCGATTACGCGCCAGAATGGCGGTACCAATGCGGGGCAGATAACCGGCTTCGTCGTAGGCCCGCAGAACGTTGCCGCGTTCCGTACCGCCGGCCTCGACGTCAACGTTAATTATCGTCTGCAGACTGCCGCGCTCGGCACCTTCAATTTGAAGCTCGTCGGCGGCTATTTGGACAAGCTGAACTTCATCGGCACGCCGGGCGCTGATCCAACCGATTCGCGTGGTACGGCTTTCGCGCCTAAATACCAGGCGACGGGCGACGTGACGTGGTCGTCGGGCATCGTCACGCTCAATTATGGTTTGTCATGGTTCGACAAGACGTTACGCTATTCGAAGCTCATCGTTGCCGGCGATCCGGATTATGTCGCACCGGAGTACCTCTACTTCAAGGAGCGTTGGCAGCACGATGTCTTTGCATCGGTCGATGTCAACAAGTCGTTCCAGATTTATGGCGGCGTCAATAACGTCTTCGATCAAAAACCCGATGTCGGATCGACCAGCTATCCGATCAGCTCGGTCGGACGTTTCGCTTATGCCGGTGTTCGCGTGAAGACGGGTCGCCTGTTCTGATTGCGTCTCCGGCGCGGCTATGGCGGGCGCGGGTCGGCGAATTGGACGAGGCACATAAAGCAACGGCCCGGATCGACAGCGGTCGATCCGGGCCGTTATGCGTAACCGGCTGGGTGAGCCGATCCTACTTCTTCCCCGCGCGCGATTTGCGGGCGGCGTAGCGGGCGTCGCGGGCGGCCTTCATTTCGGCCTCGGTCGGCATCTTGGGCTTGGCCTTGGCGGCGGCTTCGGCGGCGGCAAGCGCGGCGGCTTCGGCGGCGGCCTTCTTCTCGGCGATCGCCTGTTCGCGGGCGGCCTGCTTGTCGGCGCGCGCCTTGGCGAGGGCGGCTTCCTTGGCTTCGGCGGCGGCGACGCGGGCGGCCACCACGGCCGGGTCGAGCGGCGGCTTGGCACGCAGTTTCTCCAACGCCGCCTGCTTGGCTTGGGCGGACAGCGCGGCGCGCTCTTGGAACGTCTGGGGCTTGTAGGCTGACATGTGGGGCGTGATGATCCTGTCGATACGATATGGACGGCGTGCAGCGGGCGCGGCGTCTCGGCGACGCCCGTTAAAGCAAAACGCCCGATTCTGCAAAAACGCCCATCGCGGCGCGGTGATCGTCGCGGTAGAGGCGCGCTTTGTGCGCAGGAGGAGCGAGCCGGCATGACGCCACGCGAATTGATCGACACCGCCCCGGTCCCCGGCGGCGAGCCGCTGCGCCTGTTCCGCCGCGGCGGCGATTACATGATCGTGCTCGACCGCAACGAGCTGATGAACAGCCGGATGAGCGGCTCCGAAGAGGCGCTGGCGACGATGACGATCGAGCGGCTGGGCGCGCGCACCGCGCCGCATCTGCTCGTCGGCGGCTATGGCATGGGCTTCACGCTGCGCGCCGCGCTCGCCAGGCTCGGCCCGCAGGCGCGGGTGACCGTCGCCGAGCTCGTGCCGCAGATCGTCGACTGGGCACGCGGACCGATGGCGGCGCTGACCGCCGGCTGCCTCGACGATCCCCGCGTCGCCGTCACCTTCGCCGATGTCGCCGAGGTGATCGCCGCGACGCCGCGCGGCTATGACGCGATCCTGCTCGACGTCGACAACGGCCCCGACGGGCTGGTCCGCGCCGCCAACGACCGGCTGTATGCGGCACGCGGCCTTGCCGCGGCGCGCGCGGCGCTGGCCCCCGGCGGCGTACTCGCGGTGTGGTCGGCGGCCAAGGACGCCGCCTTCGCCCGCCGCCTGCGCGAGGGCGGCTTCACCGTCGACGAGGTCACCGTCCGCGCGCGCAGCAACGGCAAGGGCGCGATGCACACGATCTGGTTCGCGGTGCCGCGCTGATCGTGCAACCCGCCGGTTCCGCGAACGGTTCGGACCCGAGCACCCAAGGAGGATGAGATGAGCGAACGCATAGCCCGCATCACCCGCACCGGCGGGCCGGAGGTGATCGAATGGGTCGACGCAGACCTGCCGCCGCCTGCGCCCGGCGAGGTGCGGATGCGCCACCATGCCGTCGGCCTCAACTACATCGACACCTATCACCGCAGCGGCGTCTATCCGATCGACCTGCCCGCCGGCCTCGGCAGCGAGGCGGCGGGCGTGGTCGAGGCGGTCGGCGACGGCGTCGAGGGCTTTGCGGTCGGCGACCGCGTCGGCACCTTCGGCCCGGCGCGCGGCGCCTATGCCACCGCGCGCAACGTCGCCGCGCAGCAGCTCCTCCACCTGCCCGATGACGTCGACGACGCGACAGCCGCGGCGCTGCTGCTCAAGGGCTGCACCACCGAATGCTTGGTCGATCGCTGCGCCAAGGTGCAGCCGGGGCAGACGGTGCTGGTCTGGGCGGCGGCGGGTGGCGTCGGCCAGTTGCTGGTCGGCTGGCTGAAGGCGATCGGCGCGACCGTGATCGGCACCGCGGGCAATGCGGACAAGGCCGACCATGCCCGCGCCGCCGGTGCCGACCGCGTCATCCTCCACCGCGACGAGGATGTCGCCGCACGGGTGCGCGCGTTGACCGACGGCAACGGCGTCGCGGTGGTCTTCGACGGGGTCGGCAAGGCGACGTGGGACGCGACGCTCGCCGCCACCGCGCGGCGCGGGCTGATCGTCAGTTACGGCAATGCCGGCGGCCCGGTCACCGACGTCGCGCTCGGCACGCTCGCCGCCAGGGGCTCGCTGTTCGTCACCCGCCCGACGCTGTTCGACTATTACGTCACCGCGGAGGAACGCCGCGCCGGCGTCGACCGCGTCTTCGCGATGCTGCGCCGGGGTGCGATCCGTCCGCATATCGGCCAGCGCTTCGCCCTCGAACAGGCCGCCGACGCGCACCGCGCGCTTGAGGCGGGCGAGACGCAGGGCAGCACGGTGCTGGTCGTGCCGCAGGGTTAGGGGGGCGGAGTCTACATATAGACTTCGGGCAAAAATTCCTCCCCCGCCAGGGGGAGGTGGCATGCCGAAGGCATGACGGAGGAGGAGGAAACGGCACAGAGGACGTCGCTTACCTCCCCCTCCGTCACCGCTTCGCGGCGCCACCTCCCCCTGGCGGGGGAGGAATTGACTGCATATCGATCCATCGCCTGCGCGCGGTCGCCGCGCGTGACGGCTTTGTCATCGCCGTGTCTTGATAGCGGCACCCGGTCTGGCGCATGTGAGGCGCGGGGGAGTGCCGTATCATGTCTCAACATCCCGTGTTCTATGACGCCAGCGGCCGACGCAAGCGGCGCTTCACGCTCGGCGTCGTCGCCTTCGTCGCGCTGGTCGTGCTCGCGCTCGCGGTGTTCGCGGTGTCGATCGGCGCGGTGCCCGCGGCGCCGCTGTTGCCGGTGGATGTCGAGCGTCCGGTGCTGCGCCGGCTCGCCCCCCCCCACGGCGTCATCCGTCGCGCCAAGCGCGGCCTCAATTACTACGCGGGCGAATTGCTCGGCACCGGCCGCGGCAAGGATGCGGCGGCCAACCCCAGCCTCGCCATCGCCTTCCACACCCCCTGGGACCCGTCGAGCGCCGCCAGCCTCGAACGCCACGTCGAACAGCTCGACTGGGTGATCCCCGGCTGGGTGTCGGTCACCGGTGCCGATCATCACCTCACTGTGTTCCGCGACACCGCCGGCCGCGCCATCCTCAACCGCGCGGTGCATCGTCCGGTGGTGATCCCGATGATCCAGAACGCCAGCAACGGCACCTGGGACGGCGCCGGCACCGCCGCGCTGCTCGCGGACCCCAAGGCGCGCGCGGCCTTCCTCGACCGGCTGATCCCCTGGCTCGCGACGAACGGCGCCGGCGGCGCCTTCTTCGACCTCGAGGACCTGCCGCCGAGCGCGCAGGCGAATTACCGCATGTTCCTCGGCGAGGCGCGGCGCCGCTTCGCGCCGCGCGGGTGGAGCGTGTCGATCGCCGCGCCGGTCGCCAATCCCGACTGGAACCTGCCCGCCTATGCTGCGGTCACCGACAAGATCTTCCTGATGGCCTATGACGAGCATGAGACGAGCGGCCCCGCCGGCCCGATCGCCTCGCAGCATTGGTTTGCCGAAACCGTCGCCAGCGCCGCGCGGGGCATTCCCGCCGCCAAGCTCGTCGTTGCGATCGGCTCCTACGCCTATGACTGGCACGACGGCAGCGGCGACCCGCTCGGCGTCGAGGAGGCGTGGCAGGCGGCGCGCGATTCGGGGACGATGCCCGCCTTCGATCGCGCCAGCGGCAACAGCAGCTTCGCCTATAGCGAGGGCGGTACCCGCCACGTCGTCTGGCTGCTCGACGCCGCCTCCGCCTATAACCAGATCGAGATGCTGCACCGCGCCGGCGTCGGCAGCGTCGCGCTGTGGCGTCTGGGGTCCGAGGACCCGGGCCTGTGGTCGCTGTTCGGCCGCGATCACCGCAGCTTGCCGCCGCCGTCGGCGATCGACGCCATCCCCGCCGGCACCAACGTCGACATCGAGGGCGCGGGCGAGATCCTCAAGATCGCCGCCACCCCCGTACCCGGCGCGCGCCATGCGGTGGCGGGGCCGGGCGGCGCGATCGCCGACGTGCGCTTCGATCGCCTGCCTAAGGCCTATGAGGTCGATCGCACCGGCTATCGCAAGAGCCAGCTCGCGCTGACCTTCGACGACGGTCCCGATCGCACCTGGACGCCGCAGATCCTCGACGTGCTCAAGCAGAAGCACGTCGCCGCCACCTTCTTCATCGTCGGCGAGAATGCGCTGACCCAGCGTTCGCTGCTCCAGCGGATGGTCGCCGAGGGGCATGAGATCGGCAGCCACACCTATACCCATCCGAACCTCGCCACCGTCTCGCCGGGGCAGGTGTGGTTCGAGCTCAACGCGACGCAGCGCCTGTTCCAGGCGTTCACCGGCCATTCGCTGCGCTTCTTCCGCGCGCCCTATTTCGGCGACGCCGAGCCCTCCACCGCCGACGAGATCGAGCCCGCGCTGCAGGCGCAGGAACGCGGCTATGTCTCGGTCGGCCTGCACGTCGATCCCGGCGACTGGAAGCGGCCGGGCGTCCAGCAGATCATCGACGCGACGATCGCGCGGGTGACCAGCGGTCCCGATCATTGCGACGAGGATTCGGACGCGGATTGCAGCCGCAACGTCATCCTGCTCCACGACGCCGGCGGCAACCGCGCCGAGACGGTCGCGGCGCTGCCGGTGATCATCGATCGGCTGCGCGCGCTCGGCTATCAGTTCGTGCCCGTGTCGACGCTCGCCGGCCTGTCGCGCCACGCCGCGATGCCGCCGATCAGCGCCAGCGACCAGCTCGCCGCCAACGTCGATCTCGCCTTGTTCAGCACGCTGGGCGCGATGGCGGTCGGCCTGCGCTGGCTGTTCGGCATCGCGATCGCGATCGGCATCCTGCGAGCGCTGGCCCTGTCCGCGCTGGCGCTGATCCAGGCGCGGCGTGAGGGGCGCACCGTCTTCCCGCGCATCGACCCCGACCGCTTCGTCACCGTGCTGATCCCCGCCTATAACGAAGAACGGGTCATCGAACGCGCGGTGCGCGGGGTGCTCGCCTCGACCGACGTGAGGATCGAGGTGATCGTGATCGACGACGGTTCGAAGGATGCGACCTCCGCGATCGTCGCCGCCGCCTTCGCCGACGATCCCCGCGTCCGCCTGCTGACGCTGGAGAATGGCGGCAAGGCGCGCGCGCTCAACACCGGGCTGGAGCTGGCCAAGGGCGAGATCGTCATCGCGCTCGATGCCGATACGCAGTTCGAGCCGACGACGATCGCGCGCCTCGCGCGCTGGTTCGACGATCCGCAGCTCGGCGCGGTCGCGGGCAACGCCAAGGTCGGCAACCGCGTCAATCTCGTCACCAAATGGCAGGCGCTCGAATATATCACCGCGCAGAACCTCGAACGCCGCGCCTTCGCCCGGCTCGACGCGATCACCGTCGTGCCCGGCGCGGTCGGCGCGTGGCGGCTGGCGGCGATCCGCGCCGTCGGCGGCTATCCGCACGATACGCTGGCCGAGGATCAGGACCTCACCATCGCGATCCAGCGCGCCGGCTGGCGCGTCCAATACGATCAATATGCGATCGCCTGGACCGAGGCGCCCGAGACGTTCCGCGCGCTCGCCAAACAGCGGTTCCGCTGGGCGTTCGGCACGCTGCAATGCCTGTGGAAGCATCGCTCGGCGATCGGCCGCAGTGCCCCGCGCGGGCTCGGCTGGGTCGGGCTGCCGCAGGCGATCGTCTTCCAGATCGTGCTCGCCGCGATCAGCCCGATCATCGATCTGGCGCTGCTCGTCAGCTTCTTCGTCACCTATCTCGACATCCAGGCGCACGGCTGGGCGCAGACCAGCCACGACGTCTATACGATGCTCGGCTTCTGGCTGGTGTTCACCGCGATCGACCTGCTCGCCGCGACGATCGCCTTCGCGCTCGAACGCCGCGAGAAATGGCGCCTGCTCTGGCTGCTGATCCCGCAGCGGATCGGCTATCGCCAGATCATGTATTACGTCGTGCTCAAGGCCATAGCGCAGGCGCTGCGCGGCCCGATGGTCGGCTGGGGCAAGCTCCAGCGGACGGGCAGGGTAAGCGCGACGTAAGACGGTTTTGTTCGTCACCCGTCACCCCGGACCCGTTTCGGGGTGCTCCGGGCCACTGGCGAATGGTGTCGAGGCGTTCCTTAGCCTCGCCGCGGCGTAGACCCCGCTAAGCATCGAGACCTCGGGAACGTCAGGCGTGACATACCAACGCTGTACCCCGGCCTCCGCCGGGGTACAGCGGCCGCCATGCGAAGGTTTCGCGCAAAAATCCCGTTGACGAACGATGTGGCAGTGGGCTGATTCATGCCGATGGGGAAGGGCAGCGAATGACCACGAAGCGCATCACGGTCACGGCATTGGGCGTCGTCGTGCTTGCTGGATGCGCGACGACGCCTGGCGAGAAACCGGTCCTGACCGCAACCGCGGCGAAAGCCATCGCCCGCTCGTGCCATGCGGTGAGCGGGACGATCGGTCACGACCATCATTCCGCAATGCCGTCGGCGCGATTTGTCCTGCCGCCAGGCGCGTCCTCGGCCGATGACCACGTCGCGCCGATGGTGGCCTGCCTCAGCACGCGGCTCGCCGCCTATCGATACGAGATGATGGACTTCGGCGAGGCGCGCGACGCGGCCGTGCGCTGAAAACGCCGGTCGCGCCGGACGAAAGCCTTGTATACGGCGGTATATATTCGTTGGTCCGAGGTGCCGTCATGATCCGTTCCCTGCTGCTCCTGTCGCTCGCGATCGCCGCGCCCGCGGCCGCGCAGCGCAAGCCTCCGCTGGTGCTCGCCGCCGCCAGCCTGCAGGAATCGATGAACGCCGCCGCGGACGCCTGGGCCAGACAGGGCCATCCGCGCCCCGTCGTCTCCTTCGCCGCCTCGTCGGCGCTGGCGCGGCAGGTCGAGGCGGGGGGTGCCGCCGATCTGTTCGTCTCCGCCGATCAGGAGTGGATGGACGCGCTCGCCGCCAAGCGGCTGATCGTCGCGAGCAGCCGCGTCACCTTCCTCGGCAACCGCCTCGTCGTCGTCGCGGCGAAGGGCAATCCGGTGCGCATCCCGGTGCGTCCGTCCGCCGCGCTGGCGCGCGTGCTCGCCGCCGGGCCGCTGGCGATGGCCGACGCGCCGGTCCCCGCCGGCCGCTATGCCGAGGCGGCGCTGCGCAGCCTCGGCGTGTGGAGCGCGGTCGCGCCCAAGGTGGTGCGCGGCGACAGCGTCCGCGCCGCCCTGACGCTGGTCGAGCGCGGCGCCGCGCCGCTCGGCATCGTCTACGCCACCGACGCCAGGGCCTCGTCCAATGTGCGCTTCGCCGGCGTCTTCCCGGCGCGCAGCCATCCGCCGATCACCTATCCGGTCGCGCGCCTCGCCGCCTCGCGCAATCCGGAAGGGGAGGGCTTTCGCCGCTTCCTGATCAGCCGCCCCGGCAAGGCGATCTTCGCGTCCTACGGCTTCACCCCGCGCTGATGCTGTCGCCTGCGGAATGGACGATCGTCGCGCTGTCGCTCAAGGTCGGCGGCGTCGCGATGGCGGCGGTGCTGCCGCTCGCCTTCGCGCTCGCGTGGCTGCTCGCGCGCGGGCGCTTTCCCGGCAAATTGCTGCTCGACGCGCTCGTCCATCTGCCGCTGGTGGTACCGCCGGTGGTGACCGGCTGGCTGCTGCTGCTCGCCTTCGGCCCGAACGGCCCTTTGGGCAGCCTGCTCGACCGCTGGTTCGGCGTGACCGTCCTGTTCCGCTGGACCGGCGCGGCGATCGCGGCGGCGATCATGGCGCTGCCGCTGATGGTGCGCGCGATGCGGCTGTCGATCGAGGCGGTCGACCGCCGTCTCGAAAGCGCCGCACGCACGCTCGGCGCGGGTCCGTGGCGGGTGTTCTGGACGCTGACGCTGCCGCTCAGCCTGCCCGGCATCCTCGCCGGCGCGGTGCTCGGCTTCGCGCGCTCGATCGGCGAGTTCGGCGCGACGATCACCTTCGTCTCCAACGTGCCGGGCGAGACGCAGACGCTGCCGCTCGCCATCTATTCCGCGCTCCAGCAGCCCGGCGCCGAGGCGACCGTCTGGCGCCTGTCCGCCATGTCGGTCGCGCTCAGCCTCGCCGCGCTGCTCGTCTCCGAACTGCTCACCCGCCGCGTCCGCCGGGGGCTGCATGTCCTTTGACATCCGCGTCGAGAAGCGGCTCGGCGAGGCATCGGTCGCGCTCGACCTGCAGGCGGGCGAGGGGCTCACCGTCCTCTTCGGCCCGTCGGGGATCGGCAAGACCAGCGTGCTCAACATGGTCGCCGGCCTGCTCCGCCCCGATGCCGGCCGCATCGCCGTCTCGGGCCGCACGCTGTTCGATGCGGCCGCCGGCATCGATGTCGCCCCCGAACATCGCCGCGCCGGCTACGTCTTCCAGGACCCGCGGCTGTTCCCGCACCGCCGCGTCCGCGCCAACCTCCTGTACGGCGCCGCCGACGACACCGGCCTCGCCGCCATCGTCGCGATGCTCGGCATCGGCCATCTGCTCGACCGCTGGCCGCGCACCCTGTCGGGCGGCGAGGCGCGCCGCGTCGCGATCGGCCGCGCGTTGCTCAGCGATCCCGCCTTCCTGCTGCTCGACGAGCCCCTGTCGTCGCTCGACCGCGCGCGCCGTGGCGAGATCATGGACGCGCTGTGCCGCGTCCGCGACGAGGCCGGGCTGCCGATCTTGATGGTCACGCACGACCCCGAGGAGGCCGAACGGCTCGGCACCCGCATCGTCGCGTTATGATCCCTCTTTGCCGCAAAAGCGTAACATGCCATGCGTAGGCGGACGCTGCGGGACGGGATGACTTCATGCGCTTGAAACTCGACGCGCGCACGCGGCGCCTTTTGCGCCGCTTGCCCGTCGTGAACGTCTATTCGCTGGCCGAGCTGATCCTGATCGCAGGGCTGGCGACGCAGAGCGCGCGACTGGTGTGGACGCTCGTCACGCCGGTGTCACCGCTCGGCGACTGGCGCCCGGCGGCGATCACCGTGCCCGGCCGCCCCTACGACGTGCTCGCCGGCTTCGATCCCTTCTTCCGCCTCGGCGGGCCGCAACAGGGGCCGGCCACGGTCACCTCGCTCCAGCTCACGCTGTTCGGCATCCGCGTCGACGAAGCCTCGGGCCGCGGGTCGGCGATCCTCGCCGGTCCCGACAACGTCCAGAAGGCCGTCGTCGTCGGCGAGGAGATCCAGCCCGGCGTCCGGCTGAAGGCGGTCGCCTTCGACCATATCACCATCGATCGCGGCGGCACCGCCGAGGATCTGTTCCTCGTCCAGTCCGACGCCCCCGCCGGCGCCCAGCCCGCCGCGCTCGGCGCCCCCGGCACGCCGCCCGCGCCGGCGTCGCCCGGCACCGGCGCCCCCGCCGCGATCCGCGCCAACCAGATCCGCAACGAGATCGGTTTCATCCCGCGCATCGATTCGGGCCGCATCTCGGGCCTCGTCGTCCGCTCGCAGGGGTCGGGCGCGCTGTTCCGCAACGCCGGCCTGCGCGACGGCGACGTCGTCACCGCGATCGGCGGCCGGCCGGTCAGCGGCCCGCAGGACCTCGACCGCGTCACCGCCGATTTCGCCGGCGGCGGCAACATCCCCATCACCGTCGAACGTGGGTCGCAGACGCTTGCGCTCGCCATCACGATCGCGCCCAATTGATGAAGACGGCCCCCATGAAGACGCTCGCCTCCGCCCTGCTGCTGTCCACCGCGGCGCTCGCGCTGCCCACGGGCGCGCTGGCCCAGACCACGCTCAACGTCCGCGACGCCGACATCCGCGCCTTCATCGCCGACGCGGCCAAGGTGACCGGGCGCACCTTCATCATCGACGCGCGCGTCAACGGCAAGGTCACCGTGGTCACCGACCGGCCGCTCAGCCGCTCCGAATATTTCGAGACCTTCCTGTCGACGCTGCGCGCCAACGGGCTCGTCGCGGTGCCGACCGGCAACGGCGCCTTCCGCATCCAGCCGATCGACAACGCCGCCTCGCAGCCGAGCCGCATCGGATCGGCCGGCGCCAACCGCAACAGCTTCGTCACCGAGATCGTCCGCCTCCGCTCGATCGACGCGACGCAGGCGATCGAGACGGTGCGGCCGCTGGTCAGCGCGCAGGGCTCGGTGAGCGCCAATCGCGGCTCGAACAGCCTCGTCGTCGTCGACTTCGGCGACAATATCCGCCGCATCCGCGAGGTGCTGCGCCGCGTCGACGCCGACAATGCCGCGACCCGCGTCGTCGCCTTGAAGAACGCCAGCGCCAAGGAGATCGCCGCCGCCTTGCAGGGCCTCGCCACCGGTGCGCCGGGCGGGCAGGGCGGTGCGCAGGGCGGCGTCGGCACCAGCGTCACCGCGGTCGACAGCAGCAATTCGGTCATCATCCGCGGCGACGCCAACAGCGTCGCGCGGCTCGTCCAGGTCGCGCAGGACCTCGACCAGAAGGCGAAGAACGGCACCGAGATCCGCGTCGTCTTCCTCGAGAACGCCGATGCGGCGCAGCTTCTCCCCGTGCTCCAGCAGCTCGTCGGCCAAACCCCCGATGCGGTGCAGGAGACGCAGCTCTCGCGCACCCAGACCGGCTTCGGCAGCAGCACCGGCGGCGGCGGCGGCGGCCAGAGCCAGCAGCGCCAGTTCAACCAGGCCCCCGCCCAGCAGGCGAGCGTCGGTGGCGGCGCCAATACCGCCGCCAACGGTCGGCCGGCGATCTCGACCGAGGGCGGCCGCACCGCCGCGGTCGTCACCCGCTTCCAGGGTGCCAATGCGATCGTCATCGCCGCGCCCGCCGACATCCAGCGCCAATTGGCCGATGTCGTCCGCCAGCTCGACACGCGCCGCGAACAGGTGCTGATCGAAGGCATCGTCGCCGAAGTGTCCGACGCGACGGTCAACCGGCTCGGCGCGCAGTTCGTGCTCGCCAACCCCTCGGGCGGCGCCTTCGCCGCTTCGACCTTCTCGAACAGCGCGCCCAACATCCTCCAGATCGCCGGCGCGATCGGCGCGCAGTCGCTGGGGTCGAGCAAGACGGTGACGATCGGCGCCGACGGTACGCGCACCGAAGTGACGACCAACAATTCCGCGTCGGATTCACTCACCCAGTCGGCGCTCAACTCGATCCTCAGCTCGACCGGCGGCTTCGGCGGTTTCGGCGGCAAGATCGGCGACGTCCTGTTCGGCGCGATCATCAACGCGGTGAAGAGCGACACCACCTCCAACCTGCTCCAGGTCCCGCATCTCGTCACCGTCGACAATCAGGAAGCGCACAGCCTCGTCGGCCAGGAGATCCCGATCACCACCGGACAGGCGCTGTCGAACAATTTCGACAACACCTTCCGCACCACGCAGCGCGAGAATGTCGGCATCGAGCTGACCGCGCGCCCGCAGGTCAATTCGAGCGGCACGGTCAAGCTCAACCTGCGCCTCGAGGTCAGCTCGATCGCCGGCCCGGTGTCGAGCGACAACAGCGACCTCATCCTCAACAAGCGCGAGATCGAGACAACGCTGACCGTCGATGAAGGCCAGATCGCGGTCATGGGCGGCCTGCTCAGCGACGAGGAGCGCCGCACGATCGAGAAGATCCCGCTGCTCGGCGACATCCCGTTGCTCGGCAACCTCTTCAAGTCGAAGGCCAAGTCGCGCAACAAGACCAATCTGATGATCTTCATCCGCCCGACGATCCTGCGCAACGCCGCGGACAGCCGCAAGGTCGCCGAGCAGCGCTACGGCTACATCCGTCTGCAACAGGGCCTGCAATCGCCGGGCGAGGAACCGTCGATCGACCAGCTCGTCCGCGATTACATGGGCGCCGCTCCGCCGATCCCCTCAGCCCCGATCCCCGGCAACATCGAAGACCCCCGCATCGCCGTCCCCATCCAGCACAACACGACGAAGGTCATTCGCCCGAGGGACCGGTGAGGCGCGCCGCCAGCGCGTCATGCCGGCGGAGGCCGGGACCCATGGACAAGGCGCAACCGGCGTCGGCACGCACCCTCGGCGTCCCGCGCCCATGGGTCCCGGCCTCCGCCGGGATGACGAGCGGGGAGGGCGAATCCCCATCCCCCAACACTGTCATCCCCGCGCAGGCGGGGATCCAGACGCGCAGGTGTCGCGATGGAGTCGTGAGGTCCGCGCGTCTGAATCCCCGCCTGCGCGGGGATGACAAAGCTGGTGAGGCACCCCTCACGATCATCGGCAGCGCCGCACGATCGGTTACGAACCCCACCCCTTCGTCATCCCGGCGAACGCCGGGACCCATGGACAGGGTGCATTCGGCGTCGGCACGCACCCTCGGCGTTCCGCACCCACGCATCCCGGCTCCCGCCGGGATGACGAACCGCGAGGGCGAACCCACATCCCGCAAAGCCGTCGTCGCCGCCGCCGCGGGCATGACGAACCCATGGGGAACCCGCTTATGATCATCCGCACCGGCGACGCCCTCGACGCCCCGCTCGACACCGCCCCCGAAACCCTCATCCTCCCCGAGCCCCCCGCGCCGGCCGAGCCGCTCCCGATGCTCGCCATCCCCTATGCCTTCGCGCGCAAGCACGGCGTCGTCGTCACCCATACCGAGGCCGACACGCACCTCACCGTCGCGCTACGCGCGGGCGCCAATCCCAAGACCCTGCTCGAAATCCGCCGCTATCTCGCCCGTCCGTTCGACGTGTCGATCGTCGAGGCGCCGCAGTTCGACCGTCTGCTCTCCGACCATTATGCGATGGACGGCCAGGCCAATGCGCTCGCCGCGGTCGGCATGGGCGACGAGCTCGACAGCCTTGCCGAGGGGCTGCCCACCGCCGAGGACCTGCTCGACACCGCCGACGACGCGCCGGCGATCCGCCTGATCAACGGCATCATCGCCGACGCCGCGCGCAACGGCGTCTCCGACATCCATATCGAGCCGTACGAGACGGGCCTCATCGTCCGCATGCGCATCGACGGCGTGCTGCGCGAGACGCTGCGCATGCCGCCGCACGTCGCCCCCGTCGTGGTCAGCCGCATCAAGGTCATGGCCCGGCTCGACATCGCCGAGCGGCGCGTGCCGCAGGACGGCCGCATGGGCCTCACCCTCGGCGGCAAATTGCTCGACGTCCGCGTCTCGACCCTGCCCAGCCGCGCCGGCGAGCGCGTCGTGCTGCGTATCCTCGACAAGGACAATGCCGGCATCGACCTCGACGCGCTCGGCATGGACGAGCGGATGTACACGCTGCTGCGCGGCGCGCTCGCCGAGCCCAACGGCATCATCCTCGTCACCGGCCCGACCGGTTCGGGCAAGACCACCTCGCTCTACGGCGCGCTGCGGCTGCTCAACGACGGCAGCCGCAACATCCTCACCGTCGAGGACCCGGTCGAATATGCCGTCGAGGGCGTCGGCCAGACGCAGGTCAATCCCAAGGTCGGGCTGACCTTCGCCGCCGGCCTGCGCGCGATCCTGCGGCAGGACCCCGACGTCGTCATGGTCGGCGAAATCCGCGACCGCGAAACCGCGGAGATCGCGGTGCAGGCGTCGCTGACCGGCCATCTCGTGCTCTCGACCGTCCACACCAACGACGCGATCGGCGCGATCACCCGCATGCGCGACATGAAGGTCGAACCGTTCCTGCTCGCCTCGACGCTGCGCGCGGTGATCGCGCAGCGGCTGGTGCGCCGCTTGTGCCAGGTCTGCCGCCGCCCGGTATCCGGCGCCAGCGGCGTCGCCGGGCTGCTCGGCATCGAGCCCGAGGCGATTGTCTACGAATCGGTCGGCTGCCCCGCCTGCAACCACACCGGCTTCAAGGGGCGCATCGGCGTGTTCGAGGCAGTGCGCGTCGACGACACGATCCGCCGCTTCATCAACGACGGCGCCGACGAAACCGCGATCGCCGCCCACGCCTTCGCCCGCACGCCCAGCCTCGCGCAGGCGGCCGAGACGCTGGTCCGCCGCGGGCTGACGACGCCGGAAGAGGCGGTGCGCGTGTCGCGCAGGGATGCGACCGACGTGGTGGTGGACGATGCGTAGCGCGCCGCAAATCCTCCCCGGCACGGGGAGGGGGACCAGCCGCAGGCTGGTGGAGGGGGGGTGCCACGCAGCGCCCCGCCTGAGGAAGCCCCCCTTCGTCACCGCTACGCGGCGCCACCTCCCCGTGCCGGGGAGGAGTGATGCGCATGGCTGACTTCGACTATCTCGCCATCGACACCCGCGGCCAGGAGCAGCGCGGCCACGTCGCCGCGCCGTCGCTCGACGCCGCCCGCGCGCAGCTCGATCGCCGCAAGCTCTACGTCGTCCGCCTCGACCCCGGCGCGCCGCCCGCCGCGACCAGCCGCCCGCTGTTCGGCATCAAATTCGGTTCGAAGAAGATGAGCGTCAAGCAGCTCACGCTCTTCACCCGCCAGCTCGCGACGCTCAACCGCGTCTCGCCGCTCGAGGAATCGCTGCGTACGATCACCCGCCAGACCGAGCAGGACAGCGTCCGCACGATCGTCGCCCACGTCCACGCCGGTGTCGTCGAAGGCCGCCGCCTCGCCGATTCGATGGCGCGCGAGGGCAAGAGCTTCCCGCCGCTCTATCGCGCGATGGTGTCGGCGGGCGAAAGCTCGGGCAGCCTGCCGACGATCCTCGACCGGCTCGCCGCGCTGCTCGAACGGCAGGCGGAGATCCGCGGCAAGCTCATCACCGCGCTCGCCTATCCGACCATCCTCGCGGTCGTCGCGATGGGCGTCGTGACCGCGCTGATGATGTTCGTCGTGCCCCAGGTCGTCGAGCAATTCGATACGGTCGGACAGCAATTGCCGCTGCTCACCCGGATCGTCATCGGCCTGTCCGACTTCCTCGTCGGCTATTGGTGGCTGATCGCTTTATGCGTGGCGTTGGTGGTGGTGGGCACGTGGTATGCGCTGCGCGACCCCGCGTTGCGCCTCGCCTTCGACACCGCCTTGCTGCGCCTGCCGCTGCTCGGCCGGCTGTTCCGCGACCTCCACGCCGCGCGCATGTCGCGCACCCTGAGCACGATGATCGCCAGCCGCCTGCCGCTGCTCGAAGGGCTCGCGCTCACCGCCTCGACGATCCACAACCGCCGCCTGCGCGCCGCCTCCGACGAGATCGTCGACGCCATCCGCGGCGGCGGCAGCCTGTCGGCGGCGATGCGCCGCGCCAACGTCTTCCCGCCGCTGCTCACCTATCTGGCGGCGTCGGGCGAGGCGGCGGGGCGGCTCGACGAGATGCTGGAGCGCGCCGCCGACTATCTCGAGCGCGAGTTCGACCGCTTCACCGCCACCGCTCTGTCGCTGCTCGAACCCGCGATCATCGTCGTGATGGGCGGCGTCGTCGCGACGATCGTGCTATCCATCCTGCTGCCCATCCTCCAGCTCAATACGCTGGCCGGCCAATGAGGACCCACATGCCTACCGAACCCAAGAAGCGCCATCGCAACGACGAAGGCTTCACGCTCGTCGAGCTGATGGTGGTCATCGTCATCATCGGCCTGCTCGCCGCAATCGTGACGTTCAACGTCCTGCCCGCCGGCGACAAGGGCAAGATCACCAAGGCCAAATCGGACATCAGCACGATCGAAGGCGCGCTGGAGATGTACCGGCTCCAGATGAACAGCTACCCGACCACGTCGCAGGGCCTGCAGGCGCTCGTCACCGCCCCCGCCGGCGTCAACGCCTCCGAATATCAGCGCGGCGGCTATATCAAGAAGCTGCCGCCCGATCCCTGGGGCCGCCCCTATCTCTACGCCTCGCCCGGCCAGCACGGCGAGGCCGACGTCTGGAGCCTGGGCGCAGACGGCAAGGACGGCGGCGAGGGCGTCAACGCCGACATCACCAGCTGGCAATAACCATGGCCCCGCGCCGCAACGGTTTTACGCTTGTGGAGCTGATGGTGGTGGTGACCATCATCGGCCTCGCGGCGGCCGTGGCGGTGTGGAACATGCCCGATCCCCGCGGCCGGGTGGCGGACGAGGCGGCGCGCTTCGCCTTGCGCGCCCGCGCCGCGCACGACGCCGCGATCGTCGATGCCCGGCCGGTCAGCATCTGGGTCACCGCGGGCGGCTATGGCTTCGACCGCCGCGGCGCCGGACAGTGGGTGGCGATGGCGGAGAAGCCGCTGCGCGTCGAACGCTGGACGCCGGGCACCGTCGCCGCCACCGGCGAGGCGAGCGGCCGCCTGCGCATCATCTTCGATCCCACCGGCCTCGCCGACCGCCCCGCGCAGATCACGCTCACCCGCAGCGGCGCGCGCGCGGTGATCGACATGGCCGCCGACGGCTCGGTCCGGGTGGCGAGCTGATGCGGACGCGCGGCTTCACGCTCATCGAGATCATGGTCGCGCTCGCGGTGTTCAGCCTCGCCGTGCTCGCGCTGCTGCGGCTGGAGACCGCGACGATCCGCGGCGCGCATACGCTCGACGAGAGCCTCGTCGCCGGCCTCGTCGCGCGCAACGTCGCCAACGACGCGGTGACCGAGGCGCAGCCGCCCGTCGCCGGCCGCACCACCGGCAGCGAGGTCAACGGCGGCCGCAGCTGGACCTGGGTGCGGCAGGTCCGCGGCACCGGCAACGCCGCGATCGTCCGCATCGACGTCGCGGTGAGCAACCGCACCGGCCAGATCGTCGGCCGCACCACCGCCATCCGCCCGCCGGACCAGCCGTCGTGATCGCCAGGCTGCCGTCCCGCCCGACCGCGCAAGCGGGCTTCACCCTCGTCGAGGTGATGATCGCGCTGATGATCTTCGGCCTCATCGCCGCCGCCGGCGTCGCGATCCTCACCTTCAGCGTCCGTGCGCAGACCGCCACCGGCAAGCGCTTCGACGACATCGCCGCGCTCAACCGCACCGCGTCGCTGCTCGCCGGCGATCTCGGTCAGGCGATCGACCGCCCCGCGCGCGACGAGGGCGGCACGCTGCTCCCCGCCTTCACCGGCGAGGGTGACGGCCGCATCCGCTTCGTCCGCACCGGCTGGGCCAACGTCGACGCCGCGCCGCGGGCGAGCGCGCAAAAGGTCGCCTATCAGCTCGACGGCAATACCCTGCTGCGCGTCGCCTATCCGATGCTCGACGGTGCCGCGCCGCTGCCCGCGGTGACGCTGCTCGACAAGGTCGCCGGCGTCGGTGCGCGCTATCGCTACAAGGGCGCGTGGAGCGACCGCTGGGACGGCACGCAGGGCGCGCCGCTGCCGCAGGCCGCGGAGATCACCGTCCGCCGCACCGACGGCACCGCCTTCCGCCTGATGCTGCTCGTCGGCGCGGGCAGCAGCGCGAGCCCGGTATCGGGCGGCTTCCCCAATCCGGGTGGCTCGCCGACCCCTGCTGCCACCGGCACGCCCCCCGGACAACGCAATGGCCGCTGACCGCGAGCGCGGCGCCGCGCTGCTCACCGTCCTCCTGCTCGTCGCGATGATCGCGGTGCTCGCCGGCACCGCGCTCGAACGGCTGCGGCTGACGACGCGGCTCGCCGGCAATGCGCTCGCCGGCGAACAGGCGCGCGGCTATGCCCGCGCTGCCGAGGCGCTCGCCACCACCAAGGTCACCGACATGCTCGGCACCAGCCGCGACCGCGTCACGCTGGCCGGCGGCTGGAGCAACCGCCCGTTCGGCCTGCCGCTGCCCGGCGGCGGCCTCGCGGTGGCGCGGGTGCGCGACGGCGGCAATTGCTTCAACCTCAACGGCCTCGTCACCCGCCTCGGCCCTAGCGTCTACACGTCGACACAGGCGATAACCCAGCGCATCCAGTTCGTCCGGCTGATGCGCTCGCTCAACGTCCCCGCGCAATCCGCCGAACGGATCGCCGCCGCCGCCGCCGACTGGATCGACACCGATCAGGACCAGCAGGGCAATGGCGCCGAGGACCCCGTCTATCTCGCCCGCGCCACCCCGTATCGCACCGCCGGCACGCTGATGGCCGACCCCAGCGAGCTGCGCGCGGTCGACGGCGTCACGCCCGAAATCTACGCGCAGCTCCGCCCGTGGATCTGCACCTTGCCCGATGCCAAGCCGGCGCCGATCAACATCAACACGCTCCTTCCCGAACAGGCGCCGCTTATCGCTATGATGTTCCCCGGCAACCTGTCGGCCGATGCGATCCGCGGCATGCTGCTCCGCCGCCCGCCGCAGGGCTTCAAGGACGCCAGCACCTTCCTCAACCTCGCCGGCAATGGCGCCTCGCCCGACGGCGGCAACGGCGGCCTCGCGGTCACCTCGACGTGGTTCGCGCTCGCCATCGACGTCAGCAACGGCGGCACGCAATTGCAGGAAAGGGCGCTGATCGACGCAAGCCGGCTTCCCGCGCGGCTCGTTGCGCGGCAATGGGGCGACGAATCATGACGACGCTCCTGTTCCTCCCCTCCGGTGACCGCGGCTATCGCTGGCTCCGCCGCGCCGACGGCATCCTCCACGACGGCGAGGGCGTGCCGCCGGCGGGCGACGACCCCGTCATCGCGATCGTCCCCGCCGACGCGGTCGCGCTCCACTGGGCCGAGCTGCCCGTCCGTTCGCCCGCGCAGGCGATCGCCGCCGCCCGGCTGCTCGTCGCGGAGGCGAGCGCGACGCCGCTGGCCGAATTGCACGTCGCGGTCGGTGACGAGGGCGAGGGCGAACGCCCCATCGCCGTCGTCGCGATGGCGCAGATGGCGCAATGGCTCACCGATCTCACCGCGCAGGGGATCGACCCGCTGGCGATGATCCCCGCGGCCTTGCTGCTGCCGCGTCCCGACGAGGGCTATGTCCGCGCGACGATCGCCGGCGCGGCGCTGGTGCGCAGCCGCACGACCGGCTTCGCCGACGAGGCGCCGCTCACCGACCTGGTCATCGGCGACACGCCGCAGCAGACGCTTGACCGCGAGTCGATCGACATCGCGCTCGACGCCGCCACCGCGGCACCCGCGCTCGATCTGCGGCAGGGCGCCTTCGCGCGCCGTCGCCGGCGTATCGGCATCGACTGGGCGCTCGTCCGCCGGCTCGCGCTGCTCGGCGCCGCGATCCTGCTGGTCACGCTCGGCATCGATCTCGTCCGCATCGCCAAATACAGTTTCGGTGCCGACGCGCTGGAAAGCCGCGCCGATGCGCTCGGCCGCACCGGCCTTGCCCGCGGCGAGACGGTGACCGATGTCGACCGCCAGCTCGCCGAACGCCTGTCGGCGGTGCGCGGGCCGGGGCTCGGCTTCACCACGACGGTCGCCGCGATCTACGACGCGGTGCGAGCGACGCCGGGTACCGAACTGACATCGCTCGATTTCCAATCGAACGGCAGCGTCCGTATCGGCGTCGGCGCGGCGCGCGAATCGCTGCCGACCGATCTCAAGCGGACGCTGGAGGCGGCGGGCTTCACCGTCACCGCGGGGACGTTCCAATCCGCCAACGGAAGGGTGACGGGCGAGATGACGGTGACCCGGCGATGAGCGGCCTGCGCAACTGGTTCGTCGGGCGATCGCTGCGCGAGCGGCGGATGATCCTCGCTATGCTCGGCTTGCTCGTCGTGACGATCATCTGGGGCGGGATCATCCTGCCCGTCCGCGACGGCCTGTCGAGCGCGCGCGAACGCTATGCCGACGCGGTCGTCCGCTTCGCCGGGACGCAGGACGAGGTCGATCTGCTCCGCTCCGCCGGCCGACGCGTACCGCTCAGCGGCTCGCTCGCCGACACGCTGCGGCTGCGCGCCGACGCAGCCGGCCTCGCGCTCGCCACCGTCGACGATTCCGGCGGCGGCCGCGTCCATGCGACGATCCAGGCGGCCAAGCCCGCCGCGCTCGGCCGTTGGCTCGGAGGCCTCGAAGCGAACGGCATCCTCGTCGAATCGGCGACGTGGCGCGACAATCAGGACGGCAGCGTCGCCGCCGACCTCGTCGTCCGGGCGCGCGCCGCATGAGGCGCATCCGCCTCCGCACCGGCCCGGCCGCGTTGTTCGGCGCGCTGATGCTGCTCGCCCTGCTCGTCTTTTTGCCGTTACGCCTCGTGCTCGGCGCGATCGGCCTCGGCGAACAGGGCTTTTCGGCGCGCACCGTCACCGGCAGCGTCTGGGACGGGCGGCTCAACGAGGCGCGCTTCGGCGCTCTCGCTCTGGGATCGCTCGACGCCAGCCTGTCGCCCTTCGCGCTGCTGATCGGTCGCGCCCGCGTCGTCGTCGACGGCGATCCCGGCCTGATCCACGGCGCGATCACGATGAGCCGCCACGGCCAAGGCATCGACGACATGACCGCGACGCTGCCGACCGGCGCCGCCTTCGCGCCGCTGCCCGTCAACCAACTGGCGCTGGAAGGCGTCACCGTCCATTTCGCCGACGGCGTCTGCGACAAGGCGGAGGGCCGCGTACGCGCCCGGCTGATCGGCGAGGCGGCCGGCATCGCCTTGCCCGCCGAACTCTCCGGTGCGGCACGCTGCGACGGCGGTGCCTTGCTGTTGCCGCTCGTCAGCCAGGCCGGGACCGAGGGGATCGAGCTGCGCATCACGGGGCAGGGCCGCTACACCGCGGCGCTACGCATCAATCCCACCGACCCCGCCGCGGCCCAGCGGCTGGCGGCCTCCGGCTTCGTCGCCGGCGCGGGCGGATATCGACTTTCGGTGGAAGGAAGCTTCTGATGGCCTTGACGCGGGGCGTTCGGCCCCGCTAGGGGCGCATGCGTTCGCGGCGACCGTAGTTCAATTGGTTAGAGCGTCGGCTTGTGATGCCGGAAGTTGCGGGTTCAAGTCCCGTCGGTCGCCCCATTCTCCACCTTCTCCCCGCTTGGGTCCAGTTCGGGACTAGCCAAAGGTGTCGAGAAACAATATTGCGAGTTGTCGCAATTTTCTGCCAGCGGAGTGAGCTATGACCTCGGTATGGGATCTTCCCGATTTCGATTCTCATGAGGGCGTGCACGCCTTCACCGATCGGGCGTCCGGTCTTCGTGCCATCATCGCGGTCCACTCCACGCATCTCGGGCCGGCCGCCGGCGGCGCCCGCTTCTGGCATTACGCTTCGGGCGACCTTGCGGTGACCGACGCGCTGCGCCTGTCGCGCGGCATGAGCTTCAAGAACGCCATGGCCGGGCTCGCGCTCGGCGGCGGCAAGGGCGTCATCCTCGCCGATGCGCCGGGTGCGGTGATCGGCGAAGATCGGCTCAAGGCGTTCGGCCGCGCAGTCGAATCGCTCGGTGGGAAATACGTCACCGCGGAAGACGTCGGCATGTCCGAGGCGCGGATGAAGGTCATCGCCGGCGAGACCAATTTCGTCAGCGGCCTGCCCGTGGCCAGCGGCGCGGCGGGCGGCGATCCCGGCCCGTACACCGCGCACGGCGTCTATCTCGGCGTCAAGGCGGCGGCCAGGCGCGGGCTCGGCACCGACGACATGAAGGGCGTGCACGTCGCGATCCAGGGCGTCGGCTCGGTCGGCGGCGGCCTCGCCAAATTGCTCGCCAAGGACGGTGCGCGCCTGACGCTCGCCGACGTCGATGCCGAGCGCGCCAAGGCGCTTGGCGCCGAACTCGGCGCCGAGACGGTGGCGGCCGGCGCGATCCTCGGCGTCGAGGCGGACATCTTCAGCCCCAATGCTCTGGGCGCGATCCTCACCGAGGCGACGATCCCGACGCTGGTCGCCAAGGTCGTCGCCGGCGGCGCCAACAACCAGCTCGCGACGCGCGAGGATTACGACCGCCTCCACGATCGCGGCATCCTCTACGCGCCCGATTACGTCATCAACGCCGGCGGTATCATCAACGTCGGCCTCGAATATCTCGGCCAGGGCGACGAAGCCGAGGTGATGGCGCGCATCGCCAAGATCCCCGCCCGCCTCGACGAGGTCTGGGACGAGAGCGAGCGCACCGGCCGTCCGGCAGCGGAAGTCGCCGACACCATCGCACAGCGGCTGATCGGCCGCGGGTGAGGTGATTCCTCTCCGGTCCGAGGCCGGATCAACATTCGGGATTTAGGCAAAATTCCTCCCCCGCCAGGGGGAGGTGGCATGCCGCAGGCATGACGGAGGGGGAGGTAAGCGACACGTCTGTTCCGTGTCCTCCCCCTCCGTCACGGCTTCGCCGCGCCACCTCCCCCTGGCGGGGGAGGAATTGTCATCGTCCCCGCGTTGAAGGTCGATCGGTCCTAGGCGGCGGCCTTGCGGCGTTCCGCCATTTCCTCGTTGAGCATCTCGGCGAGGAGGAAGGCGAGTTCGAGGCTCTGGCCGGCGTTGAGGCGCGGATCGCAATGCGTGTGGTAACGGTCGGCCAGGCTCTGTTCGGTCACGTCGATCGCGCCGCCGGTGCATTCGGTGACGTTCTGGCCGGTCATCTCGGCGTGGATGCCGCCGGCATGCGTGCCCTCGGCGCGATGCACCGCGAAGAAGCCGCGGACCTCGGCGAGGATGCGGTCGAACGGCCGCGTCTTGTATCCGGTCACCGCCTTGACGGTGTTGCCGTGCATCGGGTCGCAGCTCCACACCACCGGATGGCCTTCGCGCGTCACGGCGCGGACCAGCTTGGGCAGCGATGCCTCGATCTTGTCGTAACCATAGCGGGTGATCAGCGTCATCCGCCCCGGTACGCGGCCGGGATTGAGCGTGTCGAGCATACGCAGCAGCGCGTCAGGATCGAGGCTCGGCCCGCATTTGACGCCGATCGGATTGCCGATGCCGCGCAGGAATTCGACGTGCGCCGATCCTTCGAAGCGGGTGCGGTCGCCGATCCAAAGGAAATGCGCGCTGGTGTCGTACCAGTCGCCGGTGAGCGAATCCTGCCGGGTCAGCGCCTCCTCGAACGGCAGCAGCAGCGCTTCGTGGCTGGTGTAGAAATGCGTCTGCGCGAGCTGCGGCACCGTCTCGGGATCGATGCCGCAGGCGGCCATGAACTCGAGCGCCTCGCCAATCCGATCGGCGGTCTCGGCATATTTCTTCGACCAGGGGCTGCGGCCCATGAAGTCGTGCGTCCAGCGATGCACCTGATGCAAATTGGCGTAGCCGCCCTGCGCGAAGGCGCGCAGCAGGTTGAGCGTCGCCGCCGATTGCGAATACGCCCGGATCATCCGCTGCGGATCGGGAATGCGGCTTTCGGGCGTGAAGGCGATGTCGTTGACGTTGTCGCCGCGATAGCTCGGCAGCTCGACCCCATCGATCGTCTCGTTGGGAGCGGAGCGCGGCTTGGCGAACTGGCCCGCCATGCGGCCGAGCTTCACCACCGGCAGCTTCGACGCATAGGTCAGCACCACCGCCATCTGCAGGATGACGCGGAAGGTGTCGCGAATGTTGTTGGCGCTATGCTCGGCAAAGCTTTCGGCGCAATCGCCGCCCTGGAGCAGGAACGCCTTGCCGGCGGCGACGTCGGCAAGCTCGGCGGTCAGGTTGCGCGCCTCGCCCGCGAAGACGAGCGGCGGATAGGTCGCCAGCGTGTCGGTCGCGCGGGTCAGCGCCGCGGCGTCGGGATAGTCGGGAAGCTGGCGGGCCTCTGCCTTGGTCCAGCTGTCGGGGGCCCAGTTCGCGGCCATGATCTGTCGTCCTTCGGGTCTAAACGCGTCGCGACATGCGCCCAAAACGGCCCTGACGCAATGAAGGAAGGCTTTGGCGCCGCATGGCGGGGGCTTTGCCGGTGCCGCCGGCGGCCACGGATGCTGGCGGAATCGCCAGCCGGTCTGCTAGCAGGCTATTCGGGTGTGGGGCCACGGGGGACAGACGATGAAACGGGCGATGATGATCCTGGCGCTGGCGACCGCTGCGCCGATTGCCGCACGCGATCTGCCGGTGCCGCCGGGCAAGAGCTGGCAACATGCGGAGACCGGATTGATCCTGCGGTCGCAGCTCGCCGGCCTGCCGCGCGGCGCGCTGACCGATGCCACGCAGAGCGAACACGATGTCGCCGCGCAATTCGAAGCGCCGGATGGCAGCGTCAGCGCGACGGTCTACCTCTTCCATCCGGCGGTGCCCGACGTCGCGCTGTGGTTCGACCGGTCGCGTACCGCGATCGAGAGCCGCGACCTGTTCCGCAATGCGGCGCCGGCGTCCGCCGATCCGATCGCCTTCGCCGCGCCGGGCGCGACCGCCGCGTCGTCGTTGCGGCAGGTATATGCCAATGCCGGCAGGGGGTATCGCAGCACCGCGCTCGCGGTCGTGCCCGTGGGCGAATGGATCGTCAGTATCCGGATGAGCGCCAAGGCGCTGACCGCGGAGCAGCTCGATGCGCAATTGCAGCAGGCGATCGCGACGATCCACTGGCCACGGCCGGCCGGTCCCGCGACGCCGGCGGCGACGCCGATCAGGGCGTGCGCCACGCCGCTGGTCTTCGCGCACGCGAAGCCGATCAAACCCGCGGGCGGCGACATGCTGATGGCGTTGCTCGCCGGTAGTATCGCGGCGAAGGCGAAGGCCGATCCCGCCACACCGCCCCAGCCGCGACCCTCATGGTGCCGCGAGGGCGATGCGCGCCTCGAATATGGCGTCTATCGAGCCAATGGGGCGGGGTATGAGATGGCCTTGTACGACGCCGGCCGGACGGTCAGCGTCTATCCGTCGCTGATGGGCCAAATCGACAAGAGCGGAACTTACACCGTGGCGCTGACCGACGTCGACGGCACTGTGTCGAGCTTCCCCACCTTCGACGGATTGCCGACCCCCAAACAGGTTTGGGAACTGGTCGCCAGCGGCAAGCGCACCGGCGTGTCGAAGGGCAATCAGGTGACCATCGATGCCAAGAGCGTTCGGTAGAGAAGGCGTATCGGAGGTTTCGCGGGCGAACGCGCTGTTCTAGGGCGGCGGGATGAACAAGGCTCTGCTGTGCATCGCGCCCGTATTGCTCGGGATCTGGAGCCCGTCGCCGGCCCGGGCGCAGGATAGCGCCGCGACCTTCACGGCGTTGCGTGCGGTGGACGGGCGGATGGCGGGGATCGCCTATCGGCTGACCACCGCCAATGCCGCGCTGTGCCGCGAGACGGCGCCGACGCCGGGCTGGGCGCTCCATGCTATCGACCAATATGACGCACCGTTGCGCGACCAGGCACGCCGCAGCTTCGGGTTCGAGACGCCGATCGCAGTCGAGGCGGTGGTCCCAGGCTCACCCGCGGCCGCCGCGGCGGTACGCGAGGGCGATTCGATCGTCGCGATCGACGGCAAGCGGGTCGATGGCGCAGTGCCGGGCAAGACCGCGACCAGCGCCGCGCGCGATGCGGTGATCGCGACGATCGCCGGCCTGCCCGCCGACAAGCCGCTGCGCGTCGACCTGCTGCGCGACGGCAAGGCGCGCAGCGTCACCATCGCCGCGTCGCCGGGCTGCCGCAGCGCGTTCGAGGTGCTGCTCGGACCGGGGATGGACGCGTCGGCGGACGGGCGGATCGTGCAGATCGCGGTGCGCTTCTTCGAACGCTACACCGACGACGAGGTCGCGGTGGTCGTCGCGCACGAACTGGCGCACAACATCCTCCATCATGCCGCGCGGCTCGACGCCGCCGGGGTGAAACGCGGCCTGCTGTCGGAGGTAGGGCGCAACGGCCGGCTGTTCAGGCTGACCGAGGATCAGGCCGATCTGCTCGGCATGTATCTGCTGCGCAACGCCGGCTACGACCCGCAGATCGCGGTGCGCTTCTGGCGCGAACATGGCGGCGACGTCGACGGCGGCCTGTTCCGCAGCCGGACGCACCCGTCCTCGGCGGCGCGCGCCAAGGCGCTGGAGGCGGAGATTGCGCGCATCCCCGCGAACGCACCGAGGCCGTACGTGCCGCCGATCATCGCGACGGCGGATCAGCCGCTGCAATAGAGAGGCGCGACCGTCGCCGGTTACGGCGTTACCTTCCAGTCCCAACCGAGCGGATCGCCGTCCATCACCTCGACCCCCAGCGCGGCGAGTTCGTCGCGGATCGCGTCGGAGCGCGGGAAGTCCTTTGCCGCGCGCGCCTCGCGACGCTCGGCGAGCCGCGCCGCGATCCCCGCTTCGTCGATGCCGGCGCTGGCCGGGCGGACGCGCAGGTCCTCGCGGGACAGCGTCGTCAGGCCGAGCCCGAGTACCGCGTCGAAATCGCCGAGCGCGGCGAGCCGGGCGGCGGGGCCGATCGTCTTGTCGGCGAGCAACTCGTCGAGCACCGGCAGCGCCTTGGGCGTATTGAGATCGTCGGACACCGCCGCATCGAGCCGCTCGATATAAGGCGCGGCGGAGGCGGCGCCCTTGCCTTCGCCGCGGGCACGGAGCGCCGCGACGGTCTGGACGTAGCGTTTCAACCGCGTCTGCGCCGCGGCGAGATTCTCCCAGGAGAATTCCAGCTCGCTGCGATAATGCGCCTGCAGGCACATCAGGCGATAGGCGAGGGGGTGGAAACCGCGCTCGACCAGCGTCGGCAGGATGAGGAATTCGCCCGACGACTTGGACATCTTGCCGGTGCGGTCGACGAGGAAGTTGTTGTGCATCCACAGCGTCGCGCCGGTGTCGGCGGTGCCGCTGAACGCCTGATTCTGCGCGATCTCATTGGGATGGTGGATCTCGCGGTGGTCGATGCCGCCGGTGTGGATGTCGAAATGGGCGCCGAGATATTGCCGGCTCATCACCGAACATTCGAGATGCCAGCCGGGCGCGCCGCGGCCCCAGGGGCTGTCCCATTCCATCTGGCGATGCTCGCCCGGCGCACTGGTCCGCCAGATCGCGAAGTCGGCGGCGTGGCGCTTCCCCGCCACCGTCTCGATCCGGCCCTCGGCGGGGCCGTCGTCGCGGGTGCCGGCGAGGCGGCCGTAATCGGGGACGGTCGAGGTGTCGAAATAGAGGCCGTCGGGAAGCTGATAGCAATGTTTCGCGGCGATCGCCTCGCCGAAGGCGATCATGCCCTCGACGTGGTCGGTGGCGAGCGGGAAGCGGGCGGGATCGCGGACGTTGAGATCCTTGAGGTTCGCCTTGAATGCCGCGGTGTAATGCGCGGCGACCGCCCAGATGTCGCGGCCGCTGGCGCGCGCCGCCGCCTCCATCTTGTCGTCGCCCGCGTCGGCGTCGCTGGTCAGATGGCCGACGTCGGTGATGTTGATGACATGGGTCAGGCCATAGCCCTTCCACGTCAGCACCCGGCCGAGCGTGTCGGTGAACAGATAGGCGCGCAGATTGCCGATATGCGCATAATGATAGACCGTCGGCCCGCATGAATAGATGCGGACGTCGGCGGGATCGGCGGGCTGGAACAGCTCCGTCATGCGGGTCAGGCTGTTGTGGAGCGTCAGCGGCGTCATGCAGGCGCTCTAGCCCGGCGGAGGCGTCCGCGCCAAGGGGCGTGACGTCAGCGCCGCAGCGGCAGATCGTCGCGCAGATAGACGAGCAGATGCGCGTCCTCGCGCGGCACCGCCAGCACCCGGCGATAGCGCGCGGCGAGCGCCTGCGTCATCGCCGCCTGGCTGTCGCGGTTCCACGGCGCCATCGGCGCGTCCATCGTCACGATCACCGGCGGCCGGCCGGCGAGGATGCGGCGGACCTCGGCGGCCTCGTCGATGCCGGTGGCGCCCTGTTCGGCTTCATAGGCGAGCGTCGATGGGAAGGCGTAGGCGGTGGGGATACAGGCAGATGCGAGATGGTAGAGGATGGCGTCGCCGGCGAAAACATAGGGGCAGCCGCCGCGGTCGTTCGCCGCCATCACCCGCGCCACCACGCGCGCCGATGCGGCCTCGGTCGGCACCAAAGCCACCCGCGCGACGAACAGCAGCAGGCCGTAGCCGAGCAGCGCGACGGGCGCCGCCCGGTACCGGCCGACCGCCACACCGGCGATCATCGCCAGCGGCACCATCAGCGGCAGCGCATAATGATCGAAGAAGGCGCCGATCATCGCGAAGGCGACCAGCGCCGCGGCGAGCCAGCCGAAGGCGATCGCCACCTCGGGCCGGCGCGGCCGCACCCGCCACGCGAGCGATGCGCAGGCGATGAACGGCAGCAATTGCGCGGTGGTGCCGGCGAGCCGTGCGGCGATCTTGGCGGCCGGATAGCCCTTGCGCAGCGAGACCGAGGCGAAATTGGCGAACCAGAAGGCGTCGAACACCGCCGGCCCCTGCCACCGGTAGAATAGCACGACCACCGCGGTCGGCAGGACGCCGAGCACCGCCCAAACCAGCCCCGAAACCCCGAGCCGCGCGAGCGAAGCGCCCGCGCGGCGGAGATACCAGAGGTGGACGAGCCCGAAGAACGCGCCTTCGACGACCGGCGTATATTTGGTCTGGATCGCGAGGCCCGCGAGCAGGCAGGCAGCGCAACCGTTGGCGACGATCGCACCTGTGGCGCCGCGCGCGGCGAGCTGCGGCAGGCGCAGCGTCAGCACCGCCGCGGCGGCGACGAACAGATTGTAGAAGACCGGCGACTGCCCGCCGCGCCCGCTGAGCAGCGACAGCCACAGCACATAAGCGAGGCCGGCGACCAGCGCCCCGCGCGGCGTCGCGCCGAGCCGCAGGCTGCCGCGCGTGACCAGCCAGGCGGTCGCCGCGGCGAACAGCGTCGCGACGAGCTGATAGGCGAGGATGCCGTCGCCGGGCAGCAACCGCATCGCCGCGAAGATCAGGAACAGTCCCAATGGCTTGCGATCCCACAGATCGACATAGGGCAGGGCGCCGTGGAGCAAGCGGTCGCCGACGAGCAGATAATATTGCTCGTCGACATGGATGATCGGATTGCCGAAGTCGCGGCCGCGGACCAGCAGCGCCCAGCCGAGCAGCAGCAGGAAGGTCGCCATGGCGCCAGGACGGCTGGCGGGGACGGTCGTCGCTGCGGCCGGGGAACGCGCCATAATGATCATGCCGCCCCCTTAAATCCGGCGATCCCCACCGTCATGCGCCATTTTTTTGTGCGGGCAGGTGTGGAACGTCCAATTCGGTATCGTCTGTCATTCGGGGCATCGCAGCGACTGACGCGCGGAGCCGACATGGCCCGCGGGGGGTGGGCCATGTCGGCATGCGCAGCGGTCCGCGATGCCACCGAGACCGTCTGCCGGGGGCATCATGTTTCTGATCAACGACCACGATCCGTTGTCCCGCAGCGCGGCGGGGTCTTCGATCGCCGCGCGGCGGCTGGATCGCCGGCCGACGCCGCTGTGGACCGTGCTGATCCCGTTCTTCAACGAGCGTGATTATCTCGCCGCGACGATCGCCAGCCTCGCCGCGCAGAGCGTGCGCGCGATCATGATCCTGGTCGACAACGGCTCGACCGACGGCAGCGCCGAGGTGGCCCGCGCCGCGGTCCGCGCGCACGGGCTCGACGCGCTGGTCATCACCGAGACGACGCCGGGCAAGGTCGCGGCGCTGCGCACCGGCCTCGGCTGGGTGCGGACCCGCTATGTCGCGACTTGCGACGCCGATACGCTCTATCCGCCGCACTATCTCGCCGAGGCGGAGCGGCTGTTGCAGCGCGACCGCTGCGTCGTCGCCGGCGCCTATTTCGTCGCCCCCGGCGCCGATCAGGCGGCGTTGGATGCCGAGGCGCGCAAGATCCTGTCGGCGGCCAAGCTGCTGCCGCGGCAATGCCATGCCGGTGGTGCCGGCCAGTGTTTCGATGTCGAGGCATTGCGCGCGGTCGGCGGGTTCGACGCGGCGATCTGGGGCTATATCCTGGAGGATCACGAGGTCATCCACCGCACGATGACGCGGGGACGGATGCTCTATTCGCAGGACCTGTGGTGCATGCCCTCGCCGCGCGAGCGCGACCGCGAATCGATCCGCTGGACGCTGTTCGAACGGCTGGTCTATTCGGCGACCGCGCCCTGGGCGGGCAGCTGGTTCTTCTATCGCTTCCTCGCGCGCCGGCTGCAGCGTCGCAAATTGCTCAGCGTCCAGATGCGCGAGCGCGCGCATCAGCATGTGGAGGGCGCGGCCGTTGCGTAATCTGGTCCTGTGCGCCGACGATTTCGCCTATTCGCGCGGCGTCAGCGAGACGATCGCCGAGCTGGCGGCGAACGGCAAGCTCAACGCCACGAGCTGCATGACGCTGATGCCGGGCTGGGCGGACGATGCGGCGCTGCTCCGCGATCTGCCAGCGCACGTGTCGATCGGGCTGCACCTGACGCTGACGCAGGAACGGCCGCTGACCGACATGCCGCTGTTCGCCCCCGACGGCCGGCTGCCCGAGATCGATCCGCTCGCCGGCCGCGCCGCCCGCCGGCAATTGCCGCTGGAGGAGATCGCGGCCGAGATCGCCGCGCAATTCGACGCCTTCACCGCGGCGATGGGCCGCGCGCCCGATTTCGTCGACGGCCACCAGCATTCGCACGCCTTGCCGGGCATCCGCGACATCGTGCTGTTCGAGACGGCGAGCCGCGCGCCCGACGCCTGGGTGCGCGACTGCACCGATCGGGTCGACGCGATGCTGGCGCGGCCATTCGTGGGAAAGGCGATCGGCAGCGCCTTCCATTCGCGCGGATTGCGCCGGGCGGCGGCGCGCTATCGGTTGCGGTGTAACGACAGTTTCGCCGGCCATTATGATTTCTCGACGGATTACAAACGCTTGTTCCCGCGCTTCCTGCGGCGGGCGGCGGGCATGCATCTCGTCATGTGTCATCCGGGGGCGGGCAAGCGCGCCGGCGACGCGATCGCCGAGGCGCGGCCGCGCGAAGCGGACGTCTTGCGGAAATGGCCGATAGCGGACATGGCGGCGGCGGAAGGGCTGGCGTTTCCAGCCTGACGGGAGCGCGGACGCAGATTGGCCGACGGCGGACTTCGCGCCATCTTCCTCGAACAACGCGCGATGCTGTCGCGACTGTTGACGGCGCGGCTCGGGAACCGCGACGATGCGGAGGATGCGCTGCAGGACATGTGGTTGCGGATCGACCAGCTCGCCGATCAGCCGATCGCGCAGCCGGCCGCCTTCCTGTATCGCGTCGCCAGCAACCTCGCCACCGATCGCCGGATCGCCGCCGCACGGCGCGGCGCGCGCGAGGCGGCGTGGCTGGAGGACCAGCCGACCGCCGACGATGTGCCCGATGCGGAACGGACGCTGGTGGTGCGCGACGAACTGCGCGTCATCGAGGCGGCGATCGCCGATATGCCCGAACGGATGGCCACCGCCCTGCGGCTCTATCGTGTTGAAAACAGGCCGCAACGCGCCATCGCGGTGCAATTGGGGATCAGCGTCAGCGGCGTCGAGAAGCTGTTGCAGCGCGCCTACCGGATTATTCATGCCCGCGCCGAACAGATTGGTGCGGATATGCCGGTGGCGCATCGTCATGATGATGGAAGGGGGCAGCGCCTGTGAGCCGTGACGCACCGAACATCATCGACCAGGCGATCGCCTGGCATCTGCGCCAGGATCACATGGCGGCGGAGGAGTGGGAGGGCTTTGTCGCCTGGCTCGAAACCCCCGCGCATGCCCGGGCCTATGACGCGGTGGCGATGCGCGACCGGCTGGTCGCCGAGGCGGCGTTCCCCGCACCCGTCGCCGTGCCGGAAGCGGCGAACGACGACCAGCCCGCGACGCGCGGCCGGTGGCGGCTGGCGGCTGGCGGCGCGATGGCCGCGGCGCTCGCCGTCTGGCTGGTGCCGACGACGTTCGGCTCGCACCCCGCCGAGACCGTCTATGCGACCCGCGACGGCGAGCGTCGCGATGTCCGCCTGACCGACGGAACGCAGATCGCGCTCAACGGCGGCAGCCTGTTGCGGGTGAGCGGCGCGGATCCACGCAGCGTCGCGCTCGATCGCGGCGAGGCGACGCTCCACGTCGTTCACGATGCCGCGCATCCGTTCGAGCTGCGCGCGGGCGATCAGGTGATCCGCGATCTCGGCACGACCTTCGACGTGCTGCACACCGGCGAGCGCCTGTCCGTCGCGGTGGCGGAGGGATCGGTGCTGTTCCAGCCCGACGGTGCCGGGCTGCGGCTCGGTGCCGGCGAGGCGGTGACGATGGCGGCGGACCATCGCATCGTCCGCAGCATGGTGCCGGCGGCGGCGGTCGGCGGCTGGCGCAAGGGCGACCTCAGCTTCGAGGGGATACCGGTCGGCGAGGTCGCGGCGAGCCTGCGCCGGCGGCTTGGCGTCGACCTGCGCATCGTCGGCGACTTGTCGCGCCGCCCGTTTACCGGCATGATCCACGTCACAGGCGCTGCCGATCGCGATGTACCGCATCTGGCCGAACTGATCGGGGCGACATGGCGGCGTAATGGCGAAGGCTGGGTATTGGCGGATCGCGGTCCCGCGACGCCTTAGGCTTGTTTCCACAATAATCGCGGCCACCGCCTGCCTGCCGTCGGTCGCGTATGCGCGCGATGTCGTGATAACCCTTGCCATCCCCGCGACGACGCTCGACGCGGGGGTGCTGATGCTCGCGCAGAGCAGCGGCGTCGAGATCGTCAGCACCGAACCGGGCCTCCACGCGGTCCGCTGCCGCCCCTTGCGCGGTACGATGCCGGTCGTGCAGGCGCTTAAGAGGTTGCTCGCCGATACCGGCTATCGCGCGATCGCCGGGCCGGGCGGCATCTATCGCATCGTCGCCGCGCCGCGCCGCGTGCGCCCGCCACGGCCGACGCCGTCCCGTCCCGTCCCGCCGCCCGACGTGCCCGCCGACATCGTCGTCACCGCGAGCAAGCAGCGCGTGCCCTTGCTGCGCTACCCCGGCAGCCTCACCCTGGTCGGCACGACGGCGCAGTCCAATGGCGCGACCGGGGCGATCAGCGACCTGACCAATGCGGTGCCGGTGTTGCAGAGCACGCAGCTCGGGCCGGGGCGCAACAAGGTCTTCATCCGCGGCATCGCCGACAGCAGCTTCAACGGCACCACCCAGTCGACCGCCAGCGTCTATCTCGACGATGTCCAGCTCAACGCTTCCGGTCCCGATCCCGGCCTGCGCCTCTACGACATGCAGGCGGTCGAGGTGATGGAGGGGCCGCAGGGCACGCTGTACGGCGCCGGCGCGATCGGCGGCGTGCTGCGGCTGACCTCGAACGCGCCGATGCTCGACCGGATCGCCGCGGCGATGAGCGGCGGGGTCGTCGCCACGCACGGCGGCGCGGCGGGCTACGACCTGTCGGCGATGGTCAACCTGCCCCTGCTCGACGAGCGGCTGGCGCTGCGCAGCGTCGCCTATGTCGTGCGCGACGGCGGCTATATCGACGATCCCGCGCGCGGTCGCGACGTCAACCGCGTCGGCACCGTCGGCGCCCGCGTCGCGCTGCGCGCCGAGCCCGGCGGCGGCTGGCGGATCGACACCAGCGGCGTCGTCCAGCGGATCCGCGCCGCGGATGGCCAATATGCCGAGAGGAGCGACGGCAGCTACCGGCGCAGCAGCCGGATCGCGCAGCCGTTCGCGGACCATTTCCTGTTCGGCCGCATTGTCGTCGCAAAGGATTGGGACAGCGGCCTGCACCTCGTCTCGGCGACCGGGGTGGCGGATTATCACACCGGCGAGGTCTTCGACGCGACGCCGCGCGGCGTCGGGCGACCGCTGGCCTATAGCGTCGACACCGCCAAATTGCTGCTGTCGCACGAGATGCGGCTGTCGCGTTCGACCTCGGCGGGCAATTCCTGGCTCGCCGGCTTCACCCTGGTCAGCGACCGGTCGGCGCTGTCGCGCGCGCTCGGCCTGACCGGCAACCAGATGGATATCGTCGGCGTCACCAACGTCACCCGCGCCGCCTCGGCGTTCGGCGAAATGACGCTGGCGGTGACCCCGAACCTGTCGGTGACGCTCGGCGGGCGCTTCACCAGCGCGCGGATCGACGGCGAACCGTCGGCGACGCGGCGGCCGGGCGCCTATATCCGGGGCCGCTCGACGCAGCGCGCCGATCCGACGCTCGCCTTGTCCTACCGGCTCGCGCCCGACCTCGCGCTGTTCGCGCGCTATCAGACGGGTTTCCGCACCGGCGGGCTGGCGGTCGCGCAGGGGATCGGCCGGGTCGCCAATTACCAGGCCGATTCGATCGCGGTCGGCGAAATCGGCATGCGCCGGCTGCGGCGTGGCACGACCGGGCTCGGCCTGTCGGTGAGCGCATCGACCGCGCGGTGGCGCGGCATCCAGGCCGATCTGCTCAACCGGCGCGGACAGCCGTTCACCACCAACCTCGGCAACGCCAATATCCAGACGCTGGAGGCCTCGCTCGACTGGGTGCCGGTCGCCGGGCTGCGCCTCGATGCCGCGGCGCTCTACACCTACAATCGGGTGCGCGGACCGGTCGCCGACCAGTCGCGCGAGGACAATCGCCGGCTGCCCGAGACGCCGCCGTTCGCGGGCCATGCCGCGCTGAGCTACGCCTGGGGGCAGGGGCGGAGCATCGCGCCGCGGGTGGCGGCGACGCTCGATTATGTCGGGCGCTCGGTGCTCGGCACCGGCGATCTGCTCGACGTCAGCCAGGGCGATTATACCACCTTCGGCGTCTCGGCGGGGCTGCGCTGGCGCAATCTCGACCTGACGCTCGGCCTCGACAATCTCACCGATGCGGCGGCTAATCGCTTCTCGTTCGGCAATCCCTTCGGCCTCGCCGCGCGTAATCAGGTGACGCCGCTGCGACCGCGCAACGTGCGCGTCGGCGTGTCGGCCGCGTGGTAATGTTTATGGCTGCGGGTCGGCGCGGTCGACCAGCCGCTGCGCCTGTTTGCGATGCGGCGCATCGACCATCCGGCCATCGATCTGCAACGCGCCCGCGTCCGGCGCCGCGGCGAAGGCGGCGAGGATGCGCCGCGCCGCCTCGACCTGTTCGGCGTCGGGGGTGAAGGCGGCGTTGATCGCCGCGACCTGCGTCGGGTGGATCGCCATCATGCCGGTGAAGCCGTCGCGCGCCGCGCGCCGCGCATAGGCGGCGAGGCCGTCGAGGTCGCGGAACGCGGGGTAGACGGTGTCGATCGCCGCCACCCCCGCGGCATGTGCCGCGAACAGCGTCAGCGACCGCGCCATCTCATAGGGCGGCGTGTAGCGGCCATCGTCCTCGCGGCTGGTCGTCGCGCCGATCGCCGCGGGCAGGTCCTCCGCCCCCCACGTGATCCCGGCGAGCGCCACGCCCGCCGCCGCATAGCTGCCGAGGGCGAAGATCGCCGCCGGCGTTTCGGTGGCGATCGGCAGGATCGGCGCGGCGATCCCCGCCGCCGAAAGCCGCTGGGCAAGCTCGCGGACGCTGGCCGCGCCCTCCGCCTTGGGCAGCACGATTGCATCGGGGGACAGGCCTTGAAGCGCGGCGATATCCTCGGCGCACAGCGCGGTATCGAGCGGATTGATGCGCACGAACAGCCGCACCGCGCCCCGCGTCTCACGCAGCCGCGCCGCCACCGCGCCCCGCGCCGCGGGCTTGGCGGCGGTGGTCACCGCATCCTCCAGATCGAGGATCAGCGCATCGGCGCCGCTCGCCGCCGCCTTGTCGAACCGCTCCGGCCGGTCGCCCGGCACGAACAAGAGCGACCGCAGCCTCATGCCGCCGACCGCTTGAGCAAGGCGGTGCGCAGGCACTGGCAGACGATCTCGTCGCGCTGGTTGAGCATCCGGTGCGCGAAGGTGACGATGCCCGCATCGGGCCGCGAGCGGCTGTCCTTCAAGTCGACCACCTCGGTCTCGGCGCGCAACGTGTCGCCGAGGAACACCGGCTTGGGCATCACGAGCTTGTCGTAGCCGAGATTGGCGACGAGCGTGCCGAGCGTCGTGTCGCCGACCGACAGGCCGACCATCAGCGCGAAGGTGAAGGTGCCGTTGACGAGGATCTGGCCGAATTCGCTCGCGCGCGCCGCCTCGGCGTCGAGATGGAGCGGTTGCGGATTGTGCGTCATCGTCGAGAACAGCAGATTGTCCGTCTCGGTCACAGTGCGGCGGATGTCGTGGACGATGCGGTCGCCGACCTGCCATGCGTCGAAGCTGCGTCCTGCCATCAAACCTCCTCCACTGCGATCCGCGCGAGCAACGTCCCTTCGGGCACCTGCGCGCCCTCGGCGACCTTGAGTTCGGCCACCACGCCGTCGAACGGCGCGACCAGCGCCTGTTCCATCTTCATCGCTTCCAGCACCAGCAGCCGCTCGCCGCGCGCGACGGCCTGTCCCGCCGCGACCAGCACCGCGATGACGCGACCCGGCATCGGCGACAGGATCGCGCCATCGCCTTCGCCGCCGCCGGCGATCGCATCGGCGCGCGGGGCGCCGAACGGCCACGCCTCGCCGTCGAGGAACAGCACGCCGTCGGCGACGACCCCGCCGCCGGCGGGATGATCGACGCGATAGGGCTTGCCCCCGACCTCGACGTCGACCGCGGTCGCGGCGGCGCGATTGGCGCGGAAGCCGCGCAGCGCCACCCACGGATCGTCACCCTCCGGCAGCAACGCCGCCGCCGCCGCGCCGAGCACCGCGGGGGAGGGCTCCGCCGCCGGGATCAGATCGCCGGCATGACGTTCGATGAAGCCGGTATCGACGCGCCCGGCGACGAAGTCGGTATGCGCCGCCGCCCGCGCGAGGAAGGCGGCGTTGGTCTTCACCGGCCACACCTGCGTGCCGCGCGCCGCCGCGGCAAGCTTCGCCGCCGCCTCGCGCCTTGCGCCGCCATGGACGATCAGCTTGGCGATCATCGGGTCGTAGAAGGGCGTTACCGCGCCGCCTTCCTCGACACCGCTGTCGACGCGGACGTCGGCAGGGAAGCGCAGCCGGTCGAGCGGCCCGGTCGAGGGCAGGAAGCCGCTCGCAGGATTCTCGGCATAGAGCCGCGCCTCCATCGCCCAGCCATGGATCGACAATTCGTCCTGCCGGCACGGCAGCGGTTCGCCCGAGGCGACGCGGAGCTGCCATTCGACCAGATCCTGCCCGGTGATCGCCTCGGTGACGGGATGCTCGACCTGCAACCGCGTGTTCATCTCCATGAACCAGATGCGATCGGCGCGCAGCCCATCGGAGCCGTCCGCGATGAACTCGATCGTGCCGGCCCCGACATAGTCGACCGCCCGCGCGGCCTTCACCGCCGCGTCGCAAACCGCGGTACGCGTCGCTTCGTCCATGCCGGGGGCAGGGGCCTCCTCGATCACCTTCTGGTGGCGGCGCTGGAGCGAGCAATCGCGTTCGAACAGATGGACGACCTGCCCGTGCGTATCGCCGAACACCTGCACCTCGATATGGCGCGGCGAGAGGATGTATTTCTCGATCAGCACCTGCGTGTTGCCGAACGAGGCCGCCGCCTCGCGCTGGCAACTGGCGAGCAGTTCGGCGAAATCTTCGCGTGCATCGACCTTGCGCATGCCCTTGCCGCCGCCGCCGGCGACCGCCTTGATGAGCACCGGATAGCCGATCGCGTCGGCCTCCGCCTGCAGGCGTTCGGGCGACTGATCCGTGCCGAGATAGCCCGGCGTCACCGGCACGCCGGCGGCGATCATCCGTTCCTTGGCGGCATCCTTGAGACCCATCGCGCGGATGCTGGCGGGCGGCGCGCCGACCCAGATCAGGCCGGCGGCGACCACCGCCTCGGCGAACTCCGCGTTTTCGGACAGGAAGCCATAGCCGGGGTGGATCGCCGCCGCGTGTGTCTCGCGGGCGGCGGCTAGGATGCGATCCTGCCGCAGATAGCTGTCCGCGGCGAGCGCGGTGCCGATGCACACCGCCGCATCCGCCTCGCGGACGAAGGGCATGGCGGCATCGACGTCGGAATGGACCGCGATCGTGCGGATGCCGAGCCGCCGCGCGGTGCGGATGATGCGGCGGGCGATTTCGCCGCGATTGGCGATGAGCAGGCTCTCGATCATGGCCATCACATCCGGAACACGCCGAAGGACGGCGACTGGGGAATGGGCGCGTTGAGCGCCGCGGAAAAAGCAAGGCCGAGCACGTCGCGGGTCTGGACGGGATCGATGATGCCGTCGTCCCACAAACGCGCGGTGGCGTAATAGGGGTTGCCCTCGTCCTCGTATTTTTGACGGATCGGCGCCTTGAACGCCTCGGCCTGCTCCGGCGTCCAGCTCTCGGCGTCGCGATGCACCGTGGCGAGCACGCTCGCCGCCTGTTCGCCGCCCATCACCGATATGCGCGCATTGGGCCAGCTGAACAGGAAGCGCGGGGAATAAGCGCGCCCGCACATGCCGTAATTGCCCGCGCCGAAGCTGCCGCCGATCAGCACGGTGATCTTGGGCACCGAGGCGGTGGCGACCGCGGTCACCAGCTTGGCGCCGTTCTTCGCAATGCCTTCCGCCTCGTATCTGCCGCCGACCATGAAGCCCGAGATGTTCTGGAGGAACAGCAGCGGCACGCGCCGCTGACAGGCGAGCTCGATAAAATGCGCGCCCTTCAAGGCGCTTTCCGAGAACAACACGCCGTTGTTGGCGAGGATCGCCACCGGCATGCCCCAGATGCGCGCGAAGCCGCAGACCAACGTGGTGCCGTACAGCGGCTTGAATTCATGGAAGTCCGAGCCGTCGACGATCCGCCCGATCACCTCATGCACGTCATAGGGTGCGCGCACGTCCTGCGGCACGATGCCGTACAGCTCCTGCGGGTCGAGCTTGGGCGCGCGCGGCGTGGCGATCTCGATATCGACCGCCTTGGGCCGGTTGAGCGTCGCGACGATGTCGCGGACGATCAGCAGTGCATGCTCGTCATTCTCGGCGACGTGATCGACAACGCCCGATTTGCGCGCATGCGTATCGGCGCCGCCCAGTTCCTCCGCCGAGATGACCTCGCCGGTCGCCGCCTTCACCAGCGGCGGGCCGGCGAGGAAGATCGTCCCCTGATTGCGGACGATCACCGTCTCGTCGGACATGGCGGGGACATAGGCGCCGCCCGCGGTGCAACTGCCCATCACGCACGCGATCTGCGCGATCCCCTCCGCCGACATCTGCGCCTGGTTGAAGAAGATGCGGCCGAAATGCTCGCGATCCGGGAACACCTCGGCCTGATGCGGCAGGTTGGCGCCGCCCGAATCGACCAGATAGATGCAGGGCAGCCGGTTCTCGCGTGCGATCTCCTGCGCGCGCAGATGCTTCTTCACCGTCATCGGGAAATAGGCGCCGCCCTTCACCGTCGGATCGTTGGCGATGATGAGGCATTCGCGACCCGAGACGCGACCGATGCCGGCGATCATGCCTGCACCGGGGGCCCCGTCGCGACCATCGGCGCCGCCATACATGCCGTTCGCCGCCAGCGCGCCCACTTCGAGGAACGGCGAGCCCGGATCGAGCAGCCGCTCGACGCGATCGCGGGGCAGCAGCTTGCCGCGCGCGACATGACGGGCGCGATGCTGCTCCGAGCCGCCTAGCGCGCTGGTCGCCACCGTCTCGCGCAGCGTCGCGGCGAGCGCGCGGTTGTGCGCAGCATTGGCGGCGAAGTCGGCGGAGGCCGCGTCGATCGCGGTACGCAGCATTGTCATTGCGCGCGCGGCGCGTCATGGCCGATCAGCTCGCGGCCGATCAGCATGCGGCGCACCTCGTTGGTGCCGGCGCCGATGTCGAGCAATTTGGCGTCGCGCCAATAGCGTTCGACCGGCCAGTCCTTGGTATAGCCCGCGCCGCCCAGCGCCTGGATCGCCTCCCCGGCGACCTTCACCGCGCTCTCCGAGGCGAGCAGGATGCAGCCCGCCGCGTCGAACCGCGTCGTCTGGCCCGCGTCGCACGCCTTGGCGACCGCATAGACATAGGCCCGCGCCGAGTTGAGCGCGACATACATGTCGGCGACCTTGCCCTGCATGAGCTGGAACTCGCCGATCGGCCGGCCGAACTGCTTGCGCTCGCGGACATAGGGCAGGACGACGTCGAGGCACGCCTGCATGATGCCGAGCTGGATGCCCGACAGCACGACGCGCTCGTAATCGAGCCCCGACATCAGCACCTTCACGCCGCCGTTGAGCGGCCCCATCACCTGCTCGTCGGGCACGAAGCAATCGTCGAACACCAGTTCGGCGGTCGGCGAGCCGCGCATGCCCAGCTTGTCGATCTTCTGCCCGATCGAGAAACCGGCGAAACCCTTTTCGATCAGGAAGGCGGTGATCCCCTTCGATCCGGCATCCGGGATCGTCTTGGCATAGACGACCAGCGTGTCCGCATAAGCGGCGTTGGTGATCCAGAATTTGGTGCCGTTGAGCCGCCAGCCGCCGTCGACTTTGTCGGCGCGCAGCTTCATCGAGACGACGTCCGATCCCGCGCCCGCCTCCGACATCGCGAGGCTGCCGACATGCTCGCCCGAGATCAGCTTGGGAAGATATTTCGCCTTCTGCTCGGGGCTCGCCCAGCGGCGGATCTGGTTAATGCACAAATTGGAGTGCGCGCCGTAGCTGAGGCCGATCGCGGCGGACGAGCGGCTGATCTCCTCGCAGGCGATGAGATGCTCGATATAGCCGAGGCCGAGCCCGCCATCGTCCTCCTCGACGGTGATGCCGTGCAGCCCGAGGGCACCCATTTCGGGCCACAGCTCGCGCGCGAACCGGTCCTCGGCATCGACCGCGGCGGCGATCGGCTCGATCCGGTCGAGCGCGAAACGCCGCGTCGTCTCGCGGATCGTGTCGGCCATCTCGCCGAGCGCGAAGTTGAGTTCAGCCATCATTCTCTCCAACCGTCTTTTGCGGCCTTGTACCCGCTCGCCCGCCACATGGAAAATTGAAAGACGGGCAAGAACATCATAGAAAACGTCTATGATCGATCGCTATCATCTCCGCTATTTCCTGTCGGTGGTCGACACCGGCAATTTCTCGCGCGCGGCGGCGGCGTGCAACGTCTCGCAGCCGACCCTGTCCGTCGGCATCGCCAAGCTGGAGAAGACGCTCGGCCGCAGCCTGTTCGACCGCACCAACCGCCGCGTCGCGCTGACCGACGCCGGCGCGCGGCTGGTCGCCTCGGCGCGGTCGATCGAGGCGGGGTTCGCCGAGGCGGAGCGGGCGGTGGCGGAGACCGCGCCGGTGCGCACGCTGCGCCTCGGCGTGCTGGTGACGACGCCGCGGCGCTGGATCGAACGCCTGCTCGCCGACCAGCGCAGCGCCCCCGGCGGCGACCGGCTCGAGATCGTCGAGGGCAAGGAGCGCGATCTGCGCGAACGGCTCGCGCGCGGCCGCATCGACCTCGCCCTCACGCTGCTGCGCGACGGCGATCCGCCCGAGGCTAGGCTGAAGTTGCTCAGCGAGGGCTATGCCCTCGCGCTCGGCCAGACGCATCCGCTCGCCGGCATGCCGGTGATCCGCGCGGAACAGCTCGTCAACGATCCGATGATCGTCCGCCGCCATTGCGAATTGCTGCCCGAAACCAGCCGATTCTTCACCACCCGCGGCGTCCGCCCGGTGTTCGCCGCACGCACGACCAGCGACGACAAGGCGGTGAGCTACGTCCGCGCCGGGCTCGGCGTCACCGTCATGCCGGAGGGGTTTCGCGAAGCCGGCGTGGTGCTCGCGCATCTCGACGGCTTCGATTTCAGCCGCGACATCGGGTTGGTGTTCGCCGCGCATGCCGACGCCGAGGCGCTGCGCCACGGCTGGCTGGCGACGTCGCTGGCGCGGGCGGTCGAGCCACCCGCGCCGGACTGACGTTCAATACATCGGCATGCCGCCGGTCACCGGCACGATCGCCCCGGTGATGTAGCTGCCCTCGTCGGAGGCGAGCAGCACATAGGCGGGCGCGAGTTCGCCCGGCTGTCCCGCACGGCCGAGCGGGGTCGATTCGCCCAGCGTCTCCAGCTCGTCGCTGGGCTTGGCGATCGGCTGGATCGGCGTCCACACCGGTCCCGGCGCGACCGCGTTGACGCGGATGCCCTTGGGCGCGAACAGGTTGGACAGGCCGATCGTCAGGCTGCTGATCGCGCCCTTGGTGGTTGCGTAGACGATCATGTTCTCGGTCGCGGTCTTCGCCTGGATGCTCGTCGTGTTGACGATCGCCGAGCCCGGCTTGAGGTGCGGCGCCGCCGCCTTGGCGAGGCGGATCATCGCGAAGACGTTGGCGGCGAAGGCGCCCTCCATCTCGGCATCGTCTATGCTGTCGATATCCTCGTTGATCGTCTGCGCGGCGGCATTGTTGACGAGGATGTCGAGCTTGCCGAGCCCGGCGACCGTCTGGTCGACCAGGGCGGTGCATTGCGCGACGCTGCGGATGTCGCCGGGCAGCAGCAGGCAGCGCTTGCCCGCCTTCTCGACCCAGGCCTTGGTATCGTCGGCATCGACCTGTTCGTCGGCGAGATAGGAGATGGCGACATCGGCGCCTTCCCGCGCGTAGGCGATCGCCACCGCCTTGCCGATGCCCGAATCGCCACCGGTGATCAGCGCCACCTTGCCGTCGAGCAGCCCCTTGCCGCGATAGCTGTCCTCGCCGTGGTCGGGACGGTTGCGCATCTTCGCCTCGACGCCGGGGGCGGGCTGCTGCGGCTCGTCGGGGAAGCGGGTGGGGGCGCTGGTGCGGGGATCGTTGGTCATCGCGAATATCCTGTCTACGGTGTCGCAGCAGGAACGAGGCAAGCCGCGGTTCTTTCCGTCCGGCGTGCGATCACCCCTGCCAGCCGCCGCCGAGCGCGAGGAACAGCTGGACCTGATCGGCGGCGAGCCGGCTTTCCGCCGCGGCGAGCGTCTGTTCGGCGCCGATCGCGGTACGCTGCGCGTCGAGCACCGGCAGGAAGCCGGTCCGTCCGGCGCGGAACAGCGTCTCGGCGTCGCGCGCCGCCTTGCCCGCCTGGCGGCTCGCATCGCGCAGCGCCGCCACCCGGTCGAGATCGCGGGCGTAGACGGTGAGGCTGCTTTCGGTCTCGCGCAGCGCGGTCAGCACCGCGCCGTCGAACCGGGCATAAGCGGCGTCGCTCTCCGCCTGCGCCGCGGCGATCCGCGCCCGCACCCGCGCCCGGTTGGGGAATTGCCAGCTGATCAGCGGCCCGAGCGAGAATTTGAACGTGTCGCTGCCCAATGCCCGCTCGGCGAGGCCGACCGAGCCGACCGAGGCACCGAGTGCGATGCGCGGATAGAGATCGGCGGTGGCGACGCCGATCCGCGCGGTCGCGGCGCGCAGCTCCCATTCGGCGCGGCGCACGTCGGGGCGGCGACGCAGCAGCGCGGCACCGTCGCCGATCGGGATCGGCCGGTCGAGATGCGGCTCGCCGGTACAGGCGGCGACCGCGCGATCGAATTCGGCGGGCGGGCGGCCGGTCAGCGTCGCCAGCCGGTACAGCGCCAGCCGCTGCGCCGCCTGCAATGCCGGCATCGTCGCGCGGACCTGCGCCTCCTGCGCCGTGGAGCGCGTCGCATCGAGCGAGCCGCTGCGCCCGGCGCGGACCAGCCGCTCGGTCAGCCGCGTCGTCCGGCTCTGCAGGTCGAGCGCGCGTTGCGCGACGCCGATCTCGCGCGCCGACGAACAGGCGTCGAGATAGGCGCGGGTGGTGTCCGCCGCGACGGTGATGCGGACGCTGTCATAGGCGGCGCGGGTCGCGGCGACATCGGCGTCCGCCGCCTCGATCGCGCGGCGCGCCTGCCCGGCGAGGTCGAGCTGGTAGGAGATGCCCGCGCTCGCCGCATAGACGAACGAACTGGGCAGGGCGGCGCCGGGCCGCAATTCCTCCTCCGCCGAGCGCTGCGCATAACCGGGCGACGCCTGCACCTGCGTCTGGATGCGCCGGCCGTCCTCGGCGACGTCGAGCGACGCCTGTGCGCGCGCGATATTCGCGGTCGCGACGCGCAGGTCGGTGTTGGCGGCGAGCGCCTGTTCGACCAGCCGGTCGAGCAACGGATCGCGATAGAGCTGCCACCACCGGTCGGGCACCGGCGCCAGCGCCGCGAACGCCGCCTCGTCGCCGCCGACGAACGGTGCGGTGGCGCTCGGCCGTGCGATCACCGCGGCGTCGGGCCGGTGGTAATCGGGTCCCGCGGTGGTGCAGCCGGCGAGCAGCGCGGCGGCGAGCAGCGCGAGGCGGCGCGTCATGCCCGCGCCCCCGCCGCGACCGGCCTGGCGCGCGGCAGCACCTCGACCGTCGCGGTCCGACCGACCACCAGCATCTCGCCGCGCGGCAGCCGGTCGATCGCCACCCGCACGGGGATGCGTTGCGCCAGCCGCACCCAGCTGAAGGTCGGGTTGACGTTGGCGAGCAGATTGGCGCCGGCGCTGCGGTCGCGATCCTCGATGCCGCCGGCGATGCTCTGCACATGGCCGGCGATGACCTGATCGTCGCCCATCAGCCGGACGCGCACGGGGTCGCCGACATGGACGCGCGGCAGCTTGGTCTCCTCGAAATAACCGATGATGTGCAGCGATCCGCGGTCGATGATCGCGAATTCGGGATGGCCGGCGGTGGCATAGTCGCCGGGCCGCAGATCGAGGTTGCTGACCGTGCCGGCGACGCTCGCGCGCACTTCGGTGCGGGCGAGGTTGAGCTGTGCGGTCTGCAGCGCGATCTGCGCCTGCGACAGCGCGGTGGCGAGCTGCGCCACCTTGGCGTCGCCCTGTTCGCGTACCTCGCCCGCGACGAGGTCGCCGAGCGTGCGGTTGCGCTGCGCCTCGCGCCGCGCCTGCGCCAGTTGCACCCGCTGCGCCGCCACCGCCGCCGCCGCCTGCGCCACCGCCAGCCGGTAGCGCGGCCGATCGACGCGGAACAGCGGCGTCCCCACCGCGACCGGCTGGTTGTCGTGGACCAGCACCTCGGTGACGAGGCCGGACACGTCCGGCGCGACCTGGACGATATCGGCGCGGACGCGGCCGTCGCGCGTCCACGGATCGGTCTCGTAATGCGCCCACAGGCGGCGGCCGGCGATCAAAGCGAGCAGCACGACGGCGAGCGTGATGCCGATCCGCAGGACGACGCGCAGGGAAGGATGTGGAGTCATGGGCTTTCTAGCTGAAAAAGGCCGCGGCGGGATCGCCGCCGGTAATCAGGCCGGCGATCCCGGCCCACAGGACGATGGTCAGCGCGACATCGAACAGGCCGCGATGCCAGACGAAACGATACAGACGCGCCCGCGCCAGCGCCCAGCCGATCGCCTCCGCCAGCACGAAGGCGAGGATCGCGGCGAGCAGCAGCGGGTGGACGAACACGCCGCCGATATCCAGGTCGGCGGTCATGCCGCCGCCCTCGCGTCTTGCCAGTCGGGCGCGGCGGGAAAGACGTTGCGGCGCAATCCGACGAGATTGACCAACTGGCCGCGGCGCTCCTCGGCATCGGCGATCGTGCGGCCGGCGGCGATCGCGCCGTCGATCCGGTCGAGCAGCTCGGCCGGCGGCGCGACATCGTCGCCGCTGGCCAGCGTGCGGAAGTGGCGGGCCAGTGCGGCGCGCAGCGCGGCATGGTCGGCGACGGGCGCGATCTGCGCGATGCTCAGTCCCATGCGCAATTCGCGCAGCGTCGCGGCGGCGGCGTCGCGCTCCTCGTCCTCCACCTCGCCGATGCGGCTGGCGAGCAGGCCGACGCGGTCGAGCATGCGGCTGCGCCACGCCGCGATCTGCCCCGGCGCCGGGTCCGCCGGCCGTTCGGCGAGCGCGGCGAGGTCGCGCCAGCCGGCGCGGCGCAGCCGGCGGATCGCGGTGCCGGCGCCGATGCTGCGGATCAGCCGCGTCATCACCATCGCCGCGGCGATGCCGATGATCTGCGCGACATTGGCGTTGAAGAAGCTCGCGGCGTCGACGGTGAAGCTGTTGGTCAGCGCCAGCCCGCCGGCGAAGCCGAGCATCATCGGCACCATCCGCCCGTACCAGCTCGGGTTCGCCATCACCGCGCCCATCGCCAGCAGCGGCGGCGCCATCGCCAGCGTCAGCATCGCAAAGCCGTCGATCGTCGGCAGGATCGCGAACAGATAGAGCGCGGCGAGCGGCAGCGACGCGATCGTCCACAGCAGGAAGCCGCGCTGCGCCGGCACCGGATCGTCGAGCGTCGCGAAGAAACAGCAGACCACCGCCGCGATCATCGCCGCCACCGCGCCCTCCGGCCAGCCGGTGACGATCCAGAACAGGCAACAGCCGAGCACGGTCAGCAGCGTCGCGGTCGCCGACAGCAGCGCCAGCCCGTAATCGCGATGCAGCGGCCGCGCCGCGACGGCGCCGACCATAAGCGGCGGACTGCCCGCGGGGTCGGCGACCGCCGCCACCAGCGTCCGCGCCTCCGCCAGCGCGTGCACCAGCTCCTCCAGCCGGGCGAGCAGGTTGAGCGCGAGCAGGGCGCGCCAGCCGTCCGCCTCCACCGCGTCGCGCGCGGTCCGGAGCGTGGCGATCACCGGCGCGGCGGGCAGGGCGGGGGTGGTCACCCAGTCGCGCACCGCCGCCACGGCGCCGGCGAGCGGGGCGAGCGGGGCGGGCAGCGGCCCGGCGGCGATCAGGCTGCGCCAGCGGTCCTCGACCGCGGAGACCAGCGGGATCAGCAGCACCAGCCGGTCCTGCATCCCGGTCAGCAGCGCGCGCGTCGGGCGGATGCGCGCGGTATCGAACGGGATATGCGTCGCGGTGACGTGCAGGTCGGTGATGTCGCCGGCGAGCTTGCGCCGCTCGCGCCCGGTGCTCGCCACCGGCGCGGCGGCGAGCACGTCGGCGATCCACGTCTCCGCCTCCGCCAGCACCCCGGCGACGCGGCGGCCGAACACCTGGCTGACGCTGCGCGGCCATACGATGGCGTGGATGAACGCGGCGCAGAGCACGCCGATGCCGATCTCCTGCACGCGCAGCACCGCGGTGTCGAAGATCGCCTCGGGATGCGTCACCGAGGGAAAGCCGATCAGCGCCGCGGTATAGCCCGCCAGCATGAACAGATAGGACCGCGGCGTCCGGTCGAGCAGCGAGACGAACTGGCACAGCGCCACCCACAGCGCGAGCGCCAGCGACAGCAGCACCGGCGCGTTGACCAGCGCCGGCACCAGCAGCACGGTGACGATTCCGCCGACCGCGGTCCCGGCGAGGCGGAACACCGCCTTCGACCGCACCGCACCGCTCAGCGGCTGGCTGGTGATATAGACCGTCGCCATCGCCCAGAACGGCCGCTCCAGCCCGAGCGAGAAGGACACGAACAACGCCAGCATCGCCGCCGCGAAGCAATTGATCGAGAACACCGTCTCGCGCAGCCCGATCCGCATCACCGCCGCTCAACCCTGTTCGTCGATGCGCGCCATCGTCGCATGGAGCTGGTCGAGCACCCGCGTCGCGATGACCAGCTCGTCCGCCTCGATACACGCGAGTAACGTCTGGCGGATCTCCGCCGTCCGCGCCTCGACCTGCGCGGCGAGCGTCGTGCCCGCGGCGGTGAGGTGGATCAGGCGCGCGCGCTTGTCGGTGCTGTCGACGCGCCGCTCGACGAGGCCGCTGCGTTCGAGCTGGTCGATCAGCGGCACCACCGAAGGCGCCTCGACGCCGAGCTGGTCGGCGAGCGCACCCTGGCGCAGGCCGTCCGCGGCGCGGCCGATCAGCATCACCGCCAGCGCCGGCGTATGCGACAGCGACAGGCCGGCGAGACCATTGTCGAGCGCGCGGCGATACCGGCGGCCGAGCGGCACGAGGTGCGCCGAAAAGGCGCGCATCTGGGCAGGGGTAGGACGAGTCACCCGGCTCAGATAGATAGGTAGCTAACTAACGGCAAGACCCATGTTGCACTGCCGCAGGCGTCGCGCACGTTTCACATTCGCGTTGCATGGCGGCCGCACAGACTTCGGAGCACCATCATGATTCTCGATCGCCGCATGCTGATGAAGACCGCCATGATCGGGATGGGCGCCACCGCGCTGCCCGGTGGCGCGTTCGCGCTCCAGGCGCTGGGCAACGCCCGCGGCTTCACCCATGCGGTGGCGAGCGGCGAGCCCGCCGCCGATTCGGTGCTGCTGTGGACCCGCTACGTCCCCGCCGATGGCGGCCCCGTGGAGCTGCGCGTCGAGGTTGCGGAGACGCCCGACTTCGCCCGCACCGTCACCGGCGGAGCGCAGATCACCGGCCCGTGGCGCGATCATACCGCCAAGATCACCGTCGATGGCCTCCAGCCCGGCCGCAGCTATCATTATCGCTTCGTCGCGCCCGACGGCAGCCGTTCGCCGGTCGGCCGCACCGCGACGCTGCCCGAAGACGGCATGAAGACCTGGCGCGCCGCGATCTTCTCCTGCTCGAACATCGGCTTCGGCTGGTTCAACGCCTATGCGCACGCGGTCGCGCAGGGCGGCTTCGACTGTGCGATCCACCTCGGCGACTATCTCTACGAATATGCGCCGGCGCATTATCCGCTGCCCGCCGACGCCGTCCCCGGCCGCATCCCCGCACCGCAGAGCGAGATCATCCATCTCGCCGATTACCGGCTGCGCTACGGCAGCTATCGCGCCGATCCCGATCTGCAGGCGCTGCATCTCGCCATGCCGATGATCGTGCAATGGGACGACCACGAAAGCGCCAACGACAGTTGGGAAGGCGGCGCGGAGAACCACACGCCGGCGACCGAAGGCGACTGGAATGCCCGCCGCGCCGCCTCGATCCAGGCCTATCGCGAATGGATGCCGGTGTCGGACGAGCCGTGGAAGGCCTATGACATCGGCGGCCTCGCCACGCTGTTCCGCACCGAGACGCGGCTGCTCGCGCGCACCCGCCAGCCCGACGTCGCGCCGCTGTTCCGCGCTGCCGACCCCGTCGCCGCGCTCAAGGCGTTCCGCGACGGTCCGTGGCAGGACCCGGCGGTGACGATGATGGGCAGCCAGCAGGAGGTGTGGCTGAGCCACGCGATGCGCGCCTCGGTACGCAGCGGCCGGCCGTGGCAGATCGTCGGCTTCGGCACGATCATGGGCGCCACGGTGATGCCGCCCGAGACGCAGGGCTGGCTCGCCGCGTTCAAGCCGGAGGCACGGGGCTATGTGACGGCCGGCGTCGCCGCCGGGGCGCTGGGCCTGCCGTTCAACTACGACAATTGGGGCGGCTATCCCGCCGCCCGCGCGCGCTTCCTCAAATCGGTGCAGCAGATCGGCGGCAACACCGTGCTGATCTCCGGCGACAGCCACAATGCCTGGGCCTACGACCTCGCGCAGGACGGCCGCCCCGCCGCGGTCGAGTTCGCCGGCCACAGCGTCACCTCGCCCGGGTTCGAAAGCAGCCTCAGCACCGATCCCGCGCAGGTCGCCGCCGCGCTCGTCCGCGCCAATCCCGAGCTGAAATGGTGCGACACGTCGCGCCGCGGCTATATGGCGATGACCGTCGCCGCCGATCGCGTCACCAACGAATGGATCATGGTCGACGGCATCAAGGCGCGTACCCCCCGCGGCACGATCGGCCACCGCGCGACGGTGTTGCGCGACCGCCACACCATGACGTGATCCCAACGCTTCGTCGCAAACGTTTGCGAGAAACTTGGTAACGCAACCGAAACGACGCCGAAGCGTCACATCCTGCCCCTAGCCGCACGGTCGACCGCGGTCGTGCGGTCGCATTGGGGAAAGTCATGTCATTGCCGTTCATCGCCGCGCGCCGTCGCCGCGGCGCGTTGTTGCTCGCCGTCTCCATCGCCGCGCTCGGCCAGGCCTCCGCCGCCGCCGCCCAGATGGCCCCGGCGACGGTGCCGGACGCGGCCGCACCGGTCGCGACGGCGCAGGGCGACGATCGGGACGGCGTGGTCGTCGTCACCGCCGCGCGCACCACGCGCTCGGCGGTGACGATCGACGGCGCCGAGATGCAGAAGGTGCTGCCCGGCGTGAACCCGGTCAAGGCGATCCAGACGCTGCCCGGCGTCCAGTTCGAAACCGCCGATCCCTGGGGCAACAACGAACAGAACATCTCGCTGATCGTCCACGGCTTCAACCAGAACCAGCTCGGCTTCACCCTCGACGGCGTGCCGCTCGGCGACCAGTCCTACGGCAATTACAACGGCCTCTCGCCGCAGCGCGCGGTGATCAGCGAGGATGTCGGCTCGGTCCGCCTGACCGCGGGCGCCGCCGATCTCGCCACCGCCTCGGCGAGCAATCTCGGCGGCGGGCTGGAGACCTATACCAGCCAGCCGACCGCGCGCGGCGGCCTGCGCTTCGCGCAGACGCTCGGCAGCTATGACGCGCAACGCACCTATCTGCGCATCGACAGCGGCGATGCCGAGGCGTTCGGCGGCACCAACAGCGGCTATCTTTCGATCGTCCGTCAAAAGGCGCGCGCCTGGGAATTCCCCGCCAGACAGGGCGGCTGGCAGGCCAATGCCAAATTCGTCCACAAGGGCGAACACGGCACGCTCACCGGCTATGCCGCTCTGTCCGACAAGGCCGAGCCCAATCAGGATTCGGTCGCGCACAATGCCGGCGGGCTGGAGCCTTATTACCGCTCGTTGCTCTATCCGGACTGGCAGGCGGCGCTGCGCTACGTCGACGCCAACGGCAAGCCGCCGGCGGACAACCCCAACAATTACGCCAATTACTACGGCGACGCGCAGCGCACCGATTATCTGTTCTACGTGAAGTACGACTATCGCTTCAGCGATGCCGTCACCTTCAGCAACCAGGTCTACGGCCATCACGACGAAGGGCAGGGGCAGATCGTCGGGCCGGTGTCGGCGGCGGGGCTGCCGGGGCTGTTCTCGGTCTATTTCCCCCGGCAGAACCTGAAGTCGGTCTTCGGCAATTCGGGCTATGCGCTGCGCACCACCGAATATGGTATCGACCGCAGGGGCGTGCTGTCGTCGCTGGCGATCACCGCGGGCGATCACGAGATCGGCCTCGGCGGCTGGTACGAGCACAATCGCAACACGATCTTCCGCAACTGGTATGCGGTGCCGGTCGATGCGCCGCCGCCGTCGCCCTATGAATGGGCGGACCCGGCGCTGCTCAAGCTGACGCAATATGCCAGCGTCGTGAGCTACGACGTCGTTCAGCTCCATCTGCAGGACCGCTGGCACGTCACGCCGACGCTGACGATCGAGGGCGGCTTCAAGTCGAGCCTGCAATTCGCCGATGGCCGCGTGCTCGTCCAGCCCCTGCCCAACGCGATGCCGCTGCCCGGCGGCACCTCGACCCGCTATCCCGAAGGGCGGCTCGACACGCGCAAATGGTTCCTGCCGGCGATCGGCGCGGTGTGGGACGTGACGCCCGACGATCAGCTCTTCGGCCACATCCAGCAGAACGTCCGCCAGTTCCAGGCATCGATCGCGGGCGGCCTGTCGCCCTATAACGTCGGCAGCCAGGACCTGTTCGAGGCGATCAAGAAGAACACCCAGCCGGAGAGCTCGTGGACCTACGAAGCCGGCGTTCGCACCCGGCACCACGTCGACGCCGGCCCGCTGACCGCGATCGAGGGACAGATCAGCGCCTATCACGTCGATTTCAGCAACCGGCTGTTGCAGATCAGCTCGACGCAGGTGATCGGTTCGGTGCTGGGCGGCGCGAGCATCCTCCAGAACGTCGGCGCCGTGCGCACCAACGGCATCGATGCGGCGGCGACGTTGCGCTTCGGCACGTCGGTGTCGCTCTACAACGCGCTGTCGTACAACCGCTCGCGCTACGCCGACGATTACAAGAGCGGCAGCATCCTGATCGCGACCGCCGGCAAGGACGTTCCCAACGTCGCGCGCTGGCTGAACAAGACCGTGCTCACGCTCAACTCGGGCCCGTTCGAGACGCAGGTGATCGGCGATTACGTCGGCCCGCGCTTTGCGACCTATACCAACGACCAGTCGGTGCCGGGCCGGTTCCTGCTCAACCTGCAAGCGTCCTACACGCTGCCGCAGGATGTCGTCGCGGGGCTCCAAAATCTCAGGTTCTCGGTCAACATCACCAACCTGACCGCCCGCCGCGGCATCTACGAGATCGCCGGCGTCGGCGTCGTCAAGACCTACAACACCTACGCCCAGCCACCGCGGATGGCGTTCTTCACCCTCTCCGGCGGCTTCTGACGAGGCGGGTGCCCGGGACCACCGGGCACCCGCAGCATTCCACCGTTTTTCACACATTGGGGGGTCAATGTCCGTTCGTCACATCCTGCTGGCGCGTCTGCTCGCGTCCGCGTCGCTGCTCGTCGCAGCGCAGCCCGTCGGTGCGCAGGCCGCCGACGCCGGCCAGGCCGAAGCGGCCGCCGCGCCCGAGGAGAAGGCGCCGGGCGACATCGTCGTCACCGGCATCCGCCGCGCCAATGCCGCGGCGATCGAGAGCAAGCGCAACGCCACCAACATCGTCGACGTGGTCAGCGCCACCGACGTGCGCGCGCTCCCCGACAATACGATCGTCGAGGCGCTGCGCCGCGTCCCCGGCCTGTCGGTGCTGCCCGCGACCGACAACGAACATCCCCGCGACGAGGCGGCGACGCCGGTGCTGCGCGGGCTCGGGCCGAGCTACAACAACGTCACGATCGACGGGCTGACCATCGCCTCGCCGGGCACGCCCAACGGCACGCTCGGCTCGATCACCCGCGGCGTCCGGCTCGACATCCTGCCGTCCTCGATGGTCAGCGAGATCCAGGTGGTGAAGAGCTTCACCGCCGATCTCGATCCCAACGCCACCGGCGGCGCGATCAACCTCAAGACGCGATCGGCGTTCGAGAATCACGGCAAGCCGTTCTTCACCGCCGAGGCGTCGCTCGGCCATGCCAACGACACCGGCAAGCCGCGCGACCAGAGCGATCCCGGCTTCCGCCTGATCGCCACCGGCAGCACCACCTTCGGCGCGCGGCATCAGTTCGGCGCGACGCTCTCGGCCAATTACCAGAAGCTGTCGAGCTACACCGAAACCCACATGACCACCGACACGGTGCATTACAGCTTCTACGACAATGCCGGCGCGCTGCAGAACGGCACCAGTCTCGGCAACGGCTATGCCGTGCCCCAGCAGGACAAATATTGGTACGTGATGGACGCGCGCGATCGCTACGGCATCACCGGCAAGCTCGAGGCGCGGCTGACCGACACGTTCGATGCCTTCGTCACCGGCGGCTATTATCTGTTCCGCGACGATATGCAGCGCAACGAGATCATCATCGATCCGCGCAACCGCAATACGGTGTTCGCCCAGACCCCCACGTCGGGCGTCTATCCCGGCGGCGATGTCGAGGTCGGCTACGCCAACCAGGTCACCACCACGCGCACCCGCGTCGGCCAGACCGGCTTCAACTGGCATCCGGCGCCCAATCAGGTCCTCAGCGGTCGCGCTTCGGTGTCGAAGGCGACCTATGACGAGCCGATCTTCATGGTCAAATACGCCACCAACGTCACCCGATCGGCGGCGGCGCCGACCACCACCACCGGCAAGGCCGCGACGATCGTCGCCACGCCCGAATATGGCTTCACCTACGATACGTCGGGATTCGACCAGCGCTTCCCGATCGCCGCCGCCGCGTACAACGACCTCGGCAAGTACAGCCTGCTCTACTGGCGGCCTGCGAGCGACTATCGGCGGCAGGCGGCGAACCGCCTCGCCACCGGCCGGCTCGATTACGGCATCAACCAGGGTTTCGACGATCAGGGCCTCGGCGCGGCATTCGGCGTGGTCTACACCGACGACCGCCCGCGTTTCAGCATCGCCCGCACCGAATACCAGCCCAACACCACCGCGCCGGCGCTCGGGATGGCGGACGTGCTCGGGCCGTCGAACGCGATCATGCCCTATCTCGGCCTGAACCTGTTCGCGCTCGATCCCGCCAAGGCACGCGCGCAGGTCGAGGCGGCGCCGCGCAGCGCCTATAACGCCACCGACCAGTATAGCTTCAGCAACCAGGACAATTTCACCCACCGCGAGCAGGTGTTCGGCGCCTATGCGCTTGTCTCGCATCGCGGCGATCGGCTCAACCTGCAGGTCGGCCTGCGCTACGACGATACCAGACAATCCACCGTCGGCCGCCAGCGCCAGCTCGACAAGGCCAGCGGCACGTACGTCTATGTGGATAAGCAGACCGGCTCGTCCTACCGCTATCTGCTGCCCTCGACGGTGCTCACCGTCCACGCGACGCCGCTGCTCGACCTGCGCGCCGCGGCGAGCCGCACGCTCGGCCGCCCGCCCTATGACGCTTATGCCGCGCGCACCGCGATCAACTTCGTCAATCCGGCCGATCAGGGCAATCCCGCCGCGACCAACGTTACCGTCACGATCGGCGCGCCGGACATTCGGCCGCGCGTGTCGGACAATCTCGATCTCGCCGCCGACCTGCGCATCGTTCCGTTCGGCGGCATGTTGTCGCTCGCCCTGTTCAACAAGCAGATCCACGACGAAACCTTCACGCTGACCAACGTCGGGCCGTTCACCTTCGACGGTACCACCTACGCCAATGCCTCGATCAGCACGCCCGCCAATGCCGCTTCGGCGCGCATCCGCGGCGTCGAGGGCTCGCTGATCGTCAACACGCTGCGGCCGGTCGCGCCCTTGTTCGCCGGTTTCGGCTTCTCCGCCAATCTGGCGCTGCTCGACGGGCGGATCGTCGTGCCCTATTCGACCGGCACCGCCACGGCCAGCCGGTCGATCGACCGGCTCGTCGGCCAGCCCGGCTATACCGCCAATGCGATGCTCTTCTACAACGCCGGCGGGCTCGAACTGCGCGCCGCCTACAACCGGCAGGGCAAGGCGTTGCGCGCCGTCATCGGCAATATCGCCTGGCAGGACCTCTATTGGGCGCCGCGCGAGCAGGTCGATCTGTCGGCGACCTATGCGGTCGATCCGGCGATCAGCCTGATCGGCCAGATCGGCAACGTCACCCATCGCCGCATCACCAGCGTCACCGGCCCCGGGCAGGATCTGCTCAAGGACAGCTATTCGGTACCGACCACCTTCTGGCTCGGCCTGCGCATCACGCCCACTTTCTGACGGAGCGATCGACGATGATGAAGACGATTTTCGCACTCGCACTCGGTCTTGCCGCCGCTCTGACGGCCGGCGCGGGTGCCGCGCCCACCGGCGGCGTCGCGGCGATCCAGGCGCGGCTCGCCGATCCCAACGGCGGGCTGGTCGTGGTCGCGCATCGCGGCTGCCACAATCCGGCGCCGCGCCATGGCCTGCCGCAGTCGGTGCCGGAGAATTCGCGCGCCGGTCTCGAACGCTGCGTCGCGCTCGGCGTCGACCTGATGGAAACCGACGTGCGTCGCTCCGCCGACGGCGTGCTGGTGATGATCCACGACGCCACGCTCGACCGCACCACCGACGGCAGCGGCGCGGTCGACCAGCAGCTCTGGGCGGACCTCGCCAAGCTCCGCCTGCGCGACGACGAGGGCGGCGCGAAAGCGGCGCTGACCGACGAACATATGCTGACGCTCGACCAGATGCTGGCGCTCGCCAAGGGGCGGATCATGCTCAACCTCGACGTCAAGGCGAGCATCTATGCCGAGGTCGCGGCGGCCGTCTTGCGCGCCGGCATGGAAAAACAGATCGTCATCAAGTCCGAAGTCGGCCCCGACACGCCGCCGATGGCCGCACAACCCCCGTTCGACCGGCTGCTTTACATGCCGATCCTCCTCAACCCACGCGGGGCCGCCGATCTCACCGCGATCGCCATCCGCCAGATGACCGGCGCGCATCCCGCCGGTATCGAACTGCCGCGGCTGAACGAGGCGCAGCTCGCCCCGCTCGCCGCCACGGCGCGGGCGCACGGCGTCCGCTTGTGGATCAACAGCCTTTGGGAGGGCTTCGTGCCCGGCTATGGCGACGTCCAGGCGCTGCGCGATCCCGACGCGGTCTGGGGCCGCCTGTACCGCGAAGGCGTCACCATCATCCAGACCGACGAACCCGAAGCGCTACTCCGCTACCGCGCGACGCTGCACTGAGGGGAGGGCGTCGCTCTTAGGGCACCGAGTGCCATCGCATATGACCGACTGGGTTGTCGCAACGGCACGTATATTCCCCGTCATGCCGGACTCGATCCGGCATCCCGCTTCTTCGTCCCGTCCGAAGAAGCGGGACCCCGGCGCAAGGCCGGGGTGACGGCGTGACAAACGCGTCCAGATCACTCGGACGTTGAAATGCGGCCCCTACCGCGCCCGCCGCAACCGCCCGCGGAACAGGCCGCGGTGCGTCACCGCCTCGAACATCTCGCCCGGCCCTTCGGGGTCGAGCACCTCATTGTCCGCCAGCCATTTCTCGACGCCGTCCAGATCCGGCACGGCATAGGGCCGCAGCGAGCGGCCTGGCCCGCGCAGCCGCTCGATCGTCTCGATCAGCGACCCCGTCTGCTCGATCAACTGGCCCACGCGCTCCGCCGGCACGTCGAGATGCTCGGCGATCAGGTCGTTGCGCACCGCGACGATCTTCGCCTCCAGCCCCTCGTCGGGATGCCGCGCCGCATCGAGCACCACGTCGCATTCGGTGTCGAGCCGCAGCGAGCGGTTGTTGATGTTGGCCGAACCGACGCGCAGCTGCCGGTCGTCGACGATCGTGATCTTGGCGTGGCAATAGATCGCGGTGCCGCCGCGGGTGAACGGATGGTACAGCCGCAGCCGCCCGTGCGTATCGCGCCGCCGCAGCGTCTCGACCAGCCGGGCGCGCGCGGTATCCATCGCCAGCGGTTCGAGCCAGCCCTGCGCGGTCAGCGGGTTGACGATGACGATCTCCGGCCCGTCCGCCTCGTCGAGCCGCGCCGCGATCGCCTCGGCGATCCGACGCGAGGCGAAATACTGGCTCTCGCAATAGATGTGGCGGCGCGCGCTGCGGATCTGGTCGAGGAACAGCGCCTCGATCTCGGTCACCGGCGTCTCGTCCGGCATCTCCGGCTGGCTGCGCGCGATGCCCAGGTCGACGCCTTCGAAGGTCGGTTCGAGCGACGCCGGCCAGCACCCGCTCTCGCCTTCGACCGGCGGCAGCTTCACGCCCGTCGCCAATCGCCAGCGCTGCCGGCAGAGGTCGCCCAGCGCCGCCGCCGCCGGGCCGGTGATCGCGGTGGTCGCATCGTGCCACGGCTTGTACGGCTTGCCGCCGGGCAGCTTGCGGCCGGGATCGTCGTCGCGATGCGCGCGCGTGTCCCAGCGTTCCGCGGTCATGTCGATGCCGCCGCAGAAGGCGAGGCAATCGTCGATCGAGACCAGTTTCTGGTGATGCGACGAGGCGGTCGGGTGATGGTGGTCGAGCTTGACGTGGATGCGCGGATGGCGCGCCCATTTCAGCACGGTGAACATCGTCTTGCCGCGCAGCACCGACTTCATCGCGCCGACGTCCCAGCGCAGCAGGTACAGCTCCAGCTTCGGGTTGCGCTCGACCAGCCAGTAGAGGAAATCGCCGACCGTCTCCGGCCCCTCGGTGGTGCCGGTGCTGCCGACCAGCCGGATGCGCGCGTCGAAGTCCCAGCCGACCAGCATGATCCGTCGCTTCGCCTGCGCGAACGCCTCGCGCGCGACGCCGAAATAGCGATCGGCGTCGACGATCACCGACAGCCGCTCGGCGCGGGCCACCCGCCACACGTTGCGGCCGGGCTCGAACAACCCTGTTTCAACCATGTGCGTGCGCTCTGTCCTTCCTATCGGCCATAGATGCGGTCGAGCACCTCGGCGCTGCGCGCGAACAGCGCCGCGGCAGGATCGAATGCGGGCGAGGCAGCGAGCTGCTCCGCCCAAACGGCAGCCGACCGCGCACCCCAGGCATCGGGTGGCGCGGTCAGCGTGGCCGCGTGCGTACCGGTGAAATGCTGCGCCGTGAAGTCATAGAAGGAACCGGACACGTTGCGCAGCGCCGCACCCCCCTTGGTGCCGTAGAAGGCCGCCTCGATCACCGCGTCGCGCCCGGCATGCAGGTTCCACGAACAGGCGAGCCGCACCGTCGCACCGCCGGCGTCGAAGCGCGCGGTGGCATAATCCTCGACCTCGCCGGGGCGCAGCGGCCGCCCGCCGGCGAGCAGCACCGCCTCGACCGCGCCGACCTCCGGGAAGCCGAGCGTCCACAAGGCGAGATCGACGAGATGCACGCCGAGATCGATCACGCAGCCGCCGCCCGACTGCGCCGGATCGAAGAACCACGGCTTGCCCGGGCCATAAGCGTTGTGGAAGGTCAGATCGACCGCGAAGATCTCGCCGAGCGTGCCGTCGCCGACCAGCGCGGCGATCGCCCGCATCGCCTCGGTATGGCGATAGGACAGATCGACGCCGAGCAGCCGGTCGGCGGCGCGCGCCGCCGCGATCACGCCTTGCGTCTCCGGCGCCGACCGGCCGAGCGGCTTCTGGCAGAACACCGCCGCACCGGCGCGCAGCACCGCGATCGCCTGATCGGCATGCAGCGCCGACGGCGTCGCGATCACCACCCCGTCGACCCCCAGCGCCAGCATCGCATCGAGCGACGGCATGACCACGGCCGCCGGCGCGAGGGCGGCGGCGTCGCGCACGCAATCGTCGGACGGATCGCAGATCGCGGCGACCTCGATCGCCCCGGTCGCGACCATCGCCTCCATCCGATGCCGGCCGATCCATCCGGTCCCGAGAAATCCCACGCGCGGTCTAATCATCGATCCTCACCCCAGCTCCACCAACGCCTTTACGAACCCCTCCGGCTTGTCGCGCGTCGCATCCAGCGCCTCGCCCAGCCGCTCCAGCGGGAAGCGGTGCGTGTACAGCCGCGCTGGATCGAGCCGGCCGCTCGCCACCGCGTCGATCGCCTCGTGCAGGCCCTGCATCTGCACCGCGGGGTCGCGCTCGTGCGCGTTGATCACGTCGATGCCCTTCCAGTTCCACTCCTGCATGTTGACCTGCCGCGGCCCGTCCTGGTGATAGCCCGCCACCACCAGCCGGCCGCCGAACCCGATCAGCGCGGTGGCGAGATCGAGCGGCCATTGCTTGCCGACCGCCTCGATCACCCGCTCGCACATCGCCTCGCCGGTCAGCGCCTTGACCTGCTCGATGATCTGCCAATGGTCGTGCATCGGGATCGTCTCGGCGGCGCCGTAATGCGTCGCGAGGTCGAGGCTCTCCTGCCGCCGTGAGATCGCGATCACCCGCGCGCCGGCATCGCTGGCGAGCTTGGTCAGCACCGCGCCGAGGAAGCCGATGCCGATGATCGCCACCGTCTGCCCGGCGCGGATGTCGCTGCGCCGGAAGATGTTGAACGCGCAGCCCAGCGGCTCGCCAGGAAACGGCTGGCCGTCGAGCGCGGCGGGCAATTTGGCGACCCGGTCGGCCGCCGCCACGTCGTAATCTGCGAACGAGCGATAGGAGAGGGCGGCGACGCGATCGCCCACCGCCAGCATCGCGACGCCCTCGCCGACCGCATCGACCCGCCCCCAGCCTTCATGGCCGAGCCCGCCCGCCTCGCCCGGATAGGTCAGCCACGGCAGCCCCGCCCAGGGTTCGAGGTTCGACGCGCACACGCCGCACCCCTCCAGCCTCAACCGCACCTCGCCCGCCTGCGGCTCCGGCAGCGGCGCGCCGGTGACCTCGATCCGTCCCGGCGCAGCGAGGATCGCCGCCTGCATCGTCCCTGCAACCAACTGATCTTCCATCATTTATGACCTTCATGATCGACGCCATCGCCGCTTTCGCGAGCCGCCAGCGCGGCAGCCGGGCTCATGCCACGGCGGTCTGCGGCGCCACCACCGCGGCGGGGGCATAACGGTCGATCATCCACGCGCAGAAGTCGGCGAATTGCTGCGGATCGCGTGCCGCGCTGCTGTGATGCGGCTGCACGCCGAGATGCTCGGGGGTGAAGCAGAAGGTCACCGTCACCTCGAAATCGGCGAGCGCCGCCATCTGCCGGTCGAACCAGTCGATCGCATCGGGCCGGAAACTGTCCGCCCAGCTCAGCCCGGTACGCAGCCGCTTGGTGCCGAGCCGCTTCATCCACGCCACCGCCTCGTCGAGCCGCGGGTCCTGATAATGGAACCATTGCATCAGCCCCATCCGGTCCGCCACCGCGGCATAATCGTCGAGGCTCGGCTTGGGCGTGCCGTCCTCGCGGATCAGCCCCATGTAGAAATGCCGGTAATAGCTCGACCCCTCCGCCTCGCGGTGCCGCGTCGTCGCGCCCCAGCTTTGCGGCAGGTCGTAGAGCGAATACCAGAACACCCGCGGCACCCGGTCGAGCAGCAGTTCGGCGGTGCGGCGCACGCCGAATTGCTGCACCTCCTCGGCACCGAAGCTGCCGACGCCGACCTCGGTCGCCCAGATCGGCTTGTCGGGCACCACCGCCTCGATCTCGGCGATCTTGTCGGGCCAGGCGTGGATCGGCCACAAATTCCAGTCGAGCGGGAAGCCGTGCACCGCGACCACGTCGACCGCGTCGAGCGCACCGTGCGCGCGCATGCGCTTGACCCATTCGGGATCGATCGGGCTCATCCCGCCGAGCACCCGCGTCACCGCCGGGTTGACCGCGTGGATCGCATTGCCGGCGCGGATCACCGTGTCGGCGAAGATCGACCAGTCGGGATCGACCTCCGGGTCCCAATGGGATTTGTTGTTGGGCTCGTTCCAGATCATCGCCGCTTCGATCATGCGTTATTCCCCCTGCTCGGATAGACCGCTGCCGGCCCGTATTCGCCATAAGGCACCGGTGCGGCTCTACAGAGATAGACCTCGGTTTCCGGCTGCTCCAGGATCGCGAAGCCCGCCGCGCGCAGCATCGCCGCGCTCGCCGCCGCATTGGGCGCCCACCAATTGGTCCAGTCGTGCGCGAATTCGCGCTCGATGAAGTGCAGTTTGGGATAGCCTGGCTCGTCGAAGAACGGCGGCGGCGTATGCGTGCCGGGCATGTGGAAGGGGTGATCCTCGGGCACCGGATAGACCGCGCGGCTGCCCTGCTGCATCGTCTGGAACAGCATCAGGTCGCCCGCGACATGCTCGCGGATCAGGTCGAGCGCCAGCAGCGGATGGCGCAGGTGATAGAGCACGCCCATGAAGATCACGAGGTCGAACCGCTCGCCGAGCGCGCCCACGTCGTAGACGGAGAGGTTGCGGAATTCGATTCCATGCTGCCCCAAGGCGTCGGCGGCGAGCCGCGCCTGCGCCAGATAGCGATCGTCGCTGTCGATCCCCAGCACCCGGTCGGCGCCGCGCCGCTTCATCTCGACCGAATAGAAACCGGCGTTGCAGCCGATGTCGAGCACCGACTTGCCGGTGAGGTCGGCGGGCAAAGCGTCGGCGAAGCGCGCGAACTTGAAGCGCGGATAGTCGCCGAGGAAATGATCGGGTGCGGTCTGGATGCCGTGGCCGAGGTCGATGTTGTGGAACCACGGCGCGAGCCGCGCCACTTCGGCACGCAGGGTCTCGGGGGTCATGCTGCCAGTCTTTCGTTGAGGCTGAGGAGCCGCGCGCCCCAATCGCCGACCACGATCCGGCTGACCGAGGCAGGGCCGATGTCGAAGCGCAGCAGATGGTCGAGCGGCAGGCCGAGCGCGAAGGCGACCGCGCCGCGGATCATGTCGGAATGGCTGACCAGCGCGATGCGAGCCCCGTCCTGCGCGGCGGCGGTCTGCGTCAGCCAGCCGACGATCCGCGCCTGCGCCTCCGCCATCGTCTCGCCGCCGGGAATGCGCGCGGTGCCGCGCTCGGCGTTCCACGCGTCCCACGCCGGCCCGTGCAGGTCCTCGAACGCGACGCCGGTCCAGTCGCCCATGTCGATCTCGATCAGCGCGTCGACCGGCTCGGGGGCGGGCAGGTGGCAGGCGGCGGCGATCGCCGCGGCGGTCTCGCGCGTGCGCTCCAGCGGGCTGCACACGATCCGGTCGATCGGTTCGTCGGTGATGCGCGCCGCCAATGCCCGGGCCAGCGCCTCTGCCTGCGTGCGGCCCGCGTCGCTCAGCGGCACGCCGTCCATCCGCCCGGACAGGCGGCGGTCGAGATGGATATGGGCGGCATGCCGGATCAAAAGGAACGTCGCCGTCACTGCCATGCTGTCGCTTGTCTACCCCGCCTCGCTGCCGTCAGCGCCCCGGCTCGTCTTGATATCGATCAAGAAGAATGTCGGCTAACCCCTTAGGAACAAAGAAGAAGAAGCTTCGTTCCATCTCTCCAGCGATTGTTCAGCGATTAGGGGCGGGCGACGGATGCCACGAACAGACACGATCACCCCCGGCATGTCGTTGATCCGGATCAATATAGCGTGAGCGAGACCGTCCTGATCACCGGCGGTGCCGGTTTCATCGGTCGCTTCGTCGGCGACGAATTGCTCCGCCGCGGCAATCGCGTCCGCGTCCTCGACAGCCTGATCCCGCAGGTCCACGGCGACGTCGATCGGCCGCCGCTGCTCAACGACGAGGTCGAACTGATCCGCGCCGACATCCGCGACGGCGATGCGGTCGCCCGCGCGCTCGCCGGCGTCGACAGCGTCATCCACCTCGCCGCCGAGGTCGGCGTCGGCCAGTCGATGTACGAGGTCGAACGCTACACATCGACCAACGACGTCGGCACCGCGGTGCTGTTCGAGAAGCTGATCGACCAGCCGGTCCGCCGCGTCGTCACCGCCTCGTCGATGTCGATCTACGGCGAGGGGCTGTATCGCGACGAAGACGGCAGGGATGTCGAGAATGCCGAACGCGGCGCGGTCCGCGACGGCATGGCGAATTGGGACCCGCTCGATGCGCAGGGTCGCCCGCTCACCCCGGTGGCGACACCCGAATGGAAGCGGCCCAGCCTCGCCTCGATCTACGCGCTCAACAAATACGTGCAGGAGCGCACCACCCATATCATGGCCAAGCCTTATGGGATCGAAGGCGTCTGCCTGCGCCTGTTCAACGTCTATGGTCCCGGCCAGGCCCTCTCCAATCCCTATACCGGCGTGCTCGCGATCTTCGCCTCGCGCCTGCTCAACGGCCAGCAGCCGATGATCTTCGAGGATGGCGAGCAGCGCCGCGACTTCGTCCACGTCAGCGACGTCGCGCGCGCCTTCGCCGACGCGCTGGTGCTGCCCGAGGCGGTCGACCAGACCTTCAACATCGGCTCGGGCCACGACCGGTCGGTGACGCAGGTCGCCGAGGCTTTGGCCAAAGCGATGAACAAGAACGACATCCGGCCTGAGATCGTCGGCAAGGCGCGGATCGGCGACATCCGCCATTGCTTCTGCGACACCAGCCTCGCCGAACGACGCCTCGGCTTCACCGCGCGCCAGGACTTTATCGAAGGACTTGCCGAACTCGCCGAATGGGTCGGCGAACAAAGCGCCGAAGACAATGTCGCCAAGGCGCGCGCCGAACTCGAAAAGCGGGGACTGGTCGCATGACCCCGTCTCCGCAGCAGCGTCCTCCGCGCGACGGCGGCGCGCCGATCCTCGTCACTGGCGGCGCCGGGTTCATCGGCTCGAACATCGCCGACCGGCTCGCGCGCGACGGTCACGACGTGCTCGTCTACGATACGCTCAGCCGACCCGGGGTCGAGCGCAACCTGCGCTGGCTGCAGGACCGTCACGGCGCGCGCATCACCGCGATCCGCGCCGACGTCCGCGACGCCGACGAAATCGGCCGCGCGGTGGCTGAGGCGCAGGCGGTGTTCCACATGGCGGCGCAGGTCGCGGTCACCACCAGCATGGACGACCCGCGCGACGATCTCGAGATCAACATCCTCGGCACGTTCAACCTGCTCGAGGCGCTGCGCCGCAAGCCCGGCACGCCGCTCGTCTTCGCCTCGACCAACAAGGTCTATGGCGACCTCGGCGATCTCGCCTTCGCGCGCGCCGGCGACGCTTATGTGCCGATCGACGAACAGGTGCGCAGCCACGGCATCGGCGAGCGCCGCCCGCTCGATTTCCACACGCCTTATGGCGTGTCGAAGGGCGCCGCCGACCAATATGTCCTCGATTACGCGCGCAGCTACGGCGTCCCCGCCGCGGTGCTGCGGATGAGCTGCATCTACGGTCAGCGCCAGATGGGCACCGAGGATCAGGGCTGGGTGGCGCATTTCCTGATCCGCGCGCTCGAAGGCCAGCCGATCACTTTGTACGGCGACGGTTATCAGGTCCGCGACATCCTCGACGTCTCCAATGCGGTCGACGCCTATGTCCGCGCCTGGCAGCGGATCGATCGGGTCAGCGGCAAGGCGTTCAATCTCGGCGGCGGTCCCGCCAATGCCGTCTCGCTGCGCGTCCTGCTCGCGCATATCGGCAGACTGATCGGCCGCGAGGTCGCGGTCCACGCCTCCGACTGGCGCGCCGGCGACCAGCGTTATTTCGTCGCCGACACCCGCGCCGCCGATGCCGCGCTCGATCTGTCCGCCAAGGTGCCGTGGCGCGACGGCGTCGCCGAACTCGCCCGCTGGCTCGCCACCGAACGCGGCTTCGACGTCGCCATTGCCGAAGCGATCCCCGTGGCGGCCGAATGAAGCTGCTGCTCACCACCGATGCGGTCGGCGGCGTCTGGCACTATACCGCCGAACTGGCGATCGCGCTCGCGGCGCGCGGCGTCGAATGCATCGTCGCCGTCCTCGGCCCCCCGCCGACCGCCGACCAGCGCGCGATGCTGTCCGCCCCAGCCACCCACGCCCCGACCACCCCGGCCCCGATCACCCTCATCGTCACCGACCTGCCGCTCGACTGGACCTGTACCGACGCCGCGCCCGTCCGCGCCGCCGGCCACGCCATCGCCGCGCTCGCTGCCGACCATCGCGTCGACCTCGTCCACTACAATATGCCGACGCTCGCCGCCGCCGCGCCGCTCCCGATCCCCGCGATCGCGGTCGCGCACGGCTGCGTCTCGACCTGGTGGGAGGCGGCGCGCGCTACCCCGCTCGCCGACGCCTTTCTCTGGCACCGCGCGCTCACCGGCGACGGCCTGCGCGCGGTCGACCGCGTCGTCGCGCCCACCGCCGCTTATGCCGCGATCGTCGCGCGCCATTATCACCTGACGCAGCCGGTGCTCGCCATCCACAACGGCCGCACGCCCGCGCGCGCGGTCGATCCCGCCGCGCCCGTCGCCGATCTCGCGCTGACCGTCGGCCGGCTGTGGGACGGGGTGAAAAACGCCGCGTTGCTCGATCGCGCCGCCGCGCGCCTGCCGATCCCGTTCCTCGCCGCCGGCGCGGCGCGCGGGCCGCATGGCGAGACGATCCGCCTCCAGCATCTGCGCGAGCTCGGCCACCTCTCGGGCGATCAGCTCGCCGCGCATCTCGCCCGGCGGCCGATCTTCGTCTCCGCCGCCAGCTTCGAACCCTTCGGCCTCGCCGTGCTCGAAGCCGCGCAGGCCGGCTGCGCGCTCGTCCTCGCCGACATCCCCGCCTTCCGCGAGTTGTGGGACGGCGCGGCGCAATTCGTCGCACTCGACGGCGATGACTGGTGCCGCGCCATCGAAGCACTCGTCCACGACCGCGCCGGCCGCGCCGCACTCGGCGAATCCGCGCGCCAGCGTGCCGCCCGCTACACCCCAGACGCGACCGCCGATAGGATGCTTGCGCTCTATCGCGCGACGATCGCCGCGTACCCGAACGCCCGGAAAGCCGCCGCATGAAGATCGTCTACTTCACCCACAGCCTCGCCTCCTGCTGGAACCACGGCAACGCCCATTTCCTGCGCGGCGTGCTCAGCGAGCTGATCGCGCGAGATCATGACGTACGCGTCTATGCGCCCGAAAATGCGTGGAGCCTCACCAACCTCGTCGCCGATCACGGCCCGGAGGGGCTCGACGCCTATCGCAGCGCCTATCCCGAGCTCGGTTCGGTCAGCTATCCCACCGGCGTCGATGTCGCCGAGATGGTCGACGGCGCCGATCTCGTCCTTGTCCACGAATGGAACGACCATGCGCTGGTCGCGGAGATCGGTCGCCTCCGCAAGGGCGGCGCGCCCTGGACGTTGCTGTTCCACGACACCCACCATCGCGCGGTCAGCGAGCCCGATCAGATGCGCGCCTATGACCTGTCCGGCTATGACGGCGTGCTCGCCTTCGGCGAGACGCTGAGCGAGGTCTATCGCGGCTGGGGCTGGGGCGGGCGCGTCTGGACGTGGCACGAGGCCGCGGACATCCGCCGCTTCCATCCGCCCGCGGTCGAGGGGCCGCGCGACGGCCTCGTCTGGATCGGCAATTGGGGCGACGGCGAACGGACCGAGGAACTCGAAACCTATCTGTTCGAACCGAGCCGCGCGGCGGAAATCGCGCTCGATATCTACGGCGTCCGCTATCCGCAGGCGGCGCATGACATGCTCACCCGCTACGCCATCCCCTATCACGGCTGGGCGCCCAACGCCGCCGCGCCGGCGCTGTTCGCAAAGGCCTTGGCGACCGTGCACGTGCCCCGCCGCTATTATGCGACCATCCTGCCCGGCATACCGACGATCCGGGTGTTCGAGGCGCTCGCCTGCGGCATCCCCCTGGTCTCCGCCCCCTGGCAGGATACCGAAGGATTATTCCGTAAAGACAAGGACTTCCTCATGGTGGACTCGGGCGATGCGATGACCGGTGCCCTGCGTGATATACGCGAGGATAGTGAACTTAGGGCCGCGCTCGTCGCCGCCGGCCGCGAGACGATCCTCGCCCGCCACACCTGCGCCCACCGCGTCGACGAACTGCTCGCCATCGTCGCCCGGCTCGCCACCTCCGCCCGCAAGGATGCAGCATGAAGATCGCCTTCTACGGCTCCAGCCTCGTCTCCAGCTACTGGAACGGCGCCGCCACTTACTATCGCGGCATCCTCAAGGCGCTCCACGCCCGCGGCTATGCCATCACCTTCTACGAACCCGACGCCTTCGACCGCCAGCAGCATCGTGACATCGATCCGCCGCCCTACGCCAAATCGGTCGTATACCCCGCGACGATCGACGCGATGAACGCCGTCCTCGCCGAGGCCGCCGACGCCGACATCGTCGTCAAGGCCAATGGCGTCGGCGTCTTCGACGCCGAGCTGCTCGCCGGCATCCTCCGTCACGCCCGCCCCGACGCGCTCAAGATCTTCTGGGACGTCGATGCCGCCGCGACGCTCGACGAGATGCGCGCCGACGCCTCGCACCCCGTGCTGCAGGCGCTGCCCGCGCTCGACATGGTGCTGACCTATGGCGGCGGCCCGCCGGTGATCGATGCCTATACCGGCTTCGGCGCGGCACGCTGCATCCCGGTCTACAACGCACTCGACCCCGACACGCACCATCCGGTGCCGCGTGACGCGCGCTTCGCCTGCGACCTCGCCTTCCTCGGCAACCGGCTGCCCGACCGTGAGGCGCGGGTCGAGGAGTTCTTCCTCCGCCCCGCCGCGCGCCTGCCCGAGCAGAGCTTCCTGATCGGAGGCAACGGGTGGGAGAGCAAGGCGATGCCCGCCAACGTCCGCCACCGCGGCCACGTCTACACCGCCGAACACAACGCCTTCAACTGCACCCCGCGCGCCGTGCTCAACGTCGCCCGCGACAGCATGGCGAACATCGGCTTCTCGCCCGCCACCCGCGTGTTCGAGGCGGCGGGCGCCGCCGCCTGCCTGATCACCGACGCCTGGGAGGGGATCGAGCAGTTCCTCGTCCCCGACCGCGAGGTGCTCGTCGCCCGCGACGGGCAGGATGTCGCCGACCATCTCGCTGCGCTTACCCCCGCCCGCGCCGAGGCGATCGGCGCCGCCGCGAGCGCCCGCGTTCTCGCCGAACATACCTACGACCTGCGCGCCGAACAGGTCGACGCGCTCTTCCAGGTGCATCGCGCGAAGCAGCCGGCATGAGGCTCGTCGTCCTCGGCCTCAGCCTCGGGTCGTCCTGGGGCAACGGTCACGCCACCACCTTCCGCGCTTTGCTCAAGGCCTATGCGGCCCGCGGGCACGACATCCTGTTCCTCGAGCGCGAAGTCCCTTGGTACGCCGGCGACCACCGCGACCTGATCGACCCCGACTTCTGCACCCTCGCTTATTACAGCGACCTCGACGATCTCGCCCGCTGGCGGCCTCAGATCGCCGCTGCCGACGCGGTGATCGTCGGCTCCTATGTGCCCGAAGGCGTCGCGGTCGGCCGCTACGTGCAGCGGCAGGCGAGGGGCACCACCGCCTTCTACGACATCGACACCCCGGTGACACTCGCCAAGCTCGCCCGCGGCGACTTCGAATATCTCGACCCGGCGATCATCCCCGATTACGATGTCTATCTCAGCTTTACCGGCGGCCCGACGCTTGACCGGCTGGAGCGCGACTTCGGCTCGCCTGCCGCCCGCGCCTTGTTCTGCTCGGTCGACATCGCCGCCTATCGTCCGCTCGACGTGCCCAAGCGCTGGGACCTGAGCTATCTCGGCACCTACAGCGACGATCGCCAGCCGACGCTCACCCGTCTGCTGATCGACGTCGCCCGCGCCCAGCCGCAGCGGCGCTTCGCCGTCGCCGGCCCGCAATATCCCGCCGGCATCGATTGGCCGGCGAACGTCGAGCGGATCGACCATCTCCCGCCCGCCGATCACGCCGCTTTCTACTCCGCCTCGCGCTTCACCCTCAACGTCACCCGCGCCGACATGATCACCGCCGGCTGGTCGCCCTCGGTACGCCTGTTCGAGGCGGCGGCGTGCGGTACGCCGATCATCTCGGACCGGTGGCCAGGGCTCGACGCGATCCTCGACGACGGCCGCGAGATCATCCTCGCCGACACCGGTGCCGACGTCGTCGCCGCGCTCGATCGCGACGCCGCCGCGATCGGCCACGCCGCGCGCGCGCGCGTCCTTGCCGAACACGGCGCCGACACCCGTGCCGCCCAGCTCGAAGCGCATCTCGGCGTCAGGACAGACACGCCGGCGAGGCTGGCTTGCGCGGCGACGTGAAGCTTGCGATGGAACGTTACGCCACCGACCCGTGTTAGAGTGTATCGATGAGAGACGACCCGAAGGATAGTGCATCGACTCAGGACGATGTCGCCCAATTCCCACGAACCGGCCGCTTCCTGATGGGCCGGGGACGCACGGGTATGACGATCGAAGAGCGCCGCGTGCTCGAAGAGGCGGCGACGACCGTGAAGGACTATCCCGCGCGTCACCAGCTGGTCCGCCGCGGCGAGCCGGTCGAAACCAGCATGATGCTGATCGATGGCTACGTCACCCGCTACATGGACGATCGCGAAGGCTATCGGCAGCTCGTATCGGTCCATATCCCGGGCGACTTCGTCGATCTCCACGGTTTTCCGACCGGACGGCTCGATCATGACGTCGGCACGCTCGGGCCGGTCAGGATGGCGCTGTTCGATCATCAGACGCTGGTCGGGATCACCGAGCGTCATCCGACGCTGACCCGCTTCCTGTGGTTCGCGACCCTGATTGACGCGGCGATGCACCGCGAGTGGATATTCCGTCTCGGCCGCCTCGGCGCCGACGGGCGGCTGGCCCACTTCTTCTGCGAGCTGTACGCGCGGTTGCAGATGGTCGGGCTGGCGCGCGACGGACGCTTCGACCTGCCGCTCACCCAGCCCGATCTCGCGGAGGGGTGTGGGTTGACGGGTGTGCATGTCAATCGCACCTTGCGGACGTTGCGGGAACGGGCGTTGCTTACCTTCAAGAACGGGCGGGTGGAGATACTGGACCTTCCCGGCCTGTGTGCCGTCGCCGAATTCGCCAGCGACTATCTCTATTCGGATGCCGGCGCGTGGAAGACGGGATGACGCCGAGCGACGATCCCGCCGGCCGGCCCTATCGCGTCAATACCGAAGCCGGCATCGTCACCGTGGAAAACGGACAGGTCCTGCTCGACGGCCCCGGCGGCGTCGCGGTGGCGATGACGCCGGCGGCGGCGGCCGAGACCGGTCGCCGCCTGCTCGCCGCGGTGCACGAGGCGCAGCTGCAGGCCAATCAGCCGGGGTGACGTGACGGGATCAGCGGCTATGCTAGGCGGCCGAACGATCCGGAGAACGTCTTGCTGCATATCCTCGTCGCCGCCGCATCAGGCCTGCCCATCCTCGCCGGAGCCGGTACGCTGATCGCCACCGATGCCACGGCGCAGACGCCCGCCGCCAACCCGCTGCTCGCCGACTGGACCGGCCCATACGGCGGCGTTCCCCCCTGGGATAAGGTGAGGCCCGAACTGTTCCCGGCGGCGTTCGAAGCCGCGCTCGCCGAACGTGCCGCCGATTATCGCCGCATCGCCGACGATCCCGCCGCGCCGACCTTCGCCAACACCTTCGTGCCGATGCAGCTCGCCGGCCAGCGTTATGGCCGGGTGATGACGCTGTTCGGCGTGATGACCGGCAATATGAACAGCCCGGCCTATCAGGCGCTCGACCGCGAATGGTCGCCCAAATTCGCCGCCGCTTCGGACGCGATCACCTTCGACCCCAAGCTCTTCGCCCGCATCGAGGCGGTCTACAAGGCACGGGGCAAGCTCGACGCGCAGCAGCAGCGGCTGGTGACGCGCACCTATGACAGCTACGTCCGCCAGGGCGCGCGGCTGAACCCCGCGCAGAAGGCCCAGCTGTCGGCCTACAACCAGCAGCTCGCCAGCGCGTTCAGCGACTTCTCGAAGCGCCTGCTCGCCGACGAGGGCACCGCGATCCTCGTCACCGACGAGGCGCAGCTCGCCGGCGTCCCCGACAGCGTCAGGGCGGTCGCCAAGGCCGCCGCCGCCGAGCGCGGCCAGACCGGCTGGGCGATCGTCAACACGCGTTCGGCGGTCGACCCCGTCCTCACCTTCGCCAGCAACCGCGCATTGCGCGAAAAGGTGTGGCGCGCGTTCACCAACCGCGGCGACAACGCCGACGCGAACGACACCAATGCGGTGATCGCGCAGATCGTCAAACTGCGTGCCGACCGCGCCCATCTGCTCGGCTTCAGGACGCATGCGGACTGGCGGATGCAGGACACGATGGCGAAGACGCCCGCCGCGGCGATGGACCTGATGCTGCGCGTCTGGCCCGCCGCCAAGGCGCGGGTCGGCGAAGAGGTCCGCGACATGCAGGCGATCGCCGACAAGAGCGGCGCGAAGATCACGATCGAGCCGTGGGACTATCGCTTCTATCAGGAGCAGGTGCGCAAGGCCCGCTACGACCTCGATCAGGCGCAGCTCAAACCCTATTTCGAACTCAACAATATCATCCAGGGTTCGCTCTACGCCGCCAACCGGCTGTACGGGCTGAATTTCAAGGAGATCACCGGCACCGTGCCGGTGTTCGAGCCGAACATGCGCGTTTGGCACGTCACCGACCGCAACGGCAAGGAAGTCGGCCTGTTCTACCGCGACGATTTCGCGCGGACGGGCAAGCGCTCGGGCGCCTGGGCCAATACCTATCGCAGCCAGCGCAATCTCGCCCCGGCGCAGACGGTGCTGTCGTCGAACAACAACAATTTCGCGCGTGGCGCGAAGGGCGAGCCGATCCTCATCAGCCTCGACGACGCGCAGACGCTGTTCCACGAATTCGGCCACGCGATCCACGCGATGCTGCAGAACGTCACCTATCCGGGCCTCGCCGGCACGCCGCGCGACTTCGTGGAATATCCCAGCCAGGTGAACGAGCATTGGCTGCTCACCCGCGACGTGCTCGACAAATATGCGCGCCATTATCAGACCGGCGCGGCGATGCCGCAGGCGTTGCTCGACAAGATCGAGGCGTCGAAGACCTTCAACCAGGGCTTCGCCACCACCGAATATCTGTCCTCGGCGATCGTCGACATGAAGCTGCACACGGTCGCCGACGGGGTCGTCGATCCCGACGCGTTCGAGCGCAAGACGCTCGCCGAGATCGGCATGCCGCGCGAGATCGTGATGCGGCACCGCCTGCCGCAGTTCAATCACCTGTTCTCGTCGGACAGCTATTCGGCCGGCTATTACAGCTACCTCTGGTCGGAGACGATGGACGCCGACACGTTCGCGGCGTTCGAGGAGGCGGGCAGTCCGTGGGACAAGCCGACCGCGAACCGCTTCGCGAAGATCCTGCTCTCGACCGGTAACGAGACCGATCGCGCCGAGGCCTATCGCGCCTTCCGCGGTCGCGATCCCGACGTCAACGCGCTGCTGAAGAAGCGCGGCTTCCCGGCCGGGGCGGCCAAATGAGCGGGACGGCGGCGCCGGTGGGGCGGCTGAAATCGATCCTCGGCGGTTCGGCGGGCAATCTGGTCGAATGGTTCGACTGGTACGTCTATTCCGCCTTCGGCCTCTATTTCGCGCCGCATTTCTTTCCGAAGGGCGATCCGACCGCGCAATTGCTCAACACCGCCGCGGTGTTCGCGGTCGGCTTCGTCATGCGGCCGATCGGCGCGTGGATCATGGGCATCTACGCCGACCGCCGCGGTCGCAAGGCGGGGCTGACGCTGTCGGTGACGCTGATGTGCGCCGGCGCGTTCCTGATCGCGATCTGCCCGAGCTATGCGACGATCGGCTGGGGGGCGCCTGCCTTGCTCGTCTTCGCGCGGTTGATGCAGGGCCTGTCGGTCGGCGGCGAATATGGCGCGAGCGCGGTCTATCTGTCGGAGATGGCGGGGAAGAACCGGCGCGGCTTCTTCTCGTCCTTCCAATATGTCACGCTGATCGCCGGGCAGTTGCTCGCGCTGTTCACCCTGCTGCTGCTGCAAGGCGTGTTGAGCGAGGCCGAACTCGAAGAATGGGGCTGGCGCCTGCCGTTCGCGCTCGGCGGCCTGCTCGCGATCGTCGTCTTCCGCATCCGCCGCGGGCTGATGGAGACCGAGGCGTTCACCAATGCCAAGGACAAGCCCAAGTCGAGCGGCTGGCTGCTCTTCTCCAAACATCCGCGACAGGCGGCGACGGTGGTGCTGCTCACCGCCGGCGGTACGCTCGCCTTCTACGCCTACACCACGTACATGCAGAAGTTCCTGGTCAACACCAGCGGCTTCAGCCGCGAAACCGCGACCTGGGTGATGACCGGGGCGCTCGCGCTCTATGCGGCGTTGCAGCCGCTGGCAGGGGCCTTGTCCGACCGGATCGGCCGTCGGCCGCTGATGATCGGCTTCGGCATCGCGGGCGTGCTGGCGACGGTGCCGATCTTCACCGCGCTGGAGACGGTGAAGAACCCCATTGCCGCCTTCGCGCTGGTGATGACCGCGCTGGTGATCGTGACGGGCTATACCGCGATCAACGCGGTGGTGAAGGCGGAGCTGTTCCCGGCGCATATCCGCGCGCTCGGCGTCGCCTTGCCCTATGCGCTGGCCAACACCGCGTTCGGCGGCACGGCCGAATATGTCGCGCTGTGGCTCAAGGACGCGCAGATGGAACGCGCTTTCTACTGGTATGTCACTGCGATGATTGCGGTGTCGTTGATCACCTATTGGCGGATGCGCGACACGCAGGCGCACAGCCAGATCGCGGAGGACTAGGCGGGATCGACCTTCCGTCGAATTCCTCGCCCTGGCGGGCAGGGGTATCGGATATGACCCTCACGGTAAGTCGTACGCCCTCCAAATCCACTTCGTCACCCCGGCCTTGCGCCGGGGTCCCGCTTCTTTGGACGGCGCGAAGAAGCGGGATGCCGGATCAAGTCCGGCATGACGGGGATGGGAAAGCCGTTGCAGCACCCCAATGGCCATATGCGATCGCCCTGCCCTAGTGGGGGAGGTGGCAGCACAAAGCGTTGACGGAGGGGGGACACGGAACAGACGTGTCGCTTACCTCCCCCTCCGTCATGCCTTCGGCATGCCACCTCCCCCTCGCGGGGGAGGAATTTTGCTAAGATTCCGAATGTCGATCCGGCCGAAGCCATATGCATGCGCCCCGCGCAGCGGGAGAACGGTCAGCCGCGCGGCAGTTCGATCGTCGCGCACAGGCCGCCGCCGTCGCGGTTCGCCAGCCGCACGTCGCCGCCCGCCTCACGCACGATCGTCCGGGCCAGCGCCAGCCCCAGCCCGATCCCGCCCGTATCGCGGTTGCGCGAGGTTTCCAGCCGGGTGAACGCCTCGAACACGTCGCCCAGCCTCGCCTCGGGGATGCCCGGCCCGCGATCCGCGACTTCGATCCGCACCGCCGTCGCCTCCGCGACCAATCGTACCTCGGCGCCGTCGCCGTATTTGACCGCATTCTCGATCAGATTGCGGATCGCCCGCCGGATCAGCGACGGCCGCAGTCGCATCCGCAGCCGGTCCGCCTCCTCGAACGCGACGTCCTGGCCGAGATCGCGGAAGTCCTCGACCACCGCATCGACCAGCGCGGCGAGATCGACCTCGGTCAGCGGCTCGCTCGGCCGCCCCATCCGCGCCAGCGACAGGATGTCGTCGAGCGTGCGGTTCATCTCGGCGATCGTGTCCGCCATCCGCGCGCGGTCGTTGTCGTCCTCGACCGATTCGATCCGCACCCGCAGCGCGGCGAGCGGCGTGCGCAGATCGTGGCCGATCGCGCCGAGCATCCGGTCCTTCTCGTCGAGCATCGCGGTGACGCGCAATTGCAGCGCGTTGAACGAGCGCACCAGCCCGACGATATCCGCCGGCCCGTGCTCCTCCACCGCGACCGGCGTCTCGCTGCCGCCGCGGCCGAAGCGCTGCGCCGCGGCGGTCAGTTCGCGCAGCGGCCGCGAGATACGCCGGGCGATCCACAAGACCGGCAGCAAGACGACGCCGTAAAGGATCAGCGTCTGCGCGAACAATCGCCAAAACAGGTGCATGCCGCCGTCGTCGCCCCACGGCACGATCACCGCCAGCCAGCCCGAATGCGGTCGCTCGATCGCGATCAGCAGCGCCTGTTCCGGCCGGTCGCCGGCGCGCCGGGTCCGGTTGGCCCGCGGAACGCTGCGGCCGAGCACGGCATCGTCCACCGCCGTCCAGTCGCGCACGCCGGTGTCGATCCGTCCGACCTCGACCCCCTGTTCGCGCAACTGGTCGCGCAGCTCGCTCGCCAGTTCGGGCAAGCGCGGCAGCCCGGCGGGGATGTCGTTGCGGTCGGCGCGCCGGATCCGGCCATGGTCGCGCTGGATCGGCCGGCCGCCCTGCGCCTCCCGCTCCATCGCATCGGCGATGCGGATCGCGACGGGCCGCGTCGCCTGCGCCAGCCGGAACGCCGCACGCTCGCGCAGCGCCAGCCCGAAATTCACCGCCTGCGCGACGAACAACGCCAGCGCGATCAGGACCGCCATCTGCCCGGCAAGGCTGCGCGGCCAGAGTCTCACAGCATCTGTCTCACAGCGTCAGGCTCACGGCATCAGGCTCACAGGCGGGTGACCTCCGCCGCCAGCGTATAGCCGCCGCCCCACACCGTCTTGATGATCTCGGGCAGTTTGGCGTCCGTCTCGATCTTTCGGCGCAGGCGGCTGATCTGATTGTCGATCGCGCGATCGAACGCCGCCGCCTCGCGCCCCTGCGTCAGGTCGAGCAACTGGTCGCGGGTCAGCACCTGCCGCGGCCGCGTCACCAGCGCGAGCAGCAGATTGTATTCGCCCGTCGACAGCGGCACCGACACGCCCTCGCGATCGACCAGCGCGCGCTCGCCGGTCTTGAGCACCCAGCCGGCGAAGGCATAGGAGCCGCTTTCCGGCGCATGCTGGCGCGCGCCGCCCGCGGTGAGACGGCGCAGCACGACCTTGACCCGCGTCGCCAGTTCGCGCGGCGAGAAGGGCTTTACGACATAATCGTCCGCGCCCATTTCCAGCCCGACGATCCGGTCGGTCTCCTCCGCCTTGGCGGTGAGCAGGATGACGGGCGTATCGCTGGTCGCGGCGATGTGCCGGCACAGCGACAGGCCGTCCTCGCCCGGCATCATCACGTCGAGGATGACGAGATCGATCGCATAAGCGGCGAGCCGCGTCCGCGCGCTCTCCGCATCCGCCGCCTGGGTGACGCGAAACCCCTGTTTGGTGAGATATTGCGCGAGCGGTTCGCGGATCGATCGCTCGTCGTCGACGAGCAGCAGGTGCGGCATGTCTCCCATCGGTTCGGCATTAGCCACGGCGCACCCTTCCTGCAAAGCCCGGACGGGCAATTGCCCGCCCGGTCAAGATGTTACTGGGCCGGGGCGGGCGGCGGGGGCATGTCGCCGACGCGCGGGCCGCGCATCGGCCGTGCTGCCGCGAGTTCGGCCGCATCGAGCTTGCCGTCGTGGTTGGTGTCGAGCCGATCGAAGCGCTGGCCGGCGCGCGCGAGCGTCTCGGCGCGGGTCATCTCCCGGTCGCCGCCGCCGCGCGGGCGGTTACCGCCGCCGCGCCATTGCGGACGCGCCGCATCGCGTTCCGCGGGCGTCACCTTGCCGTCCTTGTCGGCGTCCATCGCGGCGAAGCGCGCTTCCGCCTCCGCGATCATCTCCGGTCGGGTGATGACGCCGTCGTGGTTCGCGTCGAGCCGCATCATGCCGCCGCCGGGCGGCGGGGCAGGGGGCACGGTCTGCGCGCCTGCTGCGGCCGTCAGTAGCCCGCTCGCGATCGCGAGCCCGAAACGCATCGATATCATGACGTCCTCCACCCCCGGCGGGCCGATCCCTGCCGCACCCTCTCCTTATGGCAGGCGGGTGTCGCGGCCGTATGTCGCGTGCGGTGGAATTTGTCGCAACCTGTCGCATGATCCTCCCCCTGACCGCGGGGGCCGATCAGGCGAAGACCGCGACGCTCTGCATCTGCTCGGCGACCGGCGTGCCGTCCGCCGCCCAGATCGCCATCGCCTGGCTCGAACTGCCCGCGCGCGCGTAATCGCTGGCCGAGCGCAGCAGCCACCAGCCGTCCTGCGTCACCGGCGCCTCGCCGAGCAGGTTGAGCTGCCACGTCATCGAGCTGACCGGAGCAGGGCGGCCGAGCAGCTTCAGCGCCACCGGCGGCAGGCAATCCGCGACCGCGATCAGCGCGACCAGCGGATCCACCCCGGTGCGATCGGTCAGCCGCACCCAGCGCAGCCATTCCGCCGGCCCCGCCTCCTGCCGCTCGACCATCTCGAAATGCTGCGAGAAGGCGACCGCCGGATGGCCGCGCATGACGGCGTCCGCAGGCCCCGGCACCGCCACTTCCGGCATCGACCCGGCGCGATGGTCCACCGCCGATTCGACCGCGCGCATGAAGACGAAGGTGGCGCGCAATCCCAGGCCCGCCTCGCCCGAGACGTCCGCCTGCACGAACGCCGCATTGCGCCCGCGGCGCAGCACCTCGGCGCGGACCGTGATCGCGCCGCTCAGCGGCCCGACGAACGCCACCAGCGCCGATCGCAGCGGCGGCAGGTCGGCATCCGCCCCCATCGCGGCATGCAGCGCGAGCGCCGCCGACAATCCGCCATAAGCGGTCCGCCCCTGCAACCACGTCTCGGGCACAATGCCGCGCCAGCCCTGCGCGACCGGCTCCAGCCCGGCGATCACCTGGCCGAGCGTCGTCACCGCAACGCCCGGTCGTCGAACAATCCGAACAGCAAGGTCGAGGCGTACATCGCCACCGCCCGCTCGCGCGGCATCGCGGCGGCCCATTTGCGCATGTCGAACGCGGCATTCTGCAACGCCATCAACGCCTGCGCCGCGACCAGCGCATCGACCGCGCGGATCGATCCTTCGGCGATCCCGTCCATCATCGTGCCCGCGAACCGCCGCGCGATCCGGTTCGACCGGTCGACCATCGCGGTGCGCACCACCCCGGGCAGGCCCGACAGCGCCGTCGTCCGCAGCAACGGCGTCCGCTCGGCGAACTGCACATCGAGCAAGGTCGCGATCGTGCTCGACAGCCGCTGCCAATGTGATCCGCCCGCCTCGTCCGCCAGCCGCTGCGCGTCGGAGATCGTGTCGAAGCTGCGCCGGTAGCAGGCGATGACGAGATCGTCCTTGGCGTCGAGATGGTGGTAGAAGCTGCCCTTGGTGACGTTGAGCTCCGCCGCGATCCGCTGCACCGACGCGCCGCGATAGCCCAGCTCGTTGATCAGCCGCGTCGCGGCGAGCAGGAAGGCGGCGCGGCCCGGCTCGCTCTCCTCGTGCGTCAGGTCGATCGGCTGCGGCGCCCAGCGGCCGTCCGGGATCGCGATGCCATGGTCGAACACGTCCATCAGCCGCGCCTCGACGCGGGCATATTGGTCGGGCTCGTAACGGACCAGCCAGACCGGCAGCCAGAAGGTGTTTTCGAGCAGCACGTGCGCACGCGCGCCAAACAGATCGGTCTCCGCGCGATTGGCCGCCGCGCCCCACAGGCCGCGCGTCCGCCGGAACACTTCGCGCCAGCGATTCATCAATCGGGTACGGTTGGGCTCCTCGGTGGCGCGCAGGTCGGACAGCACCGCCATCGCGCGATCTTCGCCGCGCTGCACCCGCGCAAGCCGCTCCATGTTGAGCGCCAGATAGCGGCGCACCCGCTCGCGCGGGGTGGCCGCGGCGCTCGCCTCGTCGATCATCGCCAGCAACTGGTCGAGCGTGTGCTCGAACGCCGCCGCCGCGAGGTCCTCCTTGCGCTTGAAATAATAAGTGACGCTGGTGGTGTTGAGCCCGACGCGCCGCGCCACGTCGGCGAAGGTCATCCCCTTCGCGCTCTGTTCGTTGATCGCCTCGGCGGCGGCGGACAGGATCGCGTCGCGTTTCGCGCGGAAACGCTTCGTGCCCTGTTCCTCGTCAGCGCCGGCGCTGCCCACGTCCTCCGTCTGGTCCATCCGACCCGTCTATCAATGCCGGTTTAGAAGAAACAGTGTTTTCTCTCGGCGATGCGATCAGGCGTGGAAAAGCGGCGACCCGCCGCGTCACACCACTTTACCGAATGTGCGGTACGGCCTAGACCATCGCCAAAGACACGTCGGAGAGAGGCGCATGGACTTCACGCTGAGCGAACGCGAGACCTATTTCCGCGACCGGGTGCGCACCTTCATCGACCAGGAGATCCGCCCGCGCCAGGCCGAGCATGACGCACAGGCGCATGCCGGCGAACGCTGGAAGGTGATCCCGGTCATCGAAGAATGCAAGCAGAAGGCCAAGGCCGCGGGCCTGTGGAATTTCTTCATGCCGCCGAACTCGGGCCAGACGCATGTCGACGACAGTTTCGCGTTCGAGGGCACGCAGCTCAGCAATCTGGAATATGCGCTCTGCGCCGAGGAGATGGGCAGGATCGACTGGGCGTCGGAGGTGTTCAATTGCTCCGCGCCGGACACCGGCAATATGGAGGTGTTCCACCGTTACGGCACCCGCGAGCAGAAGGAACGCTGGCTCGGGCCGCTGATGCGCGGCGAGATCCGTTCCGCCTTCCTGATGACCGAACCCGCGGTCGCCTCGTCCGACGCGACCAATATCGAGACGTCGATGGTCCGTGAGGGCGACCATTACGTCATCAACGGCCGCAAATGGTGGTCGAGCGGCGTCGGCGATCCGCGCTGCAAGGTCGCGATCGTGATGGGCAAGACCGATACGACGGCCAAGCGGCACGCGCAGCAGAGCATGATCCTGGTGCCGATGGACGCGCCCGGCGTCACCATCGAACGGATGCTCAGCGTCTATGGCTACGACCACGCGCCGCACGGCCATGGCGAGGTGGTGATGAAGGACGTGCGTGTGCCGGTGGAGAACGTGCTGCTCGGCGAGGGCAGGGGGTTCGAGATCGCGCAGGGGCGGCTCGGGCCGGGGCGCATCCACCATTGCATGCGCACGATCGGCGTCGCCGAGACGGGGATCGAGGCGATGGCCAAGCGGCTGCTGTCGCGCGTCGCCTTCGGCAAGCGCATCGCCGATCAATCGGTGTGGGAACAGCGGATCGCCAAGGCGCGCATCGATATCGAGATGACGCGGCTGCTCTGCCTCAAGGCGGCGGACATGATGGACAGAGCGGGCAACAAATCGGCGCAGGTCGAGATCGCGATGATCAAGGTCGCCGCGCCCAACATGGCGTTGCAGATCCTCGACGATGCGGTGCAGGCGCATGGCGGCGGCGGCGTGTCGCAGGATTTCCACCTTGCCCATGCCTGGGCGGCGATGCGGACGCTGCGCTTCGCCGACGGCCCCGACGAGGTCCACAACCGCGCGATCGCCCGGGCCGAGTTCGGCAAATACGGGGACTATGCGGCGGAGCGGCCGGCGCGGTAACCGACCTCACCCTCACCCTTCCGACGCTTCGCGTCTCCCTCCCTCTCCCGGCGGGAGAGGGAAGAGCCGGCGGAGCCGGCGATGGGTGAGGGTGCGCGCGATCCGCTGATTGCGAAAGGAACATCCCATGAAAGCCGCCATCCTCTTCCAACCGAAAGAGCCGCTGAGCATCGAGGACGTCACCGTCGCGGCGCCCGCGGCGCACGAAGTGCTCATCCGCACCGCCGCGGTCGGCGTCTGTCGTTCCGACCTGCATTTCGTCGATGGCCTCTACCCGCACGCGCTGCCCACCATCCCCGGTCACGAGGCCGCCGGCGTGGTCGAGGCGATCGGCAGCGAGGTGCGCACGGTCAAGGTCGGCGATCACGTCGTCACCTGCCTGTCGGCCTATTGCGGCCAATGCGAATTCTGCGTCACCGGCCGCATGTCGCTGTGCGTCGACGCCGCCGTCCGCCGCCCCAGGGGCGCGCCGCCGCGGCTGATGCTCGGCGACCGGCCGGTCGCGCAGATGCTCAACCTGTCGGCCTATGCCGAACAGATGCTGATCCACGAACATGCCTGTGTCGCGATCGATCGCGACATGCCGCTCGACCGTGCCGCTTTGCTCGGCTGCGCGGTGACCACCGGCGCGGGCGCGGTGTTCAACACCACCGACGTGACGCCGGGCGAGACGGTGTGCGTCGTCGGCTGCGGCGGCATCGGCCTCGCCGCGGTCAATGCCGCGAAGATCGCCGGCGCCGCGCGGATCATCGCGCTCGATCCGGTGGCGGAAAAGCGCGCGCTCGCCGAAAAGCTCGGCGCGACGCATAGTATCGACGCCGCGTCCCCGACCGCGGCCGACGAGGTGATCGAGATCACCCGCGGCGGCGTCCATCACGCGATCGAGGCGGTCGGCCGTCCGCAGAGCGCCGCCACCGCGGTCAAGGTGCTGCGCCGCGGCGGCACCGCGACGATCCTCGGCATGCTGCCGCCGGGCGAGACGGTCGGCCTGTCGGCGATCGACCTGCTGTCCGGCAAGCGGCTGCAGGGCGGATTGATGGGGAGCAATCGTTTCCCAGTCGATATCCCGCGCCTCGTCGACTTCTACCTGCGCGGCGCGCTCGATCTCGACACGATCATCGCCGAGCGCCTGCCGCTCGACCGGATCAATCACGCCTTCGCCGAACTCCGCAAGGGCGACGCGACACGCACCGTGATCACCTTCGGGTGAGGATCATTTCCTTCACCGTCTTGGCGGCGAGGAGCCGAGCATCATGACCATCGCATCCGACACCATCCCCGTCGCCGGCAAGGATCGCCTCGACGAGGCCAGTCTCACCGCCTGGATGGAGGCGAATGTCGCCGGCTTCACCGGCCCGCTGACCTACGCCAAATTCGCCGGCGGCCAGTCCAACCCGACCTATCGGATCGACAGCCCGTCGGGCGCCTACGTCCTGCGCCGCAAGCCGTTCGGCGTGCTGCTCCCATCCGCACATGCGGTCGACCGCGAATATCGGCTGATCGCCGGCCTCCACCCCACCGGCTTTCCGGTCGCCAGGCCTTATGGCCTGTGCACCGACGAGAGCGTGATCGGTGCGATGTTCTACGTCATGGCGCTGGTCGAGGGCCGCAACCTGTGGGACGGCACGCTGCCCGATTACGCCCCGGCCGAGCGCACCGGCCTCTACAACGCGATGGTCGATACGCTCGCCGACCTGCACACGACCGATCACGTCGCCGCCGGCCTCGGCGATTACGGCAAGCCCGGCAATTATTTCGCGCGGCAGGTCGAACGCTGGACGAAGCAATATCGCGCCAGCGAGACCGAGCCGATGCCAGAGGTCGAACGCCTCATCGCCTTCCTGCCGCGCACCGTTCCCGAGCAGACGCGCACGTCGATCGTCCACGGCGACTATCGTATCGACAATATGATCTTCCATGCCACCGAGCCGCGGGTCGTCGCAGTCCTCGACTGGGAGCTGTCGACACTCGGCGATCCGCTCGCCGATTTCTCCTATTTCCTGATGAGCTGGGTGACCGAGCCCGAGGGGCGATCGGGCGTTAAGGGGCAGACCGGGCCGGAGACGGGCATCCCGACGATCGAGGAGATGGTGCAGCGTTATTGCGCGCGCACCGGGCGCGACGGCGTGCCCGACCTCAATTGGTATTTCGCCTACAACCTCTTCCGCCTGACCGGCATCGTCCAGGGCATCAAGAAGCGGATCGTCGACGGCACCGCGTCGAGCGCGCAGGCGGAGCGATCGGCGGCGCAGGTCCATCGCCTCGCCGCGGCGAGCTGGCATTTCGCGCAAGCCGCAGGAGCCTGACGCCATGACCCGCTTCACCGACCGATCGATCATCGTCACCGGCGCGGGCAGCGGCATCGGTCGCGCCGCGGCCCTGCTCTTCGCCGCGGAGGGCGGCCGCGTCATCGTCGCCGATCGCACCGAAGGCGCCGACGAGACCGCCTCGCAGATCGCCGCCGCCGGCGGCACCGCGCATGCGATCCGCATCGACGCGGGCGACGAGGCCGACGTGATCCGCACGATCGCGCTCGCCCGCGACGCGTTCGGGGGGCTCGACGTGATGTTCGCCAATGCCGGCATCTCGGGCGGCATGGCCAATCTCTTCGACACCGACGTCGCGCTGATCACCGAGGTGCTGCGCGTCAATCTGATCGGTCCCTTCCTCGCGATCAAACATGCCGCGCCCCTCATCGCCGAACGGGCCAAAGAGACGGGGCGAAGCGGCGCGATCGTGCTCACCGCCAGCGTCGCCGGCATCCGCTCCGGCGCGGGCTCGCCGGCGTATTCGGCATCCAAGGCCGGCGTCATCAACCTCGCCGCGGTCGCCGCGCAGCAGCTTTCCGGCAGCAACGTCCGCGTCAACGCGCTGTGCCCCGGCCTCACCGAGACGGGGATGACGCAGCCGGTGTTCGATTATGCCCGCGACGCGGGCAAGGCGGATCGCATCGGTCGCCTCAATCCGTTGCGTCGCGGCGCGCAGCCGGAGGAACTGGCCAAGGTCGCGCTGTTCCTCGCCTCCGACGACGCCAGCTACGTCAACGGCCAGGCGATCGCGGTCGACGGCGGCCTGTCGTCGAGCCATCCGGTGACGCGGCAGGAGTATGGAAAGACCGCGGTATGAGTGACTTGCAGCCGTAACGATAGCGGATCAGGATGCCGGCATGCTCGCAATCGCCACGACGTTCGTACTCGCTGCCGCCGCCCCCGGTGATCTGGCCCCGCTGCCCCTGCCGCCGGGGGGACAGTCGCTGATAAGCTGGGTGATGAGCCCGGCGCTGTGCCGGGGAGCGAACGACGGCGTGGCGGCGGAGCGCATCGTCCGCCCGCCCGACCCGCAGCGATCGCTGGGCTGGCTCTCCGCCGCCGCATCGCGGCCCGTGACGCTCGATTTCCGGATCGACGCGACCGGGCGGCCACTGTCGATCACGCGGACCACGCCGGGCTATGTGCCGTTTGCGGAGGACGTGGTGCCCGCCTTTGCCGCCAGCCGGTTCACGCCGGGACGCGAGCGCCGTCGCTGCACCGTGACGTTCAGCGCGCGGGGCGAACCGGTTGCCGACGCGCCGGTAGCCGATCTGATCGCCTATACTTTGGTGCCCGGCGCGACGCCGCCACGTGCGGTGTGGGACCGGATACGCCCGGCGGGATCGACCTGTGTCGATCCGGCGCCAGAGGTGCTGTTGCGTGCCTTCCCGCCGTTCAAGGCACTGCCCGATCAGCCCGGCTACCGCAGTTGGGCGATGGTCGGTTACGATCTCGATCGCGCCGGCAAGCCGGTCCGTCAACATCTCGTCGCGGGCAGCGGCGCGCCCGCATTGGACCGCGCCGCGCTGCGCGCGGTCGGCGCCTCGCGCTTCGAACGGGGCGTGCGGACGGGATGCTTTTTCCCATATTGGAAGGCGCCGGCGACGCTCCCCATGCCCGAGGCACCGATGGAGGACCGCGTCCGGCCCGTCGATGCGACCTGTCCCAGAGAACACGATTATGATCGCAAGCCGCAGCTATCCTATCCCACGGCCTACAACCGGCGCAGCATCGAGGGCTGGGCCATCATCGCCTTCGACGCCGCCTCCTGGGGGCAGACCGGCAATATCCGGGTGATCGCCGCCGAGCCGTCCGCCGATTTCGGCGATGCCGCCACGGCGATGATCCGCAACGTCACCTTCAGGCCCTCGCCGCATGGCTATACCGGCTGTATCGAGCGCGTTCTCTACCGCATTCACCAGCCCGGCATGCCCCCCGCGGCCGACATCGCGCCGGATTAACCCGCCCGCCGGCGGATCAGCCCCTCCTGCGCGGTGCTCGCGACCAGCCGGCCGTCCTGCGTGAAGATGCTCCCCCGGTTCATCCCGCGGGCGTGGCCCGCCCAGGGGCTGTCGGTGGTGTAGAGCAGCCATTCGTCGGCGCGGAACGGTTCGTGGATCCACAGCGCATGGTCGAGGCTGGCGGTCTGCATCTCGGGCATCAGCCAGTTGACGCCGTGCGGCATCATCGAGGTCGCGAGCAGCGCCATGTCGGACGCGTAGGCGAGCGCGGCGCGATGCACCGCCGGATCGTCGCCGATCCCCGCCGCGGTGCGGAACCAGGCGGCGTTGTTCGGCGCGCGCTTCTCCGGCGCGAACCAGCTGCGCGGATAGAGCGGTCGCATCTCGATCGCATTCTGCCGCCGGGTGAAGAAGTCGCGGTATTTCTCGGGTACCTGATGCGCGATCGCGAGGCGCAGCTCGCGTTCCGACTTGAGCGTCTCGGGACCCGGCACGTCGGGCATCGCATCCTGGTGGTGCAGCCCCTCTTCCGCCGTCTGGAACGAGGCGGCGAGGTTGAGGATCGGCTGGCCCTTCTGCACCGCCACGACGCGCCGCGTCGCGAAGCTGCGCCCGTCGAAGTCGCGCATCACCTGGAAGATGATCGGGAAGTTCTCGTCGCCCGGACGCATGAAATAGGCGTGGAGCGAATGCGCGTCCTTGCCCGCGACCGAGCGCTGCGCTGCCTGCAACGCCTGCGCGATCACCTGCCCGCCGAACACCCGGCCGCGCCCGCCGGGCTGGCGCGAACCGCGGTACAGATCGGTATCGATCTCCTCGACGTCGAGCAGCGTGACGAGCATCGCCGCCAGCTCTTCCGGCGTGCGCTCGCCCATCAATAGCCTGCCGCTTTCGCCAGCCGGTCGGCGTGGAAGCCGACGTCGCCGAACATCTCGGCGAGCACCCGCGCGCGCTTCATGTAGAAGCCGATGTCATATTCGTCGGTCATGCCGATGCCGCCGTGCATCTGGATCCCCTCCTGCACGCTGAGCGTCGTCGCCATGCCGGTCATCGCCTTGGCGATCGATACCGCGGCGTCCGCCTCGGCGCCGGTGTCGAGCAATTGCTGCGCCTTGAGCACCGCGGCGCGCGCCACCTCCATCTCGGCATAGAGATGCGCGGCGCGATGCTGCAACGCCTGGAAGCTGCCGATCGCGACGCCGAACTGCTTGCGCTCCTTGAGATAGCCGACGGTCATGTCCATCGCGCCGCCGCCGACGCCGAGCAGTTCCGCCGCCGCGCCGGTCCGCCCCGCGCGCAGCAACCGGCCGAGCGGGTCGCGACCGCCATCGACCTCGCCGATCACCGCATCGGCATCGACCTCGACGCCCTCGAACGCGATCCGCGCGGCGAGGCTCGAATCCGCCAGCCGTTCGGGCGTCGCGGTGAGGTTGGCGGCGTCCTTCGGTACCGCGAACAGCGTGACGCCCTCGGCATCGTCGGGCGATCCCGCGGTGCGCGCCGCGACGATCAGCAGATCGGCGACATGACCATGGGTGACGAACTGCTTGGCGCCGGTCAGGCGGAAGCCGTTGCCGGAGCGTTCCGCGGTCATCGCGATCCGGTCGCGGTGCTTGGCGCCCTCGTCGATAGCCAGCGCCGCCACCGTCTCGCCGGCGACGATGCCGGGGAACCAGCGCTCGGCCTGCGCCGAACCCTTCAGCGCCTCGACCGCCGCGACCGCGGTGGCGAGGAAGGGGGAGGGGGACAGGTTGCGCCCGATCTCCTCCAGCACCACGCCCGCCTCGACATGGCCAAGGCCGAGGCCGCCCTGATCCTCGGGGATCAGCACGCCGTTGAGCCCCATCTCAGCGAACTGCTTCCACAGGTCGCGGCTGAAACCGGTCGGGTCGTTGCCGTCGCGCAAGGACCGCAAATGCCCGACGGGGGCGTGTTCGGCGATGAAGTCCTTCGCGGTATCGCGGAGCATCGTCTGTTCGTCGTTGAGGTAGAGGGGCATCGGGAAACTTTCGTGTTCCAGCGGAAGCCGGAACCCAGGGTTCCCAGCGTTCCGCTCTGTGGCTTTGGGCTCCTGCCTGCGCAGGAGCACAAGGGGATCAGGCGCCGGGCAGCTCCAGGATCCGCTTGGCGATGATGTTGAGCTGGATCTCGCTCGTCCCGCCCTCGATCGAATTGGCCTTGGTGCGCAGCCAGGCGCGCGGCATCGCGCCGGTACGCGAACGCTCGCTTTCCCATTCCAGCGCATCCGAGCCGCCCGAGGCCATCATCAATTCGTAGCGATCCTTGTTCAGCTCGGTGCCGACATATTTCATCATGCTCGGCTGCGCCGGATGCGCACGCCCCGCCTTCAGCTCGTCGATGAACCGTTCGGACATCGCCGCGAATGCCTTTGCCCGCACCTCGAACAAAGCGATCTGCGTGCGCAGCACCGGATCGGCGAGCCGCCCGTCATGATCGAGCCCGATCGTCGCGATCGCGCCCTCGACCAACGGATTGCGCCCGCCGGTCGCCAGCCCCATCCCCGAGATCATCTCGCGCTCGTGGCCGAGCAGATATTTGGCGACGTCCCAGCCCTTGTTCTCGTCGTGGATGCGGTTCGCCTTGGGCACCTTCACGTCGTCCATGAAGGTCTCGCAGAAGGGCGAATAGCCGCTGATCAGCAGGATCGGCTTGGTCGACACGCCGGGCGAGGCCATGTCGAACAGCACGAAGCTGATCCCGCCCTGTTTCGATGCCTTGCTGGTCCGCACCAGGCAGAAGATCCAGTCGGCCTTGTCGGCGTAGCTGGTCCACACCTTCTGGCCGTTGACGATATAATGGTCGCCCGCATCCTCGGCGCTGGCGGCGAGGCCGGCGAGGTCGGAGCCGGCATTGGGTTCGGAATAGCCCTGGCACCAGCGGATCTCGCCGCGGGCGATCTTGGGCAGATGCTCGAGCTTCTGCTCTTCGGTGCCATATTTGAGCAGTGCCGGCCCGAGCATCGAGATGCCGAACGAATTGAGCGGATTGCGCGCGCGGATCGCCGCCATCTCCTCGCGCAGGATCTTGGTCTGCGCCGCCGATAGCCCACCGCCGCCATAGGCCTTGGGCCAGTCGGGTACGGTCCAGCCGCGCGCCGCCATCCGGTCGAGCCAGTCCTTTTGCGCCGGGGACGACGGTTTGAAATTGCGCCCGCCCCAGCAGACGTCGGTATCGGCGCGGACCGGCTCGCGCATCTCGGGCGGGCAATTCTCCGCCAGCCAGGCGCGGGTTTCGGCGCGGAAGGTATCGAGGTCGGTGTCGGTCATGTCGAGATTCCCTTTTCGTCACCCCGGCTTGCGGCGGGGTCCCGCTTCGCGCGGGCAAGAGTTGGCGGGACCCCGGCTTAGGACCGGGGTGACGGACTGTTACTTGATGCTGCCGCTCTTCAGGCTCCTGGCGACCGGGAAGCCGTGCTTCTCCAGTCCGGCGACGACCTTGTCATAGCCCTCGGTCTTCGCCCAGAACATCGGCCCGCCGCGATAGACCGGCCAGCCGTAACCGTAGATCCACACGACATCGATGTCGGACCCGCGCTGCGCCATCCCCTCTTCGAGGATCAGCGCGCCCTCGTTGACCATCGTGTAGAGCGTGCGCTCGATGATCTCCTCGTCGGTGACGTCATGCTGCGGCGTGTCGGTCTTCGCCCGCCATTCGTCGATGATCTCGGCGACGCGGGACGAGGGGGTGGGGTTCCGCTTCTCGTCGTAATCGTAGAAGCCCGCCTGTTTCTTCTGCCCCCAGCGCCCCTCGGCGGCGAGCGCGTCGCGGATATTCTCGATCCGACCGGGATCGCGGTGCCAGCCGATATCGACGCCGGCCAAGTCGGCCATTTGGAAGGGGCCCATGGGCATGCCGAATGCGACGTGGACGCGGTCGATCTGCTCCGGCGTTGCGCCTTCGAGCAGCAATTTGTTCGCTTCGACCTGGCGCGGCATCAGCATGCGGTTGCCGATGAAGCCATAGGTGACCCCGGCGACCACCGCGACCTTCCTGATCCTCTTGGCGAGGTCCATGACCGTCGCGAGCACGTCGGGCGCGGTCCTGGCGCCGCGCACGACCTCGAGCAGCTTCATGACGTTGGCCGGCGAGAAGAAGTGCATGCCGACGACGTCCTGCGGCCGCGCCGTGCAGGCGGCGATCTCGTCGATATCGAGATAGGAGGTGTTGGAGGCGAGGATCGCGCCGGGCTTGGCGATGCCGTCGAGCCGGGTGAAGATCTCCTGCTTCACCTCCATATTCTCATAGACCGCCTCGATGATGAGATCGCACTCGCCCAGCGCGTCAAAGTCGAGCGTCGGGGTGAGCGCGGCCATCGCCGCCTCGACCTGTTCGGGCTTCATCCGCCCCTTGGCGGCGGTCGCCTCGTAGTTGCGGCGGATCGTCGCGGTACCGCGGTCGAGTGCCTCCTGCTGCATTTCGACGATCGTCACGGGAATGCCGGCCGACAGGAAGTTCATCGAGATGCCGCCGCCCATCGTGCCGGCACCGATCACGCCGACGCGGCTGATCGGCCGCCGCGGCGTCTCGGCGGGGACGTCGTCGATCCTGGCGGCCTGCCGTTCGGCGAAGAAGATGTGGCGCTGCGCGGCGGACTGGTTGCCCATCATCAGCCGCATGAATTCCTGCCGCTCGAAGGCGATGCCCTCGGCAAACGGCATTTCGGTCGCCTTGACGACGCAGGCGATATTGGCGGCGGGGGCGTCGAAGCCGCGGAAGCGGCGGGCATTCTCCTTCTGGAACGCGGCGACCGCCTCGGGATCGGGCTTCGCCTCGCGCTCGGACGCGCGCGGGATCGGGCGCTTGGCCTTGACCTCGCGCGCGAAGGCGATCGCATCGGCCTCCAGACTGTCCTCACCGACGATCCGGTCGATCAGCCCAGCCGCCTGCGCCGTCTTCGCCGGCATCGGATCGCCCTTGGCGGTCAGTTCGAGCGCGACGCGCACCCCGGCGATCCGCGGCAGCCGCTGCGTGCCGCCCGCGCCGGGGAGCAGGCCGAGCTTCACCTCGGGCGTACCGATCTTCGCCGACGGCACCGCGACGCGATAATGACAGCCCAGCGCCACCTCGCAGCCGCCGCCGAGCGCGGTGCCGTGGATCGCCGCGACCACCGGCTTGGTCGAAGCCTCGATCATGTCGACCACGGCGGGCAGGCCGGGCTCGACCATCGGCTTGCCGAATTCGGTGATATCGGCGCCGGCGAAGAAGGTGCGGCCATTGCAACGGATCACCATCGCCTCGACCGTCGCATCGGCGACGCCTTCCTTGATCGCCGCCTCGAGGCCCTGCCGCACCGCGGCGCCGAGCGCGTTGACCGGCGGATTGTCGGATATGATGACGAGCACCTCGCCATGGCGTTCGGTGCGGATCGGTGAAGTCATGGAACGGTCCTTCGCTAATCGTCAGTTGAGCGCGGCGTAGATCATCGTCTTCAGCTCGCGGCGGATCGGATAGAGGCTCGACGGCGTGAACTGCGTCATGAACACCATGTGCAATCGCTCGACGGGATCGATGAAGAAGGCAGTCGAGAACATGCCGCCCCAATAATATTCGCCGCGCGAACCGGGCATCATCGTCTTCGCCACGTCCTGCGTCACCGCGAAGCCCAGGCCGAAGCCGGTGCCGGCATTCTGCGTTTCGCTGAACAGCGACCGCGACAGGCCGGCGAGGTCCTGGCCGCCGGGCAGATGGTTCATCGTCATCAGTTCGAGCGTCTTGCGCCCGACGATGCGCACGCCGTCCAGCGTCCCGCCATTCTCGCACATCCGGCAGAAACGATGATAGTCGAACGCGCTCGACACCAGCCCGCCGCCGCCCGACAGCAGTCGCGGCGGCCGGCTCCACGCACTCGCCGCGCCGCGGTCGTAGATCACGCGCTGGCCATCCGCATCGAGCGCATGGCAATCGGTCAGCCGGTCGATCTTGTCCGCGGGCACCTGGAAGAAGGTGTCGTGCATGCCGAGCGGCGCGAAGATGCGCGTCGCGAAAAACTCGTCGAGCCGCTGCCCCGACACCCGTTCGACCACCGCGCCGAGCACGTCGGTGGCGACCGAATAATTCCACCCCTCGCCGGGCGAGAATTCGAGCGGCAGCCTGGCCAGTGCGGCAACGAAGCCGTCGAGATCGAGATCGCCATGCCAGCGCTCGATTTTCAGCGCGCGATAGGCGGCATCGATGTTGGAGCGGTTCTGGAATCCGTAGGTGAGGCCGGCGGTGTGGCGCAGCAGGTCGAGCATCCGCATCGGCGCGTTCGTCGGCCGGGTGGCGAACGGCACGCCGCCACCGCCGCTATGATAGATACCGACGCCCTCGAATTCGGAAAGCACGTGATGGACCGGTGTATCGACGGCGACCAGCCCCGCCTCGACCAGCATCATGAACGCGATCGAGGTGATCGGCTTGGTCATCGAGGCGATGCGGAACAGCGAGCCTTCGTCCACCGGCGCGCCGCCGTCGCGGGCCGGCCCCTGATGCGAGAAATGGACGATCTCGCCGTCGCGCGCGATCAGCAATTGCGCGTGCGGCAGCAGCCCGGTGTCGAGATAGCGCGCCTTCACAAAGGCATCGACCGCCGCGAGCCGCTCGGGTGCGAAGCCGTGGCTGGGCGGGACCGTCTCTGTCATCTCTCTGCCATACCCCGGTTTCTAACTTTGACTCCATATCGCCTTGAGCGATGCCGGAATCAACAGTAACCTTTCATCGAAACGCAAAGGTCGCTTGCCGGTGGCAGCGATCGTGGAAAGGACGCTCCCTTGGCTAACGATCCGCTCGTCGCTCCCGTCGTGCCGCTGCCCGCCTGCTGGCCGGCGATGGCGATGCCGCAGGTGCGGGCGCTGCTCACCGCGCCGGGTGCGCGCTTCGAGATGGAGGAGGTGACGATCGGCGGCGTGCCGACGCGGGTGTGGAAGAACGCGCCACCGACGATGCGCCATCTGATCGAGGCGAGTCGCGCGCATGGCGAGCGATTGTTCGTGATCCACGAGGACGAGCGGATCAGCTACGACGCCAATCATCGCGCCGTCGCGGCGCTGGCGGCCCGACTGCTCGAATTGGGCGTCGGCCGCGGCGACCGCGTCGCGCTGGCGATGCGCAACCTGCCCGAATGGCCCGTCGCCTTCTTCGCGGCGGCATCGATCGGCGCGATCGTCGTGCCGCTCAACGCGTGGTGGACGGGCGCCGAGCTGACCTATGGCCTGCGCGATTCCGGCGCGTGCGTGCTGATCGTCGACGGCGAGCGCCATGCCCGGCTCGCGGCGCTGTACGGCGACCTGCCGGGGCTGCACCATGTCATCGTCGCCCGCGCGACGACGCCGCTCGGTGCCGCGATCGGGCTGGAGACGCTGATCGGCACGCCGCACGACTGGGCGATGCTGCCCGACGCCGACCTGCCCGCCGCCGCCGCGCTCGCGCCCGACGACGAGGCGACGATCTTCTACACCAGCGGCACCACCGGCGCGCCCAAGGGGGCGATCGGCACCCATCGCAACTTCATGACCAACGTGATGTCGAGCGGCTATGCCGCGGCGCGCGCCTGCCTGCGCCGCGGCGAGACGCCGCCCGAACCGACGCCGCGGGTCTCGCTGACCGTGATCCCGCTGTTCCACGTCACCGGCTGTTCGGCGGGGATGATGGGGACGATCGCGAGCGGATCGGCGATGGTGCTGCTGCGCAAATGGGACACGATCCGCGCGCTGGAGATCATCGAGCGCGAGAAGGTCAACATGACCGGCGGCGTGCCGACGATCGCGTGGCAATTGCTCGAACACCCCGACCGTGCCCGCTACGACCTGTCGTCGCTCGATTCGATCGCCTACGGCGGCGCGCCCTCGGCGCCCGAGCTGGTCCGCCGCATCCATGCCGAATTCGGCGCGCTGCCCGGCAACGGCTGGGGCATGACCGAGACGACCGCGACGGTGACCTCGCTGAGCGGCGAGGACTATCTCGCCCGCCCGGACAGCGCCGGCGCGCCGGTCGCCGCGGCCGATATCGAGGTTCGCGCCGAGGACGGCGTCACCGTCCTGCCGCCGGACACGTTGGGCGAACTGTGGGCGCGCGGGCCGATGGTGGTGAAGGGCTATTGGAACCGCCCCGACGAGAGCGCCGCGACCTTCGTCGACGGCTGGGTGCGCACGGGCGACATCGCCCGCATCGATCCGGAGGGGTTCCTGTTCATCGCCGACCGCGCCAAGGACATCATCATCAGGGGCGGCGAGAACATCTATTCGATCGAGGTCGAGAACGTCCTCTACGCGCATCCCTCGGTCACCGACGCCGCGCTGGTCGGCATCCCGCACCGCACGCTCGGCGAGGAGCCCGCAGCGATCGTCCACCTGTGCCCCGGCTGCACCGCGAGCGAGGCGGAGTTGCAGGCCTTCGTCCGCGACCGGCTCGCCGGGTTCAAGGTGCCGGTCGCGATCCGCTTCCTGCCCGAGCCGCTGCCGCGCAATGCCAACGGCAAGATCCTCAAGACGACGCTCAAGGACCTGTTCGCCGACCGGGTGGCTGCCGCTGCCTGACGGCGCGCAAGAAGCAGGATGGCGGCGACCGAAAATGCGCTAGAGCAGTCGGATGGCCGACGCTTCCAATCCCGTTCCGAGTCCGATCACGCCCGAGGAACAGGTGGCACTCGGCGCGCCCCTGATGCCGAATTCGCGGAGCGAGATCGGGCGGATCGCGCAGCGTCGCGACCGGCTGCTCGCCGCGCTGACGCTGATCGCCGGCATCGGCCTGACGCTCGGCATTCCGTTCGCGCTGAAATCGGGCGCCGAATTCTTCATGCCGCTGACCATCGCATTGGTCATCGCGATCGCGCTGGTGCCGGTGCTCGAATGGCTCGAACGGCGGCGCATCCCGTCGGCGATCGCGGCGCTGTTCTGCGTCCTCGTCTTCCTCATCATCGTCAACGTCGTGATCGCCGCGATCGTCGTGCCCGCGACCGACTTCTTCCAGCTGCTGCCCAGCCGGATCAGCCGCATCCAGCACAATCTGTCGCCGTTGCTCGACCTTTATTCGACGCTGGAGAAGTCGGTGAACAAGATGTTCCGGCAGATCGCCTCCACGCCGGTGCGCCAGCCGCAGACCGCCGCGGTGGCGCCGCCCAGCTCGATCCTCGAACTCGCCGCCACCTCGGCGCCGACGGTGATCGTCCAGTTCTTCTTCGGCATCCTGATCGTCTTCTTCTTCCTGTCCGGCTGGACCGGCATGCGCAAGAAGACGATCACCGGCCGCACCAGCTTCGACGGCGCGATGGCGACCGCGCGGGTGATCCAGGACGTCGTCGACGACGTCTCGGCCTATCTCGGCACGATCACGCTGATCAACCTGACGCTCGGCGGCGTCGTCGCCGGCGCGCTCTATTTCATCGGCATGCCCTCGCCGTTGATGTGGGGCGGGATCGTCGCATTGCTCAACTACATCCCCTATTTCGGGCCGATCATCGCCGCCTTCCTGCTCGCGATCGGCGGGATGATGACCTTCACCGACATCTGGGTGGCGATGCTGCCGCCGGCGGTGATGATCGGCTGCCATTTCCTCGAAGCCAATGCGATCACGCCGCTGATCGTCGGCCACCGGCTGACGATCAGCCCGCTGATGATCCTCGTCTCGATCAGCTTCTGGGGCTGGGTGTGGGGGACGGCGGGGGCGCTGCTCGCGGTGCCGCTGCTGATCATCATCCAGACCGTGCTCGGCGCGGCGGGCAAGCCCGACATCGCCGGCTTCCTGTTCGAACACGGCACGCTGGTGCAGCAGGAGCGCGCCCGGCGGAAGCGCAACGAGGACGACAGCGACGCGGCGCGCGAATAGGCAATTGACACCCCCCGATCGCTCGCCTAGTTGGCGCGCCTCAACGCTTTCAGCGGGTGTAGCTCAGTTGGTTAGAGCGCCGGCCTGTCACGCCGGAGGTCGCGGGTTCGAGCCCCGTCACTCGCGCCATTCCCTCCTCGGGAACGGGAAAGTCTTCGGAACATGCGGGAGTATGTCGCGTCGCCGGTCGGGCGGACGATCTGCTCCGACCGCGTATCACGCGGGTGTAGCTCAGTTGGTTAGAGCGCCGGCCTGTCACGCCGGAGGTCGCGGGTTCGAGCCCCGTCACTCGCGCCATCCGGTTCACGGATGCCGCCCCCCCCGATCCCAAGGCCAGCGCCCTATCGCCAGCGCCCGGTTTCCATCCAGAGCAGCAGCGGCCGCATCGGCATGATCCACACGATGCCGGTGACGAGATAGAAGGGCAGTTGCAGCCACCACGGCCAGCCGCCGACGATCCCCGCCGCGCTGACGATGATCGCGCACCACAGCCCGATCAGCACGAGGATGAGCAGCACGCCCGCGGGTTTGCGCCAACTGGGGGTCATGGGACGATCCAATCCGATTCGGTAGCGATGGCGTGCAGCGGCACGTCCCACGGGTCGGCGGGGCAGGCATCGACCTGCTGTACCGACCAGGCGACGCCGACGCGCCATGCGTCGGGCAGCGAAGCGAAGGCGCGGTCGTAATAGCCCGCCCCCTGGCCCAGGCGGCGACCGGCGCGGTCGAACCCGAGCAGCGGCGTCAGCACGATGTCGGGCCGCAGCGCGGCGGCATCCGCGGGGGGCTGCAACAGGCCGTAGGGTCCGGCGACGAGCGGCGTGCCGTCGTCCCAGTCGAGAAAGCGCATCGGCGCGTCACGGCCGGTGACATGGGGCAGGACGAGCCGGCAGCCGGCGTCGCGCGCGGCGGTGGCGAGCGGGGCGGGGTCCGCCTCGCTGCCCAATGGCAGATAGCTGGCGACGATGCGCGCGCCGGCCAGCCGCGCGCGGAACGCGTCCGGCACCGCGATCGCCCGGTCGCGCGCGAAGCCGTCGCGGGCAGCCCGCAGGCGGGCGCGGAGGGCGAGCTTGTCGGTCATCGCCTCGGTTCGCGGGGCAGGAGGGAAGGGGCGGGTGGCGGGACCGCCGTGGCCGTGTGCCAAAGTATCCGCCGACGCCTGTTAACGTCAGGTGGGGACCATATACTTCGGACCAGGGTCCTAGCAGGGACAGCCCCCTTGGATGATGAATAGCCTCAGGGATAAAGTAAGGCTCGTACCGGGCAGAACCCGCCACGGCATGACTTAGTGCGTCGCGGGGGTGGTGGCAATGGGTGCGGCCACGTATCCCGCCTCACCCCGCCGGATCGCGCTCCAGCGCGTTGGCGAGCGCCTCCAGCCGGTCGGCGATCCGCGCCAGCGCGGGTTCGCTCACCGCCGCGCCCTCGGGCGGGCGCTGCCGGATCTCGTCGAGGTCGTCCGCCAGCATCAGCGCGACGAACAGCATCGCCCGCTCGCCGGGGATGTTCGCGGCGGCGCGCAGGCCGGCGGGCCAGCGCTCGTCGAGCATCCGGCCGAGCTGTTGCAGCCGGGCTTCCTCGCCGTCGCGGCAGGCGACGGTGAACGGCCGGGAGCCGATCGTCAGCGTGACATTCGCCATCAGGATGCCGAACCGCGCGCGATGACGTCGTCGAGCGCGCTCACCGCCTCGGCCATCCGGGCCTTGAGCGCGGCATGACGCCGGGCGAGCGCGTCGCCGGCCCTGGCGCGAGCGTCGATGGCGGATTCGATTCGGGCGATCGCGGCATCGATGCGATCGACCGCACTGGGAGTGTCGGACATGGCGAGCGACGTAGGCGCGGCCGTGACGAGCGGCAAGCCGGCATAACCCGTCGCGCAATCGGCCCGGCGCACGCCACGCGCGGTTGACAGACCGGGGCGCGGCCTCGCAAAGGCTGGCACGCCCGGCGCGGCCCCATGTCGTCGCGCAGCTCATGCATACGCGAGGAGAGACCAGATGACGGTGAAGGTTGCGATCAACGGCTTCGGACGCATCGGACGTCTCGTGGCGCGCGCGATCATCGAGCGGAACGCCGGCGAGCTGGAACTCGTCGCGATCAACGATCTCGCCGACGCCAAGTCGAACGCCTGGCTGTTCAGCCGCGACAGCGTCCACGGCAAATATCCCGGCACCGTCGCGGCGGAGGGCAACGACCTCGTCATCGACGGCAAGCGCATCCGCGTCACCGCAGAGCGCGATCCCGCCAATCTGCCGCACAAGGAACTGGGTGTCGAGTTGGTGCTCGAATGCACCGGCTTCTTCACCGACAACGTCGCCTGCCAGAAGCATATCGACGCCGGCGCCAAGAAGGTGCTGATCTCGGCGCCCGGCAAGGGCGTCGACCTGACCGTCGTCTATGGCGTCAACCACGACAAGTTGACCGCCGAGCACACGATCGTCTCGAACGCCTCGTGCACCACCAACTGCCTCGCGCCGGTCGCCAAGGTGCTCAACGACGCGATCGGCATCGAGCGCGGCCTGATGACCACCGTCCACGCTTATACCAACGACCAGAAGATCCTCGACCAGATCCACCCGGACCTGCGCCGCGCCCGCGCCGCCGCGATGTCGATGATCCCGACCACCACCGGCGCCGCCCGCGCGGTCGGCGAGGTGCTGCCCGAGCTCAAGGGCAAGCTGGACGGTTCGGCGATCCGCGTGCCGGTGCCCGACGTCAGCCTGATCGACCTGACCTTCACGCCGAAGCGCGACACCACCAAGGACGAGGTCAATGCGATCCTCAAGGCGGCGTCGGAAGACGGGCCGCTGAAGGGCGTGCTGGTCTATTCGGACGAGCCGCTCGTCTCGATCGACCTGATGCATTCACCGCAGTCGTCGACGATCGACAGCCTCGAAACCGCGGTGCTCGACGGCAAGCTGGTGCGCGTCGTCAGCTGGTACGACAACGAATGGGGCTTCTCCAACCGCATGGTCGACACCGCGACCGTGATGGCGAGCTTCCTCTAAGCCGATGGCGACGGTGGGCGGCGTGCTGGTCGGTATCGCCCGGCGCGCGCGTCCCAAGGCGCCGATGGAAGTGCTGGAGACGGTCGAGGTGACCGTCGACGGCGGCCTCGACGGCGATTGCCGCGGGCGGGTCAAGCCCAACGGCCGCGGCCGGCGTCAGGTGACGCTGATGGAACGTGGCGACTGGCAGGCGGCGATGGCCGAACTCGGTCAGACGATCCCGTGGCAGGAGCGACGGGCGAATCTGCTGCTCGACGGCATCGACATTCCGCAGGTGCCGGGGACGCGGATCCGGATCGGCGCGGTCGAGCTCGAGATTACCGTCGAATGCGATCCCTGTTTCCGCATGGAGGCGGTCGCGCCCGGGCTTGAAGCGGCGCTGACCCCCGACTGGCGCGGCGGCGCCTGTACGCGGGTCAAGGCGGGCGGGCGGATCGCGCTTGGCGATGCGGTGACGATCATTCCGCCTCAACAATTGCTCCTATGAAGGAAGACGATGTGACCAAGGCCTTCAAGACGCTCGACGATATGGGTGAGATCAGCGGCCGGCGCGTGCTCGTCCGCGAAGACCTCAACGTGCCGATGGCGGATGGCGCGGTGACCGACGATACGCGGCTGCGCGCGACGCTGCCGACGGTCAGCGAACTCGCCGACCGCGGCGCGATCGTGCTGATCCTCGCGCATTTCGGCCGCCCCAAGGGGGTGCCGAGCCCCGATATGTCGCTGGCGATGCTGGCGCGGCCGTACAGCCATGTGCTCGGCCGCGAGGTCCGCTACATCGACTGGGAGGGCGCCGAGGATGCGGTCGCGATGCTCCAGCCCGGTGACATCGCCATTCTGGAGAACACGCGCTTCTTCGGTGGCGAAGAGAAGAACGACCCGCAAGTCGTTGAGCGCTTTGCAAAACTCGGCGACCTCTACGTCAACGACGCGTTCTCCGCCGCGCATCGCGCGCACGCCTCGACCGAAGGCCTCGCCCATGTGCTGCCCGCCTTCGTCGGGCGTGCGATGGAGGCCGAACTCGACGCGCTCGAAAAGGCGCTCGGCAATCCCGAACATCCCGTCGCCGCGGTGGTCGGCGGTGCTAAGGTGTCGACCAAGCTCGACGTGCTCAAGCATCTCGTCACCCGCGTCGATCACCTCATCATCGGCGGCGGCATGGCCAACACCTTCCTCGCCGCGCGCGGCGTCAACGTCGGCAAGTCGCTGTGCGAGCACGACCTCACCGGCACCGCCGAGGAGATCCTCGAAGCCGCGGACCGCGCCAATTGCACCGTCCACCTGCCGTACGACGTCGTGGTGGCGAAGGAATTCCGCGCCAATCCGCCGGTGCGCACCGTCAACGTCCATGAGGTCGCCGCCGACGAGATGATCCTCGACGTCGGTCCCAGCGCGATCGAGGCATTGGGCGACGTGCTCAAGAATTGCCGCACGCTCGTCTGGAACGGCCCGATGGGCGCGTTCGAGACGCCGCCGTTCGACGTGGCGACCGTCAGCCTCGCGCGCACCGCCGCGGCGCTGACGCAGGACGGCAGCCTCGTCTCGGTCGCCGGCGGCGGCGATACCGTCGCTGCGCTTAATCAGGCGGGGGTCGCCGACCGCTTCACCTTCGTCTCGACCGCGGGCGGCGCCTTCCTCGAATGGATGGAAGGCAAGGACCTGCCCGGCGTCGCCGCGCTGATCGGCCGCTGACGCCGGAAGGGGCGCCGCTCAGGCGGGCGGCGTCTCGTTCAGCAGCGGCGTCACGATCGTGTTGAGGTCGTCCAAATCGAACGCCGCTGCCTTGGCATAGCGGACGACGCCCGCGCGATCGATGACGTAATTGGTCGGCACCGCATTGCCGATCAGCTCGTAGCGGCCCTTGACCCGCTTGGTGGGCGTGATCGCCATCGCCGCGAACAGCGGCTTCATCAGCCGCGCCGGCACCGAATCCTCGGTCGCCACCGCGAAGACGCGCAGCCCGTGCTGCTTCTGCAAGCGATAATAACCGTCGAGCAGCGGCAATTCGCGGCGGCACGGCCCGCACCACGTCGCCCAGAAGTTGAGCACGACGACCTGCCCGCGCAGGTCGGCGAGCTTGACCTTGCCGCCGTCGATCAGCGTCAGCTCGAATTCGGGCGCCGGCTTGCCGATCAGCCCGGATCGCGGTGCCGCATCCGCCGCCAACAGGGGCGCCGTCGCCAGTGCCATGGCCGAAGCCAGATGAAGCCGCCGCATGATCGTCTCTCCCCCGACGGCGACTGATCACGACATCCGCGGCATCGTCAATATCGCCGACCTAAACGGTTGATCGCCCGACGGGTCCGGCCTATGTTAAACGCGTTTAACAGGCAGGTGGCATGCTCGGCGTACGACTCGATACGGAATTGGAAGAGCGGCTTGCCGCGGTTGCGCGCACCCAGGGGCGCAGCAAGAGCGATATCGCACGCGAGGCGGTGCGCCGCTACGTCGATCTGCACGACGACGCCTATCGCCGCGAGGCGCGCCGCCAGTCGACCCGCGCCTCCGCCCGCGCCTCGGTCGAGGACGTCGTGTTCTGGCAGGACGGCGCCGCGTGGAGATAGCGCACGGCGCCATCGCCCTGGTCGACGGGCCTGCCGGGGAACCGGCGCGTCCCTGCGTCGTCGTCCAGTCCGACCTATTCAATGCGACGCATGCGACGATCACCGTGTGTCCGCTGACCAACGTCATCGGCGGCGAGGCCTTGTTCCGGGTGGTGATGTCGCCGCGGGAGCACAATGGCCTGACCGCCGAATGCGAGGTGCAGATCGACCGCATCTCCAGCGTCGCGCGCGAGCGGATCACCCGGGTGATCGGCCATGCCAGTCCCACCCGCATGGAGCAGATCGACCAGGCGCTGCGCCGCTGGCTGATGCTCTGACCCTATCCGACCCAAGGAGCCGACCCATGACCACCAACGTCACCCCCGCCGTCAAGACGATCCTCGACAAATACGAAGCGACCAGCCCCGCGGTGAAGGCGAACCTCGCCCGCATCCTGATGCACGGCAAATTGGGCGGCACCGGCAAGCTGGTGATCCTGCCCGTCGATCAGGGCTTCGAACACGGCCCGGCGCGCTCCTTCGCGGTCAACCCGCCGGCCTACGACCCGCATTACCATTACCAGATCGCGATCGACGCCGGCCTGTCGGCCTATGCCGCGCCGCTCGGGCCGCTCGAGGCGGGCGCGGACACCTTCGCCGGGCAAATCCCGACGATCCTCAAGCTCAACAGTTCGAACAGCTGGGCGACCAGCATCGACCAGGCGGTGACCGCCAGCGTCTCCGACGCGCTGCGCCTCGGCTGCGCCGCGATCGGCTTCACCATCTATCCGGGCTCGGACGGCATCTTCGAGCAGATGGAGGAGATCCGCGAGCTCAGCGAGGAGGCCAAGTCGGTCGGCATCGCCACCGTCATCTGGAGCTATCCGCGCGGCGGCAAGCTGTCGAAGGACGGCGAACTGGCGCTCGACGTCGGTGCCTATGCCGCGCACATGGCGGCATTGCTCGGCGCGCACATCATCAAGGTGAAGCTGCCGTCCGCGCATATCGAGCAGGAAGAGGCCAAGCGCGTCTATGAGGGCACCGACTGGTCCAACCAGGCCGATCGCGTCCGCCACGTCGTCCAGGCGAGCTTCGCCGGCCGCCGCATCGTCGTCTTCTCGGGCGGTGCGGCCAAGGGCACCGATGCGCTCTATCAGGACGCGCGCGACATCCTCGCCGGCGGCGGCAACGGCTCGATCATCGGCCGCAACACCTTCCAGCGCAGCCGCGAGGACGCGCTCGACATGCTCGGCAAGCTGATCGCCATCTACAAGGGCGAGGCGGCCTGATCCGATGACGGGCGCCGAACCGGACGCGGATCGCGATCCGTCCGGCGCGGCACCCGTCACCGTGCCGCTGCGCTTCGCCTATCATCGCGCGGTCGCCCCGCTGGTCTGGGCGATCGTCGCGGTCGGTCTGGTCGAGATGGCGGTCACGCACCTGCTGATCGCCTTGTGGAGCCGCACCGCCGCGCTGGCGCTGTCCGTCCTTACGCTCGGCGGATTGGTCTGGCTGGTGCGGGCGCTGCTGGCGATGAAGCACCGTCCGGTGCTGCTCGATCGCGAGCGGCTGGTCCTGCAGGTCGGCACGATCCGCCGCGTCGACCTACCGCTGCACGCCATCGCGGGATTGCGTCCCTCGATCGAGCGTGCCGCGATGAAGCAGCGTTCGGTGCTCAATCTCGCGCTGCTCGCTTATCCCAATCTCGTCGTCGATCTGGTCGCGCCCTTGCCCGGCCGGCGCGGCATCACCACGATCGTGCACCGGCTCGACGATCCCGCGGCTTTCGCCGCCGCGTGGAAGGCGCTAGGCGCTGGCGGATGACCGAAGACGATCCCCTCGGGCCGCTGGACCCGGACTTTGCCGCCAACTTCCGGCGCAACGACCGCCGGCCGCCGTGCCAGCTCTATCTGATCTCGCCGCTCGACGTCGGCGGCGCCTTCGCCGACCGGCTGGCGCGCGCGCTCGACGCCGGGCCGGTCGCCGCCTTCCAGTTCCGCGTCAAGGATGTCGACCAGCATGTCGCCGCCAAGCTCGCCGAGCCGTTGCAGCGCATCTGCGCCGACCATGAGGTCGCGTTCATCGTCAACGACAGCATCGCGCTCGCCAAGCGGCTCGGCGCCGACGGCGTCCACCTCGGCCAGGACGACGGCGACCCGCGCGAGGCGCGCGACCTGCTCGGCCCCGAGGTGCAGGTCGGCGTGAGCTGCCACGACAGCCGCCACCTCGCGATGGAAGCGGGCGAGCGCGGCGCGGATTACGTCGCGTTCGGCGCCTTCTACCCGACGACGACCAAGGCGGTCGAGCACCACCCCGAACCGTCGATCCTGTCGTGGTGGGCATCGATGTTCGAGCTGCCGAGCGTCGCGATCGGCGGCATCACGCCGGTCAACGCGCCGCCGCTCGTCGCGGCGGGGGCGGACTTCCTCGCCGTCTCCGGCGCGGTGTGGGGTGGCGACGAAGCCGCCGCGGTACGTGCCTTCGCCGAGGTGCTCGGCGGCTGATCCGCAAGCGAGCGTTCGCGCTGGGTTCGTCGAAGGGCAGGTGGGTGCCACCGCGCTTCGGCGGACGCAGCACGACCGCTAAAGGATAAAACGCCGCCGACGAAACCACAGCTGTTCCGAACCGTTTGATCCACAAGCGTAACGGTTAAAGGGAACGGCGATATGAAGAAGGTTCTGGCTATTGCGCTGCTCGCGGGCGGCGCGCTCGCCGCCCCGACGATCGCACAGCAGTCCGTCGTGCAGCCGGTCCCGCAGCCGGCATCCCCGGCGCTCGACCGCAACATCCTCCACGTTCAGGTGATTCTCGACTCGCTCGGCTTCGGCCCCGGCGTGCTCGACGGCAAGGGCGGCCAGTCGCTCACCGCCGCGCTCAAGGGCTTCCAGGAGGCCAAGGGCCTGCCGCGCACCGGCAAGCCCGACGCGGCGACGTTGCAGGCGCTCTACCCCTATCGCGCCAAGCGCCCCACCGCGCGTTTCGAGCTGACTCGCGAGGCGCTGGCCGGGCCGTATTACAATCCGCTGCCGAAGGATTACGGCGAACAGGCCAAGCTCCCCAGCCTCGGCTATGCCACGCCGATGGAGAAACTGGCGGAGATGTTCCACACCCAGCCCGCGGTGCTGATCGCGCTCAACTCGCCCGACACGCGGCTCAAGGTCGGCAATACGATCGTCGTCCCCAACGCGCTGCCCGCGAGCCGCGCCTATGACCCGAAGCTGCCCGATCACTGGCGCCAGACGCTCAACATGCTCAACGTCGACGCCAACCAGCCGGTCGCCGACCATATCGTCGTCGACAAATCGGAGAAGGTGCTGCGCGTCCTCGACAAGGACGACAAATTGATCGCGCAGTTCAGCGCGACGATGGGGTCGGAGCACGATCCCTTGCCGCTCGGGACGTGGAAAATCTACGGCGCCGACTATAATCCCAAGTTCCACTACAATCCGGCCTTGTTCTGGGATGCCAAGAAGGGCGACCAGAAGGAGATGCTGCCGCCGGGGCCGAACGGCCCGGTCGGCGTCGTCTGGCTCGATCTGTCGAAGGAACATTACGGCATCCACGGCACCCCGCATCCCGAACTGATCGGCCGCACCGAAAGCCACGGCTGCATCCGCCTGACCAACTGGGACGTCGCGCGTTTGGCGCAGATGGTGAAGCCGGGGACCAAGGCGGTGTTCCAGGCGTGACGGCGGAGGAAGCGAGCAGAATTCCTCCCTCGCTTCAGCGGGGGAGGGGGACCGCCCGCATAGCGGGTGGTGGAGGGGGCGTTTCCGCATACGACCAACTTCGCCGTATCCTCCCCCTCCGTCAGCGCTTCGCGCTGCCACAGTGCCGGGCCGGTCATGCCCCCGGCATGACCTTGAACGGCCGGGGGCCGTTCAACCCGGCACTCCCTGGCGGGGGAGGAATTAGGTACTCCCCACTTCCGATGGTTAGCCCCCGCGCATGACCCGCCTCGGCTGGACCATTCTCGCCGTCCTCCTCGTCCTCGGCGCCGCCTTCGCCGCGATGACCAGTGTCGGCACCGCCACCCGCGGCACGCCGCGCGTCGACGTCGCGGTCGGCGAGCCCGCCGCCGCGGACGGTGCGCCGCTTGCCGTGCCCGTCGCGGGCGTGCGGCGCGAGACGATCGTCGACAGCTGGATGGACCCGCGGGGCGGCGGCACCCGCGGCCATCACGGTACCGACATCCCCTCCGCCGCCGGCACGCCGGTGATCGCCGCCGCCCCCGGCACGGTCGAGAAACTGTTCCAGTCCAACCTCGGCGGGACCACCGCCTATGTCCGCTCGCCCGACCGGCGCTGGATCTATTATTACGCCCATCTCGCCGGTTACGCCCCCGGCCTGCACGAGGGGCAGGTGCTCAAGGCCGGTCAGCCGATCGGCTATGTCGGCGATACCGGCGATGCCGGCGCGGGCAATTACCACCTCCATTTCGGGCTGCAGCGGATGCAGCCGGCGGAGCGCTGGCACCAGGGCGAGGACGTCGATCCCTACCCCATGCTTGCCGCCCGCGCGCGGGGACGGTAAAGGGGCGCCACCGGGCGCGCGCCAGCCGCGCGCCTATCTCGCTCTTTCCAATAGGTTCAGATCCATGAAGATCAGCGGCGTGGACATCCGTCCCGGCAACATCATCGAATATGAGGGCGGCATCTGGCGCGCCGTCAAGATCCAGCACACGCAGCCCGGCAAGGGCGGCGCGTACATGCAGGTCGAGATGAAGAACCTGATCGACGGCCGCAAGAACAACGTCCGCTTCCGCTCCGCCGAGACGGTCGAGCGCGTCCGCCTCGATACCAAGGACTTCCAGTTCCTGTTCCGCGACGGCGACGCGCTGACCTTCATGGACAAGGACAATTACGAGCAGATCACGCTCGACGCCGGCATCCTCGGCGATGCCGCCGCCTTCCTGCAGGACGGCATGGACGTGGTGCTCGAACTCTACGACGAAAAGCCGATCTCGGTCGAACTGCCGAGCACGATCGAGGCGATGATCGTCGAGGCCGATGCCGTTGTGAAGGGGCAGACCGCCTCGTCGTCGTACAAGCCCGCGATCCTCGACAATGGCGTGCGCGTCATGGTCCCGCCCCATATCGGCGCGGGGACCCGCATCGTCGTCGACGTCTACGAACAGACCTACGTCCGCCGCGCGGATTGACCGATATCCCTCTCCCTGCGGGAGAGGGTGGCCGAGCGTAGCGAGGTCGGGTGAGGGCAGGGCCTTCCTTCGACCTCACCCTCCCACCGCCTGACGGCGGCGGGCCCCTCCCTTTCCCAAGTGGGAGAGGGGTATAGAGAAATCCCCATGCCCTCCCATTCCGGTCTCTTCACCGTCATCGAGCGCGCCGCCCGCAAGGCCGGCACGGCGCTGCGTCGCGACTTCAACGAGGTCTCGCACCTGCAGGTCAGCCGCAAGGGTCCGGCCGACTTCGTGTCGATCGCCGACAAGCGCGCCGAGCAGACCTTGTTCGAGGAGCTGCGCCGCGCCCGTCCCGACTGGGGCTTCCTGATGGAGGAGGGCGGCGAGGTCGCGGGCGATCCCGACAAGCCGCGCTTCATCATCGATCCGCTGGATGGCACGTCGAACTTCCTCCACGGCATCCCGCATTTCGCCATCTCGATCGCGGTCGAGGAGCCGACCCCGTCGGGCAAGCGCGAGATCACCACCGGCCTCGTCTACCAGCCGCTCACCGACGAGAGCTTCTGGGCCGAAAAGGGGCGCGGCGCGTGGCTCACCGACCAGCGGCTGCGCGTCTCGGCACGGCGCGACCTGTCCGAGGCGCTGATCGCCACCGGCATCCCGTTCCTCGGCCATGGCGACTTCGTCCAGTGGAGCCGCATCTTCGGTGCGATCGCGCCGGAAGTCGCCGGCATCCGCCGGCTCGGCGCCGCGGCGCTCGATCTCGCCTGGGTCGCTGCCGGCCGGTTCGACGGCTATTGGGAATCGGGCCTCAAGCCGTGGGACACCGCGGCGGGCATGCTGCTCGTCAAGGAAGCCGGCGGCTACGTCACCGACTTCCGCGGCGCGGACAAGGCGATGGAGCGCAACGAGTTCCTCGCCGGCAACGACGGCCTCCACGTCAAGCTGCACAAGCTGGTCGCCGGCGCGCTGCGCTGAGCCGGATAGGCCTCTGGCTCGGGAGTATGACAACTCCTCCCCCGGCACTGTGGCGCGGCGAAGCCGTGACGGAGGGGGAGGACACGGAACAGACGTGTCACTTACCTCCCCCTCCGTCATGCCTTTGGCATGCCACCTCCCCCTGGCGGGGGAGGAATTTGGCTACGTCGCTGACCGTCGCTCCACCAATTGAGAGTGATTCTCACAGCCTCCGCGGCCTTGCCCGCACCCCTCCGGGGGCCTAAAGCGACCCCCACATCCTTCGCACCTGCGAGAAGCCCCTTGGTCGATCTGTCGCAATATCTGCCTATCCTGCTGTTCCTGGGTGTCGCCCTGGCGCTGTCGAGCACGTTCGTGTTCCTGCCCATGGTCGTCGCGCGGCTGACCGGCACCAACAAGCCCACCGAACAGAAGCTGTCGGAATATGAATGCGGCTTCCCCGCCTTCGAGGATCCGCGCAGCCAGTTCGACGTGCGCTTTTATCTGATCGCCATCCTGTTCATCATCTTCGATCTCGAAGCCGCCTTCCTATATCCTTGGGCAGTATCGGTTTTCAGCATCGGCTGGACCGCATGGATCTCCATGATGATCTTCATCGGCGAGCTTGCCCTGGGCCTCGTCTATGCCTGGAAAAAGGGAGCGTTGGATTGGGAATGACCCCTATGTCCGGACCTGTCGAACTCGAACGCCCGGCGACCGCCTCGTCGCTGGTGCCGCCCGACCAAGGTTTCTTCGATAGCCTCAACGGCGAGCTCAACGACAAGGGCTTCCTCGTCACCTCGACCGAGGAGCTGTTCCAGTGGGCGCGTACCGGCTCGCTGTGGTGGATGACCTTCGGTCTCGCCTGCTGCGCGGTCGAGATGATCCACGTCAACATGCCGCGCTACGATCTCGAGCGTTTCGGCGCCGCGCCGCGCGCCTCGCCGCGCCAGTCCGACGTGATGATCGTCGCCGGCACGTTGTGCAACAAGATGGCGCCGGCGCTCCGCAAGGTCTACGACCAGATGTCGGAGCCGAAATACGTCGTGTCGATGGGCAGCTGCGCCAATGGCGGCGGCTATTACCATTACAGCTATTCGGTGGTGCGCGGCTGCGATCGCGTCGTGCCGGTGGACATCTACGTCCCCGGTTGCCCGCCGACCGCGGAAGCGCTGCTATACGGGATCATGCAGTTGCAGCGTAAGATCCGCCGCCAGGGGAGCGTGGAACGGTGAGGGCGCCTGCTCCCGCTTGGGCCGCCAACCTCAACGGCGAGACGATCGAGATCGTCCGGGCGACGCTCGGCACGGCATTACTCGACGCGGTCGATCAGGTCGGCGAGGTCGCGCTCTACGTCGAGCGGACCGCGATCGTCGACGCGCTCGCCAAGTTGCGCGATACGCCCGGCCTCGAATATCAGCAGTTGATGGAGATCGCCGGCGTCGACTATCCGGATCGCCCCGAGCGGTTCGAAGTGGTCTATTGCCTGCTCTCGCTGACCCGCAACCACCGGTTGCACGTCCATGTCGCCACCGACGACGTCAAGCCGGTGCCGTCGGTGACGGGCCTGTGGCCGGTCGCCGGCTGGCTCGAGCGCGAGGTGTACGACATGTACGGCGTGCTGTTCACCGGCAATGCCGATCTGCGCCGCATCCTCACCGATTACGGCTTCCGCGGCCATCCGCAGCGCAAGGACTTCCCGCTCTCGGGCTTCGTCGAGATGCGCTATTCGGAAGAGGCCAAGCGCGTGATCTACGAGCCGGTCAAGCTGGCGCAGGATTTCCGCAACTTCGACTTCCAGAGCCCCTGGGAGGGCGCGGCCTATGTGCTGCCCGGCGACGAGAAGGGCATGCTGCCCGAGGCGAAGGGCGCACCGACGCCGCTGAAGGCGGACGACATCGCCAAGGCCGATGCCGCGCGCTCGCCGACGCAGGCGCCCAAGGCCGGCAGCGAGCCCTATGCCAAGAACGACACGACCGGCACCGCCAAGACCGGCGCCGGCGACGCCGATCCGGGCAATGCGGCGCAGGACAAGCCCAAGGATTCGGACGTCGTGCCGACCAAGGGCGGAGGACAGAATCAGTGAGCCAGGACCCGCATCTCGCGCCCGCCACCACCAGCGTCGATCCGTATGTCGACGAGCTGATGCACGTCACCAGCCCGGCGCACCCGACCGAGGGCGACGTCACGATCCAGAATTACACGATCAACTTCGGTCCCCAGCATCCCGCTGCGCACGGCGTGCTGCGGCTGGTGATGGAGCTGGACGGCGAGATCATCGAGCGCATCGATCCGCACGTCGGCCTGCTCCATCGCGGCACCGAGAAGCTGATCGAATACAAGACCTATGCGCAGGCGATCCCCTATTTCGATCGCCTCGATTATTGCTCACCGATGTGCATGGAGCACACGTTCGTGCTCGCGATCGAGAAATTGCTCGATATCGAGGTGCCGATCCGCGCCCAGTATCTGCGCGTCTTCTTCGCCGAGTTGACCCGCATCTCCAACCACATGCTGAACCTCGGCAGCCACGTGATGGACGTCGGCGCGATGACGCCGAACCTGTGGATGTTCGAGATCCGCGAGGATTGCTACAATTTCCTCGAGCGTGCCTCGGGCGCGCGCATGCACCACAATTACATGCGGCCGGGTGGCGTCCATCAGGACGTGCCGCTCAAGCTGCTGACCGATATCGCCGACTGGCTCGACACGCGGCTGCCGCGCCTGTTCGAGGATGCGATCAGCCTCGTCGCCGATAACCGCATCTTCAAGCAGCGCAATGTCGACATCGCGACGGTGAGCCGCGAGGATGCGATCGCCTGGGGCTTCTCGGGGCCGATGATCCGCGCCGCGGGCATCCCCTGGGATCTTCGCAAGTCGCAGCCCTATGACGTCTACGACCGGATGGAGTTCGACATCCCCGTCGGCACGCGCGGCGATTGCTACGATCGCTTCATGGTGCGCGTCGAGGAGGTCCGCCAGTCGGCGCGGATCATGAAGCAATGCCTGCGCGACATGCCGGAGGGGCCGATCGCCTCGACCGACCGCAAGGTGGTGCCGCCCAAGCGCGCCGAGATGAAACAGTCGATGGAAGCGCTGATCCATCACTTCAAGCTGTATACCGAGGGCTATCACGTCCCCGCCGGCGAAGTGTATGTCGCGACCGAGAGCCCCAAGGGCGAGTTCGGCGTGTTCCTCGTCTCCGACGGCTCGAACAAGCCCTATCGCTGCAAGATCCGGCCGACCGCGTTCAGCCATCTCCAAGCGATGGACTTCATGAGCCGCGGCCACATGCTGGCCGACACCACCGCGATCCTCGGTGCGATGGACATCGTGTTCGGTGAGTGCGACCGGTGACGGGCAACGTCGAAAACCTGATCTTGGAGCGGTTGCGCCGGATCGATGAAGGACTTCAGGACCTGCGTGGCGATGTGCAGGACGTGAAGGTCCGCATGACAGCGATGGAAGAGCATATGCTCAGCTTGCAGACGAGTGTCGTTGGCTTGAACGGTAGGATGGATCGCTTTGACGAACGCTTGTCGCGCGTCGAGCGCCGCCTCGACCTGCGGGATGCCGGCTGATGGCTGAAGCACCGCAGATCCCCGACGAAGCCGAAACCCGCGCCCGCTGGGGCGGTTTTGCCTGGAACGAAGACAACCAGAAGAAGGCGAACGAGATCCTCGCGCGCTATCCGAAGGGTCGCGAACAGTCCGCGTCGATCCCGTTCCTCGACCTCGCGCAGCGCCAGGTCGGGGCCGAGACGCAGACGCAGGGCTGGCTGCCCGTGCCGGTGATCGAATTCGTCGCGAGGGCGATCGGCGTGCCGTATATGCGCGTGTTTGAGGTCGCGACCTTCTATACGATGTTCAACCTCGCGCCGGTCGGCCGCTATCACGTGCAGGTCTGCGGCACGACGCCGTGCATGCTGCGTGGTTCGGACGACGTGCTCGCCGCCTGCAAGAACCGCGGGCTGGTCAAGGGCGGGACGACGCCGGACGGCATGTTCACGCTGACCGAGGTCGAGTGCCTGGGCACCTGCGCCAATGCGCCGATGGTCCAGATCAACGACGACAATTACGAAGACCTCGACTACGATCGCACCGTCGCGGTGCTGGAAGCGCTCGCCAATGGCAATACGCCGAAGGCGGGTTCGACGATCGGTCGCCAGACGAGCTGCCCCGAGGGCGGCCCGACGTCGCTGACCGCCATGGTCGACGCCAACCACGATTATCGGGAGGAGTGGGCATGACCGTCGGAGATACCCGCTTCATCACCGAAATGCTCCGTGGCATCCGCGGTGATATGTCCGATGTGAAGGATCGGATGATCAATATGGAATTGCGTCAGACGGCGATGGAGCATCGCCTGCTCGGCATCGATACCCATCTGGCTGCGGTACAGCAGGGCGTCGACGGTCTGTCGAGCGACATGCGCCGGGTTAAGCAGCGCCTTGATCTCGTGGACGGACATGCCTGATGCTTGCCGATAAAGACCGCATCTTCACCAACGTCTACGGGTTCCAGCCGTGGAACCTGGACGCCGCGCTGAAGCGTGGCGACTGGGACAATACCAAGGCGCTTATGGCGCTCGGCCAGGACGCGATCATCGACGTCATCAAGGCGAGCGGACTGCGCGGCCGTGGCGGCGCGGGCTTCCCGACCGGCACCAAATGGTCGTTCATGCCCAAGGAACCCAAGCCGGACCGGCCGAACTTCCTCGTCATCAACGCCGACGAATCCGAGCCCGGATCTTGCAAGGACCGCGAGATCATCCGCCACGATCCGCACAAGCTGATCGAGGGAGCGCTGATCGCCGGTTATGCGATGCGCGCGCGTGCCGCGTACATCTATATCCGCGGCGAATATATCCGCGAGGCGGAGACGCTGTTCGCGGCGGTCGCAGAGGCTTACGACAAGGGGCTGATCGGCAAGAACGCCAGCGGTTCGGGCTATGACTTCGACGTCTTCGTCCATCGCGGCGCCGGCGCGTACATCTGCGGCGAAGAGACCGCGATGCTCGAAAGCCTCGAGGGCAAGAAGGGCCAGCCGCGGCTCAAGCCGCCGTTCCCGGCGGGCGCGGGGCTGTACGGCTGCCCGACGACGGTCAACAACGTCGAATCGATCGCGGTCGCGCCGACGATCCTGCGGCGTGGGGCATCGTGGTTCTCGAGCTTCGGCCGCGAGAACAACAAGGGCACCAAGCTCTACCAGATCAGCGGGCATGTGAATAAGCCCTGCGTGGTCGAGGACGCGATGGGCCTGACGTTCCGCGAGCTGATCGAGACGCATTGCGGCGGCATCCGCGGCGGCTGGGACAATCTGCTCGCGGTGATCCCGGGCGGCTCGTCGGTGCCGCTGGTGCCGGCCAAGGACATCATCGACGCACCGATGGACTTCGACGGCCTCAAGGCGGTCGGCTCGGGCCTCGGCACCGCCGCGGTGATCGTCATGGACAAGTCGACCGATATCGTCCGCGCGATCAGCCGCATCTCCTATTTCTACAAGCATGAGAGCTGCGGCCAGTGCACGCCGTGCCGCGAAGGCACCGGCTGGATGTGGCGGGTGATGGAGCGGCTGCGCACCGGCGACGCCGACATCGCCGAGATCGATACGCTGCATCAGGTCACCAAGCAGGTCGAAGGTCACACGATCTGCGCGCTCGGCGATGCCGCGGCATGGCCAATCCAGGGACTCATCAAGCACTTCCGCCCCGAGCTGGAGCGCCGGATCAACGAACGTAGCGGCGGCGATCTGACGCCGATGCAGGAAGCTGCCGAATAATGCCCAAGCTGAAAGTAGACGGGATCGAGGTCGAGGTGCCGCAGGGCGCGACGGTCCTCCAGGCATGCGAAGCCGCGGGCAAGGAAATCCCGCGCTTCTGCTATCATGAGCGGCTGTCGATCGCCGGCAATTGCCGCATGTGCCTCGTCGAGGTGAAGCCGGGGCCGCCCAAGCCGCAGGCGTCGTGCGCGTTGCCCGCGGCGGACAATCAGGAAGTGTTCACCACCACGCCGATGGTGAAGAACGCACGCGAGGGCGTGATGGAATTCCTGCTCATCAACCATCCGCTCGACTGCCCGATCTGCGATCAGGGCGGCGAATGCGATCTGCAGGACCAGTCGGTCGCTTATGGCAAGGGCCATAGCCGCTACACCGAGAACAAGCGGGCGGTGACCGAGAAATATATGGGTCCGATCGTCAAGACGATCATGACCCGCTGCATCCAGTGCACCCGCTGCGTCCGCTTCGCCGAAGAGGTCGCCGGGGTCGAGGAGATCGGCGCGATCTATCGCGGCGAGGATATGCAGATCACCAGCTATCTCGAACAGGCGGTGACCAGCGAGCTGAGCGGCAATGTCGTCGATCTCTGCCCGGTCGGCGCGCTGACCTCTAAGCCCTATTCGTACGAAGCGCGGCCGTGGGAGCTCAAGAAGACGCTCACGATCGACGTGCAGGATGCGGTCGGCACCAACATCCGCCTCGACAGCCGCGGCCGTCAGGTGCTGCGCTGCGTCCCGCGCATCAACGAGGACGTCAACGAGGAATGGGCGCACGACAAGACGCGTCACCATGTCGACGGCCTCGTCCGTCGTCGCCTCGATCGCCCCTTCGTTCGCCGCGACGGCAAGCTCGTCCCGGTAAGCTGGGACGAGGCGTTCGCGGTCATCAAGACCAAGGTCGAGGCTGCCGGCGCGAATGTCGCCGCGGTGGCGGGCGATCTGGTCGACTGCGAGACGATGTACGCCGCCAAGGCGCTGCTCGGAACGCTGGGCTCGTCGCTGCTCGAAGGGCGGCAAACGGGCATGGACTATGACACGTCGAGCCTTGCCGCGGTCAATTTCAACTCGACGATCGCCGGCGTCGAAGAGGCGGATGCGATCCTGCTGGTCGGCACCAATCTGCGCTGGGAAGCGCCGCTGGTGAACACCCGCATTCGCAAGGCGATCAAGAAGGGCGCCAAGGTCTTCGCGATCGGGCCGGAAACCGAGCTGACCTATAAGGTCGAATGGCTGGGCGCCGATCTGTCGCTGCTCGGCAATCTGCCGGAGGCGGTTGCCACGCTGTTCGGCGATGCCGCCAAGCCGATGGTCATCGTCGGTGGCGGCGCGCTCAAGGGCGGCCATGGTGCGGCGCTTGCCTTCGCCAAGCAGTTCAATCTGGTCCGCGACGGCTGGAACGGCTTCAACGTCGTCCATATGGCGGCGAGCCGGATGGGCGGGCTGATGCTCGGCTATGCGCAGAAGGGCGGCATCGCCGATCTGTCGCAGGCGGCGGTGACCTTCTTCCTCGGCGCGGACGAGGTGGATTACACCAGGTTCGGCGGGTTCAAGGTCTATGTCGGTCATCACGGCGACACCGGTGCGCATCATGCCGACGTCATCCTGCCGGGCGTGACCTATGCCGAGAAGTCGGGCACCTGGGTCAATCTCGAAGGCCGCGTCCAGCGTGGCGAGCGCGCGGTGTTCGCACCGGGCGATGCGCGCGAGGATTGGACGATCTTCCGTGCGCTGTCCGAAGTGCTCGGCGCCACGCTGCCGTTCGACAGCCTCGCCGGGCTGCGCGAGGCGATGACCGCCGAGGTCCCCGCGCTGCGCCACGTCGGCCAGCTCGCCGGCTTCGAGTGGAACCCGCCGGCGCTCGATGGCGCGGGGCAGGGGAGCCTCACCGGCTATCCGATCAAGGATTTCTATCTGACCAACGCCATTTGCCGCGCGTCCCCGACGATGCAGCGCTGTTCGGCCGAACTGGTCCGTGGCGAGACGTTCGCGGAGGCGGCGGAGTGACCGATTTCTTCAACTCGACCGTCGGCATGTCCTATGGCTGGGCGTGGTTCGTCGCGACGATCGTCGGCATCCTCGTCATCGCGCTGCCGCTGATGCTCGCGGTGGCGATGATCATCTACGCCGATCGCAAGATCTGGGCGGCGATGGCGCTGCGCCGCGGTCCCAACGTCGTCGGGCCGTTCGGCCTGCTCCAGTCGTTCGCCGACGGGCTCAAGGTCTTCCTGCAGGAGACGATCGTCCCCGCCGCGGCGAACCGGACCTTGTTCCTGCTCGCGCCGATCATCACCTTCACGGTGGCCTTGATCGTCTGGGCGGTGGTGCCGTTCGGGGCGGGCGTGGTGCTCGCCGACATCAACGTCGGCCTGCTCTACGTGCTCGCCGCCTCGTCGCTCGGCGTCTATGGGGTGATTCTGTCGGGCTGGGCTTCGAACTCCAAATATCCCTTCTACTCGGCGCTGCGTGCGGCCGCGCAGATGGTCAGCTACGAAGTCGCGATCGGCTTCATCCTGATCTCGGTGGTGATGTGGGCGGGGACGTTCAACCTCAGCGGCATCGTCCTGGCGCAGACCAGTACGCTCAACCTCCACATCAATGCGTTCGGCATCAACCCGTTGCTCTTCCCGATGGCGGTGATGTTCTTCATCTCCAGCCTCGCCGAGACGCAGCGCGCGCCGTTCGACCTGACCGAGGCGGAGAGCGAGCTCGTCGCCGGTTATCAGACCGAATACAGCTCGATGAGCTTCGCACTCTTCTGGCTCGGCGAATATGCCAACGTGCTGCTGATGTGCGCGCTCAACGCGACGCTCTTCTGGGGCGGCTGGCTGCCGCCGATCGATTGGGCGCCGCTCTATTACGTGCCCGGGATCATCTGGCTGTTCGCGAAGATGCTGTTCTTCTTCTTCGTCTTCAGCTGGGTCAAGGCGACCGTGCCGCGCTACCGCTACGACCAGCTGATGCGGCTGGGGTGGAAGGTGTTCCTGCCGCTGTCCCTGTTCTGGGTATTCCTGGTGTCGGGCGTGCTGATGCTGATGCGCGTGCCGGTCGGCGGATGAGCCGGGCCAGCGAATGGATGATCGCCCGCGGCCTTCGGCCGCAGGCGTTACGTGACCGGGCGCTCATGGGCGTCGGTATCGGAGTGTTGGTCGTCCTGATCGACCGAATGACGGGATTGAGCTCTTGAGCGTCGCACAGATCATCAAGTCGTTCACCTTGTGGGAGTTCGTGAAGGCGCACGCCCTCACGCTGAAGTATTTCTTCAAGCCCAAGGCGACGATCAACTACCCCTACGAGCGCAACCCGGTGAGCCCGCGGTTCCGCGGTGAGCATGTGCTTCGCCGCTATCCCAATGGCGAGGAACGCTGCATCGCGTGCAAATTGTGCGAGGCGGTTTGCCCTGCGCAGGCGATCACGATCGAGGCCGAACCGCGCGACGACGGCAGCCGCCGCACGACGCGCTACGACATCGACATGACGAAGTGCATCTATTGCGGTCTGTGCCAGGAGGCGTGCCCGGTCGATGCGATCGTCGAGGGTCCGAATTACGAATTCTCGACCGAGACGCGCGAGGAGCTGATCTACGACAAGGCCAAGCTGCTCGACAATGGCGACCGCTGGGAAAGCGCGATCGCCGCGAACCTTGCCGCCGATGCGCCATACCGTTAATGCGCGCCGCATTCGATTCCGGGCTTAGGGGGCCGACCAACTCGTGATCCAGGCCATAGCCTTTTATCTCTTCGCGATCATCGTGATCGGTTCGGGGGCGATGACGATTTCGTCGCGCAATCCGGTCCATTCGGTGATGTGGCTGATCCTCGCCTTCTTCAACGCGGCGGGGCTGATGGTGCTCGTCGGGGCGGAGTTCATCGCGATGCTCCTCGTCATCGTCTATGTCGGTGCGGTCGCGGTGCTGTTCCTGTTCGTGGTGATGATGCTCGACATCGAGGTCGCGCAATTGCGCGCCGGTGTCGCGCGTTATGCCGCGCTCGGCCTGGCGCTTGCCGTCGCGCTGGCGGCGGAGATCCTGATCGGCATCGGCGCCTGGAGCGCCGGCGGCCTCAAGATCAGCCGCCGCATCGCGCCGATCGATGGCGACGTGCCCAACATCCAGGCGATGGGGCAGCTGCTGTATACGCGCTATCTCTTCGTGTTCGAGGCGGCGGGCTTCGTCCTGCTCGTCGCGATGATCGGCGCGATCGTGCTGACGCATCGCCAGCGTGGCGGCGTCCGCGGCCAGAATATCAGCCGCCAGAATGCGCGCCGTCCACAGGATGCGACGCGCAACGTCCAGCCGCCGGTCGGCGAGGGGGTCCAGTTGTGATTGGGTTGACGCATTATCTGGTCGTGGCGGCGATCCTGTTCACGATGGGCGTGCTCGGCATCTTCCTCAACCGGAAGAATCTGATCGTCATCCTGATGGCGATCGAGCTGATCCTGCTCGCGGTGAACCTCAACCTCGTCGCCTTCTCCGCCTATCTCCACGATCTCGTCGGGCAGGTGTTCGCGATGTTCGTGCTGACCGTCGCCGCCGGCGAGGCGGCGATCGGGCTGGCGATCCTGGTGATCTATTTCCGTGGCCGCGGCACGATCGCGGTCGACGACGTCAATCGGATGAAGGGCTAAATACCGGTGACCTCCATCCTCTTCATCGTGTTCCTGCCGCTGCTGGCGGCGGTGGTCGCCGGCCTCGGCAACAAGGCGATCGGGTTCGTGCCCGCCAAGGCGATCACCACCGGCGCATTGTTCGCCTCGTGCCTGCTGAGCTGGCCGATCTTCCTCGGCTTCCTCGCCGGCACCAACAGCGCGACCGTCGTGCCGGTGCTCAAATGGATCGTCAGCGGCGACATGGCGGTCGACTGGTCGCTGCGCGTCGACCAGCTCACCGCGGTCATGCTGGTGGTGATCACCAGCGTCTCGGCGCTCGTCCACCTCTATAGCTGGGGCTATATGAGCGAGGACCCGGACCAGCCGCGCTTCTTCGCCTATCTGTCGCTGTTCACCTTCGCGATGCTGATGCTCGTCACCGCGGATACGCTGGTTCAGATGTTCTTCGGCTGGGAGGGCGTCGGTCTCGCCTCGTATCTGCTGATCGGCTTCTGGTTCCGCAAACCGTCGGCCAATGCCGCCGCGATCAAGGCGTTCGTCGTCAACCGCGTCGGCGATCTCGGCTTCATGCTCGGCATCTTCGGCACCTTCCTGGTGTTCGGCACCGTTTCGATCCCGGCGATCCTCGCCGCCGCGCCGACGATGGCGGGCTCGACGATCGGCTTCCTCGGCATGCGCGCCGATACAATGACGGTGCTCTGCCTGCTGCTGTTCGTCGGCGCGATGGGCAAGTCGGCGCAGCTCGGCCTGCACACCTGGCTGCCCGACGCGATGGAAGGCCCGACCCCGGTGTCGGCGCTGATCCACGCGGCGACGATGGTCACCGCCGGCGTCTTCATGGTCTGCCGCCTGTCGCCGATGTTCGAAATGTCGCCGACCGCGCTGCACGTCGTGATGACGGTCGGTGCCGCGACCTGCCTGTTCGCCGCGACCGTCGGCATGGTGCAGACCGACATCAAGCGCGTCATCGCTTATTCGACCTGTTCGCAGCTCGGCTACATGTTCTTCGCCGCGGGCGTCGGCGCCTATGGCGCGGCGATGTTCCACCTGTTCACGCACGCGTTCTTCAAGGCGCTGCTGTTCCTCGGTGCCGGTTCGGTGATCCATGCGATGCACCACGAACAGGACATGCGCTATTACGGCGGCCTGCGTAAAAGCATCCCGCTGACCTTCTGGGGCATGATGATGGGGACGCTAGCGATCACCGGCGTCGGCCTGCCGGCGGTGTTCGGCAATCCGCTCGGCATCGGGTTCGCGGGCTTCCATTCGAAGGACGCGATCATCGAGGCCGGCTGGGCGGCGGGCGAGCCCGGTGTGTGGTTCGTCGGCGTGCTCGTCGCGCTGATCACGAGTTTCTATTCGTGGCGCCTGATGTTCCTCACCTTCTGGGGTACGCCGCGCTGGGCCGCGTCGGAGCATATCCAGCACGCGCTGCACGATGCGCACGGCCACGGCCACGACGATCATGCGCACGACGCGCATGGTAACGATGCGCATCACGCCCACGGCCACGACGCGCACCACGCCGACGAGGCGCACGGCAACCCGGCGCAGGCCGAGGACAGCGGCGATCGTCCGTCGACGCACGGCGCGTCGCAGCAGGATCTGCCCGCGGGGACCGGCGGCTATCACCCGCACGAAAGCCCGTGGCCGATGCTGGTGCCGCTCGTCATCCTGTCGATCGGCGCGATCGCGGCGGGCTTCGTCTTCCACCGCTATTTCATCGAACCCGATGCGGGCGAGATGTTCTGGAAGGGCGACATCGCGTTCCGCGAACATCTGATGCACGCGATGCACGAGGTGCCGGTGCCGATCAAATTGTCGGCGACGATCGCGATGCTGCTCGGCCTGTTCACCGCCTGGTACGCCTATATCAAGGCGCCGAGCTTCCCGGCGGCGGTCGCGGACCAGTTCCGCATCCTGTACCGCTTCCTCGTCCACAAATATTATTTCGACGAACTCTATCACCTGATCTTCGTCCGCCCCGCCTTCGCCATCGGCCGTCTGCTGTGGCATCGCGGTGACGAACAGACGATCGACCGGTTCGGGCCGAACGGCTCGGCTTGGGTGGTGCAGCTCTCCAGCCGGCTCGCGGGCCGGCTCCAGAACGGATATGTCTATACCTATGCCTTCGTCATGCTGATCGGTTTGACCGCCGTCGTCACCTGGGCGATCGCACAGTGACCGGGCTGCCCATCCTCTCGATCATGCTGCTGATCCCCGCGCTTGCGGCGATCGCCTGCCTGTTCGTTCCCGCCGCCACCGCCCGCATGCTGGCGCTGGCCGCCACCTTCGTCGATCTGGCGCTCGGCATCCTGCTGTGGGCCAATTACGACATCGGCGGTGCACAATGGCAGTTCGTCGAGCACGGCCCGTCGTTCGGCTTCTTCCGCTGGGACCTCGGCATCGACGGCTTCGCGCTGATGCTGATCATGCTCAGCGTGTTCCTGATGCCGATCTGCATCGGCGCGAGCTGGCGTTCGGTCACCAATCGCGTGCCCGAATATATGGCGGCGTTCCTGCTCACCGAAACGCTGATGATCGGCACCTTCGCGGCGCAGGATCTGTTCCTCTTCTACCTGTTCTTCGAGGCAGGGCTGATCCCGATGTATCTCATCATCGGCATCTGGGGCGGGGCGAACCGCATCTACGCCTCGTACAAATTCTTCCTCTACACCTTGCTCGGCTCGCTGCTGATGCTGATCGCGATGCTCTACATGGCGCAGACCGCCGGTACGTCGAGCATCCCCGCCTTGCAGGCCTATGATTTCCCGGCGCATGTGCAGACCTGGCTGTGGCTCGCCTTCTTCGCCTCGTTCGCGGTGAAGATGCCGATGTGGCCGGTCCACACCTGGCTGCCCGACGCGCACGTGCAGGCGCCGACCGCGGGGTCGGTGATCCTGGCGGGCGTGCTGCTCAAGCTCGGCGGCTACGGCTTCCTGCGCTTCAGCCTGCCGATGTTCCCCGAGGCGTCGGGCCAACTCACCTGGCTGATCTTCGGCCTGTCGGCGGTGGCGGTGATCTACACCTCGCTCGTCGCGCTGGTGCAGTCCGACATGAAGAAGCTGATCGCTTATTCCTCGGTCGCGCATATGGCGATCGTCACCATCGGCCTCTTCGCCTTCAACCGGCAGGGGATTGAGGGCGCGATGATCATGATGCTCAGCCATGGTCTGGTGTCGGGCGCGCTGTTCCTGTGCGTCGGCGTCATCTACGACCGGCTGCACACGCGCGAGATCAGCCGTTACGGCGGCCTGGCGATCAACATGCCGCGCTACGCCTTGTTCTTCCTGTTCTTCACCATGGCGTCGATCGGCCTGCCGGGCACCAGCGGCTTCGTCGCGGAATTCCTGGCGCTGATGGGCACCTATCAGGTGTCGACCTGGATCGCCTTGCTCTGCACGACCAGCATCATCCTCGGCGCGGCCTATATGCTGTACCTCTATCGCCGCGTCGTCTTCGGTGAGATCAAGTCGGACGACGTGCGCGAGATGCAGGATCTGTCGCATCGCGAATTGTGGCTGCTCGCCCCGATCGCCGCCGTCGCCTTGTGGATGGGCGTCTATCCGGAGAGCTTCATGGCGCCGATGCGCAAGGACGTCGGCGTGCTGCTCGCCCGCATCGATCGCGCGACGCCGGTCTCCGATTCCCAGCCGACTGCCGGCAAGCCCCTCGCCACGGCGCCTGCCGCCCACGGAATTGCTCACTGATGGATTACGCCGCCAATCTCGCCATGACCCTGCCCGAGGTGATCCTCGGGGCGGGCGCCATCGTCCTGATGCTGGTGTCCGCCTGGGGCGGATCGGCATCGACGCGTGCCATTTCGTGGACCGCGGTCGCGGTGCTCGCCGGCGCCTGTCTCGCCTTGCTCGGCCCGGCCAGCTACGGCGGGGCGGCGTTCGACGGCCTGTATCGCGCCGACGCCTTCGCCGCCTTCGCCAAGGTGCTGATCTTCATCGCCGCGGCGGTAGGGATCATCATGGCGCCCGATTTCTTCCAGCGGACCCAGGGCGACGACCTGCGGCCGGAATATCCGGTGCTGATCCTGCTCTCCGCGGCGGGCATGGGCCTGATGGTGTCGGCGAGCGACATGCTGACGCTCTATGTCGGCCTCGAATTGCAGAGCCTTGCCGCCTACGTCCTCGCGAGCTTCATGCGTCGCGACACGCGTTCGGCCGAGGCGGGCCTCAAATATTTCGTGCTCGGCGCGCTGGCGAGCGGCATCCTGCTCTACGGCATCAGCCTGGTCTACGGCTTCTCGGGCACCACGTTGTTCAGCGGCATCGCCTCGGCCTATGCGGGTCCGCGGTCGCTCGGGCTGCTGTTCGGACTGGTCTTCGTCTTCGCCGGCATCGCGTTCAAGATTTCGGCGGTACCGTTCCATATGTGGACGCCCGACGTCTACGAGGGCGCGCCGACACCGGTCACCGCCTTCTTCGCGTCGGCGCCCAAGGTGGCGGCGATGGGGCTCGCGGTCCGCGTCGCGGTCGAGGCGATGGGTCCGGCGACCGATCAATGGCGCCAGATCGTGATCTTCGCCGCGCTCGCCTCGATCATCCTCGGTGCGGTGGCGGCGATCGGCCAGACCAACATCAAGCGGCTGCTCGCTTATTCGTCGATCAACAACGTTGGCTTCGCGCTGGTCGGTCTCGCCGCTGGTACGCCGGAAGGCGTGTCGGGCGTGTTGATCTATATGACGATCTATATCGCGATGACGCTGGGTTCGTTCCTGATCGTCCTGCAGATGCGCGACGATGATGGCCAACCCGTCGAAAGCATCGCGGCTTTGTCCGGCATGTCGCGCACCCGCCCGGGACTGGCGGCAGCACTCGCCATCTTCATGTTCAGCCTCGCCGGCATCCCGCCGCTGTTCGGCTTTTATGCGAAGTTTGCGGTGTTCGACGCTGCGGTGCGCGCCGGTCTGTTCCCGCTCGCGGTGATCGGTATCGCCGCCTCGACGATCGGTGCCTATTATTACCTCCGCGTCGTCAAGACGATGTATTTCGACGAGCCGGCGCCAGCCTTCCCCAAGGGCAACAACCCGGTCGAGGGCGGGCTGATCGTACTCACCGCCGCCTTCGTCTCGCCGCTCGGCTATCTCGCGATCCCGCTGCTCGGCGGCTGGACGATGGCCGCCGCCCGCGCGCTGTTCCCGGCGATTTGACGATCCGGACCGTCGCCGAGACGGGCTCGACCAACGCCGACATGCGCCTCCTCGCGCGCCAAGGCGCCGAGGAGGGGCTCTGGCTCCGCGCCGACCGCCAGACCGCGGGCAAGGGGCGCCTCGGCCGCCAATGGGTGTCCGAGCCCGGCAATCTCTACGCCAGCACGCTGGTCCGCCTGCGTCCCGCCGATCCTGCACCTGCGACGCTGGCGCTGGTCGCCGCGGTGGCGCTGCACCGGGCGGTCGGCGTCTTCCTGCCCGACGCGGCGCAGCTCAAATGGCCCAACGACCTGTTGCTCGGCGACGCCAAGCTGTCGGGCATCCTGCTCGAACGCAGCGAGGATGCGGTGGTGGTCGGCATCGGCGTCAACCTGGCGCACCACCCCGATCTTCCCGACCGCGCGACCACCAGCCTCGCCGCCGCCGGCGCAATGGTGACTGCGGAGGCGTTCCTCGACGTGCTCGCCGAAGCGTTCGGCCGCTGGCTGACGGTCTGGCGCGGGCAGGGGCTTGCCGCGATCCGCGACGCCTGGCTCGCCGCGGCGCATCCGGTCGGCACCGCGCTCACCGTCCGGCTGCCCGACGGCGGCAGGCAGGACGGCCTGTTCGACGGGCTCGACGCCGATGGCGCGCTCATCCTGCGCTTGGCGTCGGGCGAACGGCATGTCATTCACGCTGCCGACGTTTTTGTCCTGAAGGATTGACGATGCTGCTCGCGGTGGATGCCGGCAATACCAATGTCGTCTTCGCACTGGTCGAGGGGCGGACGATCAAGGCGCGCTGGCGCATCGCCACCGATCCGCGCCGCACCGCGGACGAATATGCCGTCTGGCTCAGCCAATTGCTCGCGCTCGAAGGCTATGACCGCAGCCAGATCGACGCCGTCATCATCGCCACCGTCGTGCCCCGCGCGCTGCACAATCTCCAGGTGCTGGCGCAGAAGTATTTCCGCAGCGAGGCGCTGATCGCCGGGCGCGCGCCGGTCGAATGGGGCATCGTCCTCGACGTCGACGAGCCGCAGAGCCTCGGCGCCGATCGCGCGGTCAACACGATCGCGGCGCACGCTTTGCACGACGGCGACCTGATCGTGATCGACTTCGGCACCGCGACGACCTTCGACGCGAGCGATTATTCGGGCGCCTACAAGGGCGGGATCATCGCGCCTGGCATCAACCTGTCGCTCGACGCTTTGGTCAGCGCCGCCGCCAAGCTGCCGCGCATCGCGATCGAGGCGCCCAAGAACAACGGCAGCGTGATCGGCCGCAACACCGTCGATCAGATGAACATCGGCATCTATTGGGGCTATATCGCGATGATCGAAGGGCTGGTCGGACGGATGAAGGCGGAGATCGGCCGCCCGGTCAAGGTGATCGCCACCGGCGGCCTTGCCACGCTGTTCGAACAGCATACCGACGTGTTCGACGTCATCGAGCCGGACCTGACGATACAGGGGCTGGCGATCATGTACCAAAACGCCCATATTGGCTGAGACGCGCTCGCGCCATCCATCGGCCCGCCGGGCGCTCCATTTCTTTGAAAGACCTAAATGACTCCCAAGACCAACGAACTTCTCTTCTGTGCTCTCGGCGGCTCCGGCGAGATCGGCATGAACGTCAATCTCTATGGCCACGCCGGCAAATGGCTGATGGTCGATTGCGGCGTGACCTTCGCCGATGCGGCCTATCCCGGCATCGACCTCGTCCTGCCCGACCTGTCGTTCATCGAGGATCGCATCGACGATCTGGTCGGCATCGTGCTGACCCACGGGCATGAGGATCATATCGGCGCGCTGCCGTATCTCGCCGAAGACCTCGGCGTGCCGCTCTACGCGACGCCGTTCACCGCCGGACTGATCCGCGGCAAGCTGGAGGAAGAGGGCAACGCCAATCGCGTCAAGCTGCGCGTTATCCAGCCGGGCAAGGACGGCGGCATCGCCGGCGTGCAGATCGGGCCGTTCGGCGTCAGCTTCATCGAGCTGTCGCACTCGATCCCCGAACCCAATGCGCTCGTCATCGAGACCAAGGCGGGCCGCGTCTTCCACACCGGCGACTGGAAGCTCGATCCCACCCCGGTGATCGGCAAGCCGACCAGCCCGGAACAGCTCAGCCGCATCGGCGATGCCGGCGTCGACGTGCTCGTCTGCGATTCGACCAACGTCTTCAACAAGGACGCATCCGGGTCGGAGGCATCGGTGCGGGTCGGTCTCGCCGAACAGGTCGCCAAGGCCAAGGGCCGGGTGCTCGTCACCACCTTCGCCTCGAATGCGGCGCGGCTGCACACGCTGGGGCAGGTCGCCCGCGAGACCGGACGCAAATTGTGCGTCACCGGCCGCTCGCTCGACCGGATCCTCAAGGTCGCACGCGCGACCGGCTATCTCGGCGACTTCCCCGAGACGGTCGATCCCGAGACAGCGATGCGCCTGCCCAAGAACAAGGTGCTGATCGTCGCCACCGGCGGCCAGGGCGAGCCGCGCGCCGCGCTGGCCCGCGTCGCCGACGGATCGCATACGATCAAGCTCGACCTCGGCGATACGGTGATCTTCTCGTCCAAGCAGATCCCCGGCAACGAGGTGGCGATCGGCAAGATCCAGAACACGCTCGCCGGCAAGGGCGTGGTGATGATCACCGAGCGTCAGGCGCACGTCCACGTCTCCGGTCACCCCGGCCGCCCCGAGCTGGCGCAGATGTACAAGTGGATCCGCCCCGAGGTGCTGATCCCCGTGCACGGCGAAATGCGCCACATGATGGAGCATGCCCGTTTCGCGCTGAGCGAAGGCGTGCCGCAGTCGATCGTGCAGAGCGACGGCGACATCCTGCGGCTGCTGCCGGGCAAGGTCGAGAAGATCGGCAATGCCGGCGTCGGCCGGCTGGTGCTCGACGGCGACGTGATCCTGCCGGCGGACGGATCGACGATCAACGAGCGGCGCCGGTTGGCGATCAACGGCCAGATTTCGGTCGCGGTCGCGATCGGTCGCGACGGGCGGGCGCTCGGCCGGCCGCAGATCCGAGTCCAGGGCGTGCCGGTCGAAGAGGACCGTGCCGCCTTCGTCGAGGATGCCGCCGAGGCGGCGTTCGAGGCGATGAAGGGGCAGAAGCGCGAGATCGATCGTCGCCGCGAGGACATCCGGCTGGCCGTACGCCGCGTCGCGACGCGCTGGACCGGCAAGAAGCCGATCGTCGACGTGCTGATCGTCGAGGCCTGATCCTCGATGCGCTGGACGTCGGTACTCGCGATCTACGTCCTGTTCTGGGCGTTCTCGGTATTCCTGGTCCTGCCTTGGGGCGTCCGCACGACGCGCGAGGCGGGGGGCGACTATGTCGCCGGCCAGGCCGAGAGCGCCCCGCACGAGTTTCAACTGGGCCGGCTGGCGATCCGCGTGACGATCGTCGCGACCTTGCTGTTCGGCCTGTTCTTCGCCAATTACCGCTTCGGCTGGGTCACGCCGCAGATGCTCGACCTCTTCAACCGCGAGGCGGTCTATAACGCGGTGTGAGCGGCCGAGATGACGTCGATGTCACCCGGACGCCAGCTTTCCACGACCATCATCTGATATTGCCTGCGAAGAGGGCGGCCGATGGGGTCGCCCGATCGTGGAAGGCGTGCGCGTGAACCTGACCTGCCTTCAGACGCTCGATCTGCTGACCCGCGCGCTCGACCTGATGGACGAGGAGGGTCGCGACCATATCGCCGCGCGCATCGCGATGGCGATCGACGATCTCACCGACGATCGATCCTCTCCGGAGCGTACGACGATCAACTGATCGCCGTGCCCGATCCTAGCGCAGCCGTTCGATCGCCTGCGCCAGGGCGACGTACAATTTGCCCATGTCGGACGACAGCAACGTCACGCTGAGCGGCGAGCCGTCGCGCTGGGCGAGGATGTTACGCAACATGCTCTCGAAATCGTGGATGTAGCGATTGACCGCCTCGCGGAACGTCTCGTCGTCGTCGTACAGCCGGGCGATATCGCGGGCGTCGGTGGGGTCGAGCACGCGGACGGCGCGGCGGGTGAAGACACCGCGGTCGCCCTTGAGATAGGCCGCCCAGGCGCTGTCCGAGATTTCGGGCGCGAACGCCTTGGTGATGTCGATCGAGGCCGAGTGGAGCGATTCGATCAGCAGCGATGCGCGACGGGCGAAGGTGTCGTGTTCCGCCTCGTCGCGTTCGCTACGCGCCTGATCGATCTTCGTTTCGACCAGCGCGGTCTGTTCGAGGATCTGGCGGACCTGCGCGGAGAGCCGTTCGGTCGCGCGGGTAGCGGCCTCGACCGCTTCGCCGGTCGCATCGGCGATGGCGCGGACCTGACGCTCGACGGTATCGCCGGTGGCGCGGCGCATCGCGTCGGCGCTCGCCTGCTCCCATTGCGCGGCGGCATCGGGAATGACGGTCGACAGCGTCTCGCGGGCCTTGTCGGCGGCGACCGTCGCGGTCTCGCGGACGCGGAGCAAGGCGTCGACCAGCCGCGGCGCGGCGTCCTCGGCGAAGCGGTGCGTGCGCTCGATCGTCTCGTCGACCATCATGCCGAGCGCATCCGCCTTGGCGCGCCCCTCGCTGAGCGTCTGGAGCAAGGTGCCCGAGAGCTGATCCAGCGTGCCGCTCTGTTCGGAGATGACGCCGGCGATCGCCTCGATCGCCTCGTGCGTGCTTTCCGCGGCAGCGACGAGCGCCAGCAGTTCGGGCTTGGCGGCGACGACGACCTGCTTGCTGGCGAGGACCTTGGTATCGAGGCGGGCAAGCGCCTCGGGCAGCGTCTCGTCGATCTCGCGCGCCGCGGCATCGAGCGCGATCAGCAGCGATTCGGTGGTGGTGATCGTCCGGGATGCCATCGTGTCGCCGGCGCGCAACGCCTCGGTCATCGCATCGGCGGAGCCGCCGAGCGCGCTGATCGACGCGGCGAGCATCTGCGATCGTTCGACGCCGTGGACGTGCAGCTGATCGAGACGCGTTTCGACCTGCCCGATGCTGCCGTCGAGCCCGGCGAGCAATTCTTCGCTCGCCATCCGCTGGTCGTGCAGCCGCAGGGTGACGCGATCGATCACGTCCTCCAGCCCCGCGACCCGATCGGTGAGCGCGTCGACGCTGTCGCGCGCGGCGCTGTCGAGCGCGGCCTGGTTGACGCGCAGCATCGCCAGCATCGCCTCGCCCTGGACGGCGATGCCCTTGCGCGCCTCGTCCACTGCATCGGCGGTACGGTCGAGCAGACCGTCGACCGCACCCGACATGCTGCCGGTGACGGCTTCGAGCCGCGCGCTCGCGGTTTCGCTGGTCGCCTCCATGCGGGCGATATGCGCGGCGAGCTTCTGCGCCGCGCTGCCCGTGACGTGCTCCGCCTCGCGGCCGCGCTCGGCGAGCGCGGTGAGCTGCGCCGACAGCGCCGCGGCATGTTCGCTCGCGGCAAGTCCGGTGTCGTCGAGCAGATGCTGGATATCCACGACATCGGCCTGCGCGCGCGGCAGGGAGGCGAGCAGCACGCCGAGGCTCTGCTGCGCATCGGTGGCGGCTTGAGAGAGGGCGTAGGCGTGGGCCTCCGCTTGGTCGATTTGCTGGGCCATGCCGCGGCTGACCGATGTGAGGCGTTCGCTGGCGGTGTCGCCCATGGTTTTGAGTGTCGCGACCTGTTCGGCGAGCTGGCGGCGGTTGCCGTCGAGCGCGTGCGAAAGCATCGCGACGGTGCGCTCGAGCCCGGCGGCCTCGGCACGCATCGCCGCGGCGGTGGCGCCGAACCGCCGCGCCTCGCGCCGGCTGGTCCGCATCGCGAGAAGGTAGACGATGCCGATCAGCACCGGCACGACCGCGAGCGCGGCGATGAACTGGACGAGGTCGACGGGCAGCAGGAACGGCAGCTGATCGCGCGCCAGCCACAGCATGCCGCCCAGCCAGAGCAGCGACACCGCGATCGCGAGCACCGGTCCCAGCCAGGCGAAGCGGGGCGCCTCCGGCTCGGCCGCGTCCGCCCAGGGGAGCGGCTCGGTCTGCCAATCGCTATCGTTTTCCGCCATATAGCCGCCGATCCGATCGTGCTCACCAGAGGCGTAAGCGTCGCTGGTGGCGCTGTCTGCCCGCATGTCGATGATCATGGAACCCCCGTTCTTCGCTGGCGAACCTACCCGTGTTCGCCCCCCTCATAAAGCAAAACCGCAACACTTGGTTAAGCAGAGCGGCGCTACACGATGACGATGGCTTATGATCCAGGTGCGATCGATGCGGCGCTGGCCGCGGCGGTGGGTGACGAACCGGCGTTGATCGCCGAGTTGCGGATGGCGTTCGTCGAGAGCGCGCAGCGCGGCTTGGCGGCGCTGGAGGCGGCGCACGACGACGAGGAATGGCGCGGTGCGGCGGCGCGGCTGAAGGGGCTGGCGGCCAGTTTCGGCGCGGTGCGGCTGATGGCCCTCGCGACGCAGGCGGCCGAACTGCCGCACGATGCGGCGCTGCTCGCCAAGCTGCGGCGGTCGATCGACCGACTCTGACGCCGGGCGCGACAAAGCGCGCGTGGCTCTAGGCACGAGCGGCATCACCGCCTAACAGCGGCCGGATGCTCGCCGGCCTTCTCTTCGCCATGCACGACGCGGACGATCGGCCCGCGATGCTGACCGCGACGCTGCCGTTCGGCGGCGTGACGCTCATCGAATATCAGGCGCGGCTGCTGATCGCGGCGGGAGCGTCGCAGATCGTGATCCTCGTCGCGCGCCTGACGCCCGAGCTGCTCGGCGCGATCAGCCGGATCGGCAAGCGCGGCGTCGCGGTCGATACCGTGCGCACCGCGGCCGAGGCGGCGGAGAAGCTGCACCCGCTGGCCCGCGTGCTGATGCTCGCCGACGGCCTGACGACGACGACCGAGACTCTGGCGGTAATGGCGCGGGACGGCGGCGACGCCTTGCTGGTGATGCCCGAGGAGCAGGCGACGCTCGGCTACGAGCGGGTCGGCAGCGGCATGGTATGGGCGGGCGTCGCGCGGCTCGATCCGCGCCGGGTCGCGGAGCTCGCCGCGATGCCGCGCGATTACGACGTCCAGTCGACGCTCGTCCGCCTCGCCTCGCAGGCGCATGCGGTGCACCTGTTGCTGCCGCAGGAGGCGATCCGCGGCGGCCATGGCGTCGGCCATGCGGCGGCCGCGCTGGAAGCGCGCGGGCGGACGGTGCTCGCGGCGATGATCTCCGGCCGGAGCGGCTGGTTCGAGCGATTCGTCACCGCACCGCTGGCACGTACCGTGATCCCCTTGCTCGTCCCGCGTGCGGTCCCGGCGACGGCGGTGGCGGCGGGGGCCGGCGTCGTCGGGCTGCTGGGGCTGACACTGGTCGCCATCGTCTATCCGGGGTCGGGTCTGCTGCTGACCCTGCTCGGTACGCTCGGCCTGTCGCTCGCCGCGACGCTGGCGGACCTGCGTGACGAGCCTGCGGTCGAGCGCTGGTTGCAGGGGCTGGCCGGTGGCCTGCCGGCGCTGGCGGTGCTGGTATATGGTCGACAGGCGGCGCAGGTGCAGGCGGACGGCGCGCCGGAGATACTGGCGATCGGCCTCGTCCTGCTCGCGGTGCTCGGCGAACGTGCGCTCGGCCGCCGGCCGCGGCGGACGTGGTGGGGCAGCGCACCCGCTTATCTGATGCTCGTCTGGTTCGGCGCGATCGTCGCCGCGCCGGTCGCCGGGCTCGGCCTCGCCACCGTATACGCCTGCGCCACCTTGACCGCTGCAATCGAACGATTGCGGCGTCAGCCTTAGCGCTGTCTTAATGATAGAGAGGTAGCGTCAGGCCATGGCGGTCGGACCGGAACAGACGGAGCGGGATGTGCTCGACACCCGTATCAATGCAGCGCGCCGGCTCGCCGCGCGCGCGGACGCGCGCCTGACGGGAGCGATCACGGACTTCTTCCTCGCAGAAGAGGCGCGACTCGACGAGCAAACGCGGCTGACCCTCGGCCGGGTGCTGAGCGGCGTCGTGCAGGGTATCGAGCTCGAGATTCGCCGCCACGCGGCACGCATGCTGACCGGACGGGGCGCCGAAGCGCGGGCCGAGCAATTGCTTACCGGACATGACGACGTGGTGCGGCGGCTGTCGCGCGCCGGCCTGTTGCGCGACCGGCTGCTGATCGACGAATTGCTGGCACAGGTCCGCTGCGATCTGATCGCCGCGCGCCTTGCGCCCAGTGCGGCGACCCCCGAGCAGGCGAGCCTGCTGGTCCGCCTCGCCGAGGTCGACGACGGCGTCGTCGCCGCGGCGGCGCGCGCGCTGCTGTCGGCGGAGACGCGGCGACGCGCGGCCGCGGAGCAGGGCGGCGTGGTGACCGGTATCCTGCCCGCCGAACGGCATCATCAATTGGTCTGGTGGGTCGCGGCGGCGATCCGCGAGGCGCAAGTCGCGGCCGGCGGCGAGGACGGCGGCGTCGATCGCGCGATCGTCGAGGCGGCGCAACGCAATCTCGCCGCGCATGACGAGGGGCAGCGGCCCGAGGCTGCCGCGGTGCGGCTGGCGGCGGCGATCGACGCGCGCCCGCACGAGGTCGGCGAATTGCTGATCGAGACGCTGGGGGACCGGCGGCTGCTATTGTTCATCGCGGTGCTCGGCCGTGCGGTCGATCTCGACTTCGAGGGCGCGCGGACGATCGTCCTTGAGCCGGAGGGCGACCGCCTGTGGCTGGCGTTGCGTGCGGCGGGACTGGACCGCGCGGCGATCGCACGGATCGCTTTGGCCCTGGCGGATGCCGACCCGCGCCGCGACATCGAGGCGTTCGCCGACGATCTCGACGTGATCGTCGCGGTGTCCGCGGAGGCGGCGCGGTCAGCGCTGGCGCCGTTGACGCTGCACCACGATCTGCGGCTGGCGATCGCGGCGCTGACCCGCGAGGCCATGCGATGAGGGTCGACAGCATTCCCGACATGCCGGTGAGCCACGCGTCGCTCGACGGCGAGGGGCGGTTGATCGCCGCCGATCCGGCGCTGACGGCGCTCAACGATCAGGCGGGGGGCGCAATCGGCGCGGCGCTGGCGATCCCGCAACTGGCGACGGTGGTGCGGCTCGCGCGGCGACTCGGCATCCTGGTGTCGCGATCGGTGACCGTCGCCGATCAGGACGCCGACCTCGAACTCTGGGTGCGGGTGCAGCCGGAGGGCGAGGGGGTGCGCATGTCGGTGAGCGGGTGGCGCGGGTTGCGGCCGCAGCCCGTCGCCGAACGGCCGCTGGCGACGGTGATCGAGGATGGCGCGATGTCGTGGGAGACCGATGCGGGCCTGCGGCTGACCTTCGTCTCGATCGATCCGGCGCGGCGGCTGGGGCTCGACGCGCTGGCGCTGCTCGGCCAGCCGCTGACCGCGCTGTTCACGCTCGATGCGACCGAAAGCGGCGCCCTGCCGATCCTCGAGGCGGTGGCGCGGCGGCGGCCGTTCGACGAGCAGCGCGCGCGGCTGCGCAGCGGCGACACGCGCATGCTGTTGACCGCGACGGTCAAGGAGGATGCCGCGGGCGATTTCGCCGGGCTTGCCGGGGTGGCGCGCATCGCCGAGGCGGCGCCCGCTCCCGTCGAGGCGACGATCTCGACCGACTTTACCGAGGGGCTCGATCGCGCGTTGCGGTCGCCGCTCGCACGGATTATCGCGCACGCCGATACGATCCACGCCGAGGCGGAAGGGCCGGTGCAGCGCGACTATGTCGATTATGCATCGGATATCGCCAATGCCGGCCGCCATCTGCTCGGGCTGGTCGACGACCTCGTCGATCTGCAGGCGGTCGAGCGTGCCGATTTCACGCTGGAGACCGAGGCGATCGACCTTGCCGACGTCGCCCGCCGCGCGGCCGGTTTGCTGTCGGTACGCGCCGCCAATGCCGGGGTGGCGATAGCGCGGCCGTTGCCGGACCTGCGCGTGCCGGTGTCGGGCGATTTCCGCAGGGCGTTGCAGATCATGGTCAATCTGATCGGCAATGCGCTGCGCTATTCTGCCGAGGGCGGCGTGGTCAGCGTCACCGTCAGCCGCAATGGCGATATGGCCGAGGCCATCGTCGCCGATCAGGGCAAGGGCATCGCACCGGAGGATCAGGCGCGGATCTTCGAGAAATTCGAACGCGTCGATCCGAGCGAGGCGGGCGGCAACGGCCTCGGCCTCTACATCGCGCGCCGGCTGGCGCGTGCGATGGGGGGCGATCTCGGCGTGGAGAGCGTCGCCGGGGAGGGCGCGCGATTCACGCTGTCGCTGCCGGTTTAGGGCGTATTGGGGATCTTTCCCGCTGGGGCGAGGCAATCGCATATGGCCGTTGGAGCGTGGCAACGGCTCCTACATCCCCGTCATGCCGGACTCAATCCGGCACCCCGCTTCTTCGCACCGTCCGAAGAAGCGGGACCCCGGCGCAAAGTCGGGGTGACGGGGGAGGTTTTGAAATCGGCGGAACCATACGCGATAGTTCTCCCCCGCCAGGGGGAGGTGGCGCGGCGAAGCCGTGACGGAGGGGGAGGAAAGGGTGGAAGCCCGCTCGTGAAGCTTCCGCCTTTTCCTCCCCCACCACCATTCGGCTGGCGCCGAACGGTCCCCCTCCCCCTGGCGGGGGAGGAATTAGGCGATCGACACTTCTACCGCCGCATCCGCCGCGTCACTAGGATCAGCAGTAGCCCCGCGACCGCGAGCGCGACGCCGCGGTCGGCCCAGGGGCGCTGGTCGAGCATGAAGCTCGATTCGGGCCAGTGGATGTAGCCCAGGCCCTGGCCGATCCACAGTAGCCCCATCAGCGCCATGAGGACGCCGATGGAGAGGAGGACCGGCCGGGCGCGGCGCATCAGCGCTGGTCCACCGGGACGTAGCTACGCTGCGTCGGGCCGGTGTAGAGCTGGCGCGGACGGCCGATCTTCTGGTCGGGATCGGTGATCATCTCGTTCCACTGCGCGACCCAGCCAACGGTGCGGGCGAGCGCGAAGAGGACAGTGAACATCGACGTCGGGAAGCCGATCGCCGACAGGATCACGCCCGAATAGAAATCAACGTTCGGGAACAGCTTCTTCTCGATGAAGTAATCGTCGCTGAGCGCCAGCTCCTCGAGCCGCAGCGCGGTGTCGAACAGCGGATCGTTGACCTTGAGCGCGTCGAACACCTCGCGCACCGTCTTTTGCATCACCGTCGCGCGCGGATCGTAGTTCTTGTACACGCGATGTCCGAAGCCCATCAGGCGGAACGGATCGTTCTTGTCCTTGGCGCGGGCGATGAACTCCGGGATACGCTCGGGCGTGCCGATCTCGCGCAGCATGTTGAGCGCCGCCTCGTTGGCGCCGCCATGCGCGGGACCCCACAGGCAGGCGATGCCCGCCGCCATGCACGCAAACGGATTGGCCCCCGACGAGCCGGCGAGACGCACGGTCGAGGTCGAGGCATTCTGCTCGTGATCGGCGTGGAGGATGAAGATGCGATCCATCGCCTTCTCGACCGCCGGATTGACCTCATAGGGCTCGGCGGGCACGCCGAAGGTCATGCGCAGGAAGTTGCCGGTGTAGCTGAGCGAATTGTCCGGATACAGGAACGGCTGGCCGACGCTGTACTTGTACGCCATCGCGGCGATCGTCGGCATCTTGGCGATCAGGCGGTGGCTGGCGATCGTACGCTGCACCGGATCGTGGATGTCGGTCGAATCGTGGTAGAAGGCCGACAGCGCGCCGACGACGCCGCACAGGATCGCCATCGGATGCGCATCGCGACGGAAGCCGCGGAAGAAGGTCGCGAGCTGCTCGTGCACCATCGTGTGGCGCGTGATCGTATGGTTGAACTGGTCGAGCTCGCCCTGGTCGGGCAGCTCGCCGTTGAGCAGCAGATAGGCGACCTCCATGAAGCTGGAGCTTTCCGCCAGTTCGCCGATCGGATAGCCGCGGTGCAGCAAAACGCCTTCGTCACCGTCGATATAGGTCAGCTTCGACTGGCACGACGCCGTCGAGGTGAAGCCGGGGTCATAAGTGAAGTCGCCGGTCTGGGCGTAGAATTTGCGGATGTCGACGACATCCGGGCCGACCGTGCCGGACATGACCGGATAGTCGAACTCCTTGCCGTCCACGGAAACTTTGGCCGGGGATGTCGGGGCGGCGTCGGTCATGTCGTTGTCCTTCCTATCAGACTGCCATTCGGTCCGCGATTCGGCCGAGGCTTTCCTCTTTGCCGAGAAGCGCGAGCACGTCGAAGATGCCGGGCGATGTCTTGCGCCCGGTGAGAGCGGCGCGGAGCGGCTGGGCGACCTGCCCGAGCTTGACGCCCTGGGCCTCGGCGACCTGCCGTACCGCTGCTTCGAGAGCCTCCTGATCCCACTGCTGCACCGCGTCAAGCGCAGCGTGCAGCGCAGCGAGAAGCTGGGGTGCGGTGCCACCGAGCAGGTCCGAAGCTGCCTGATCGAGGTCGAGCGGGCGCTGCGCGAACAGGAAGCGCGCACCCTCGCTCAATTCGTTGAGGTTGGCGGCGCGGGCTTTCAGCACCGGCATCGCGCGGGTCAGCAGATCAATGTCGTCGTAGCCGCCGATCGGCGCGATCAGCGCGGCGAGACGCGCGTCGTCGGCGGCGCGGATGTAATGGCCGTTGAGGTTCTCGAGCTTCTTGAGGTCAAAGCGCGACGGGCTTTTGCCGACGCCGCCGAGGTCGAACCATTCGGTCGCCTGGTGGCGGCTGATGATCTCGTCGTCGCCATGGCCCCAGCCGAGCCGGAGCAGGTAATTGTCGAACGCTTCGGGCAGAATGCCGAGTTCGTCGCGATACGCCTCGATGCCGACCGCGCCGTGGCGCTTGGACAGCTTCGCGCCGTCGGTGCCGTGGATCAGCGGGATATGCGCATAGACCGGCTCGGGCCATCCGTTCGCCTTGTAGATCGGCAGCTGGCGGAAGGCGTTGTTGAGATGGTCGTCACCGCGGATGACGTGCGTCACGCCCATGTCATGGTCGTCGACCACCACCGCGAGCATATACGTCGGCGTCCCGTCGGAGCGCAGGAGGATGAGATCGTCGAGTTCGGCATTCTGGACGGTCACCGAACCCTGGACGCGGTCCTCGATCGTCGTCGCGCCCTCGCGCGGCGCCTTGAGGCGGACGACGAAGGGCTGGCCTGCCGGCGCGGTCGCCGGATCGGTGTCGCGCCACGGCGAGCGGATGCGCAGCGGCATCTTCGCCGCCTGCGCCGCCTCGCGTTGCGCGGCGATCTCCTCGGCGGTCATGTAGCAGCGGTAGGCGTGGCCGTTGGTCACCATTTGGTGCGCGACCTCGGCATGGCGGTCGGCGCGGGCGAACTGGAAGACGGCATCGCCGTCCCAGTCGAGGCCGAGCCATCTGAGCCCGCCGAGGATCGCGTCGATCGCCGGCTGGGTGGAGCGGGCGCGATCGGTATCCTCGATCCGCAGCAGGAATTTGCCGCCGTGATGGCGCGCGAAGAGCCAGTTGAACAACGCGGTGCGCGCACCGCCGAGATGCAGATAGCCGGTCGGCGACGGCGCGAAGCGCGTGACGATCGTCGCAGGATTATCGTTGGTGGCGCTCAACCGCGCTTGCTCCCGAGGTTCGTGACGTGACGGCCGGATCGGCCGCGGCCGGCCCTAGCACGCGGCTTCTGCCCCTTCAAATGCCCCGACCCATGGATCGGTTGCGCGCCGGTATCGAAGAATGGCTGGAGGCCGAACGCGATCAACTGGTGCTGTGGCTGCCGGTGGCGTTCGGCGGCGGCATCGCCGCGTGGTTCGTGCTGCCCGATCCGCGGGCGTGGACGACGACGCTGCTGCTGTGCGCGGCGCTGGCGTTCGCTGCGGCCGGGCTGGCGCGTGGCGGCCGGGCCGCGCGGGTGGTGGCGCTCGGCGCGATCGCCACCGCCGCCGGGTTGGCGTTGGTCTGGTGGCGGGCGGAGCGGGTCGCCGAACCGGTGCTGGCGCGCCCCGTCGTGGCGGCGATGCGCGGCAGCGTCGAGCGGGCCGAGCCGTTGACCGCGCGCGGACTGATGCGGCTGACGATCCGCAGCGATGCCGGCCAGGGGCTGCCATCCCGGCTGCGCGTCAACCTCGCGGTGGCGGACGTACCGGCGGGATTGGGGGCGGGCGCCGTCGTCCGGCTGCGCGCGCGGCTGATGCCGCCGCCCGCAGCCGCGGTGCCCGGCGCCTATGATTTCGCACAGGTGGCATGGTTCGCGGGCATCGGCGCGACCGGGCGCGGCTTCGCGCCGGTGACGGTGATCCGACCCGCCCCGGCCGGCGGCGGCCTGCGTGCGCGGCTGACCGATCATATCACCGCAAGGCTGGACGGCAGCCGCGGCGGCATCGCAGCGGCGCTTGCGACCGGCGACGAGGGCGCGATCACCCCGGACGATTCGGAGGCGATGCGTCGCGCGGGCCTCGCGCATCTGTTGTCGGTGAGCGGGTTGCACATCACCGCGGCGGTCGGCGCGACGATGTTGCTGGTGATGCGGCTGCTCGCCTTGTGGCCGTGGCTGGCGATCCGCGTCCGGTTGCCCTTGGTCGCGGCGGCGGCGGGCGCGCTGGCGGCGATCGGCTATACGTGGCTCACCGGCAGCCAGGTGCCGACGATCCGCTCCTGCGTCGCATCGCTGCTGGTGCTGGGGGCGCTGGTGCTCGGCCGTGAGGCGGTGACGTTGCGGCTGGTCGCCGCGGGGGCGATGACGGTGCTGCTCGCCTGGCCGGAGGCACTGACGGGCGCGAGTTTCCAGCTGTCGTTCGCGGCGATCGCGGCGATCGTCGCGCTGCACGAGCATCCGCGGGTCGAATCGTGGTTCGCGCCGCGCGAGGAGGGGCGGTTGCCGCGCGTGCTGCGGTCGTTGGCGTCGCTGCTGCTCACCGGGCTGGTCGTCGAGGCGGCGCTGATGCCGATCGCGGTCTATCATTTCCACAAGGCGGGCCTCTATGGCGCGGCGGCGAACATCGTCGCGATCCCGCTCACCACCTTCGTGGTGATGCCGCTGGAGGCGCTGGCCCTGCTGCTCGACGCCGCGGGCTGCGGCGGGCCCTTGTGGTGGGCGACCGACATCGCCCTGCGCCTGTTGCTGATCCTCGCCCATGCCGTCGCCGCGGCGCCGGGATCGTCGCTCGCCCTGCCGTCAATGCCGGCGGCGGCCTTCGCGCTGATGGTGGCGGGCGGATTGTGGCTGGCCTTGTGGCGGACGCGGTGGCGGCGGCTGGGCGTCGTGCCGCTCGTCATCGGCGCGAGCTGGACGTGGCTGACGCCCGCACCCGACCTGCTGGTGACGGGCGACGGGCGGCATATGGCGGTGCGCGTCGGTGGCGGGCTGGCGCTGCTGCGCGACCGGGCCGGGGATTATACGCGCGACATGCTCGCCGAAAACGGCGGCGCCGACGCGGCGATGCTGCTCGTCGAGCAGGCGGCGGCACGGTGTACGCGCGATGCCTGTGCGGTCGATGTGGATGCGGGTGGCCGTCGCTGGCGGGTGCTGGCGACGCGCAGCCTTTATCCGGTCGATCGCGACGATCTGGCGACGGCCTGTGCGCGGGCGGATGTGGTGGTGAGCGAACGCCGCCTGCCGCGGGCATGCCGGCCGCGCTGGCTCAGGCTGGATGCGCCGATGCTGCGGCGGACCGGCGGGGTCGCGGTGACCTTTGCGGACGGAGGGGTGTGGACGGTGCGGCGCGACGGGGATGCGCATCCGTGGTTCGCTGCGGCGCGGGTGATGCCGGCGGTGACGGGCGCCCTCCGCAGACGGTTTCGTCGCGGTGGGAATGCTGGCGGGGGGAGGTGACTTCTCTGGTCACCGGAACGTGGTGCGGTGGTGAGGGGATGTTGTGGTCACCGCGGCCTGCGGACGTCGAGCCAGGCGGTATTTTCGAGCGGGGGCAATAGGCGGGATCGACATTCATCGTCGTAGAGAAATCCTCCCCCGCCAGGGGGAGGTGGCATGCCGCAGGCATGACGGAGGGGGCGGTAAGCGACACGTCTTTTCCGTGTCCTCCCCCTCCGTCACGGCTCCGTCACGGCTTCGCCGCGACGGCTCCGTCACGGCTTCGCCGCGCCACAGTGCCGGGTCGGTCATGCCCCCGGCATGACCTTGAACGGCCGGGGGCCGTTCAACCCGGCACTCCCTGGCGGG